>JBKJQQ010000119.1:0-32381 GCA_046593875.1 Mycobacteriales bacterium | reverse complement strand
CGCGACAGCAAGGCCGAGGTCGTCGCGGTCGCCGAGGGCCGGGTCTGCACCGAGATGCTCGAGCTCTACCAGTCCGACGGGATCATCGCGGAGCCCGCGGGAGCGCTGGCCGCGGCGGCCCTCGGTCCGGTCGTCACCGTCGACCCGGGCGCGACCGTGCTGGTCGTGCTGTCCGGCGGCAACAACGACGTGAGCCGCTACGGCGAGATCGTCGAGCGCGCGCTGGTCCACGAGGGGCGCAAGCACTACTTCCTCGTCGACTTCCCGCAGGAGCCGGGCGCGCTGCGCCGCTTCCTGGACGAGGTGCTCGGTCCGGACGACGACATCACGCTGTTCGAGTACGTCAAGCGCAACAATCGCGAGACCGGACCGGCGCTGGTCGGCATCGAGCTGAGCCGCCCTGAGGACCTGCCCGCGCTGCTCGAGCGGATGGCCGTCGCTCCGCCGGAGATCTCCCCGGTGCCGCCGGACAGCCCGCTGTTCCGCTTCCTGCTTTAGCGCGGAAGTCTCCAGCCACCCACTGCCACGAGGAGCGCCATGAGCACGGTCACCGTCGAGAAGGACGGCCACGTCCTGCTGATCGGCGTGGACCGCGCCGCCAAGCGCAACGCCTGGAACCTCGCGGTCATTGCGGAGGTGGCCGCGGCCTACGAGCGGCTCGCGACCGACGACGACGTGCGGGTGGGCGTGGTCTACGGCCACGGCGACCACTTCTCCGCCGGGCTGGACCTGGCCGAGGTGCTGCCCGCGGTGCAGGCGAACGGTCCCTCGGTCCTGTCCGGCACGAGCCTGCACGACCCCTTCGGGCTGTGGGGCCCGCCGGTCCCGAAACCGGTCGTCATGGCCGTGCAGGGCATCGCCTTCACGCTGTCGATCGAGCTCGCGCTGGCCAGCGACATCGTGGTGGCGGCCGACGACGTGCGCTTCCGCCAGCTCGAGGTCGGCCGCGGGATCCTGCCCTTCGGCGGCGCCACGCTCCGGGCGCCGGCCCAGCTCGGCTGGGGCAATGCGATGCGCTGGATCCTCACCGGCGAGGAGTTCGGGGCGACCGAGGCGCACCGCATCGGGCTCGTCCAGGAGGTCGTCCCGGCCGGGCAGCAGCTCGCGCGGGCGACCGAGATCGCGCAGCTGATCGCCAAGCAGGCCCCGCTCGGCGTCTACGGCACGCTGGCCAACGCCCGCGTCGCCTGCCGCAACGAGGACGCCGCCCGCGAGCACCTGGCCGGCCTGCTCCCGCCGCTGCTGGTGTCCGAGGACGCCACCGAGGGCGTCATGTCCTTCCTCGAGCGACGCGAGGCGAACTTCACGGGGCGATAGAGGCCGGCCGCCAGACTGCTCAGGTGCTGCTTGCCCGCGCCGTGCACCTCGACCTGGCCTCGCGCCGCGCTGGCCGTCGCCCTGTCTGGTGCGCTGCTGCTGCCCGGCCGGTCCCGCGCGGTCACCTAGCCTGACGATCAGCTGCCCCGCCCGTCCCGAGGAGCCCCCGTGCACCGGCTGCTGGTCGTCGTCGTCCTCCTGCTCGCCGGCTGCTCGGCCGGCAGCCAGGCGGACGTCGCCGCCCCGCCCGCGCGCCCCGCGGACCCGGTCGTGGACACGACGCCCAGCCCGACACCGACGGCGAAGGTCGTGGAGGTGACCCTCGCCGGTGGCGAGGTCAGCGGCGTCGAGGGTCGCGTCGAGGTGCGCAAGGGCGAGCAGGTCGTCCTGCGGATCACGGCGGACATCGTCGAGGAGATCCACGTCCACGGCTACGACCTCTACGCCGACCTGGTCCCGGGACAGACCGCGCAGCTCGCGTTCACCGCCGACCTGCCCGGCTCGTACGAGGTCGAGCTGCACCAGGCCGGCCGGCCGCTGTTCTCGCTGCGGGTCGCGTGACCGCGGACTCCCTGGTCCTGGCGCACGGGGTCGGTGGTCGTACCGACCTGCCGGTCCCGTTGTTCCTCGCTCTGTACGGCGCAGGGCTGGCCATCGTCGTGAGCTTCCTGGCGCTGGTGCTGCTGTGGCGCGTGCCCAAGCTGCGTGGGGACGCCGCCGGCCGGCCGCTGCCCGGTCTCGTGCAGGCCGTCGTCGACGCGCCGGTCCTGCAGTGGGTCCTGCGGCTGGTCGTGCTGGCGCTCACGCTGCTGGTCGCTGCGGTCGCGCTGGTGGGCCCGGCCAGCCCCAACGACAACCTCGCGCCGTACGTCCTCTACGTGACGCTGTGGGTCGGCCTCATCCCGGCCAGCCTGCTGCTCGGGCCCATCTGGCGGTACGTCAACCCCCTGCGCACCCTGCACGCCGCCCTGGCGAAGCTGACCGGTCCGGCTCCGGCGGAGGGCCGCCTGCCCGCCCTCGGCTACTGGCCCGCGGTGGTGTCCCTGCTGGTCTTCGTCTGGCTGGAGCTGGTGCTCCCGGGGCGGGCCGAGCCTCGTACGGTCGGCGTCTTCCTCGTCGTCTACGGCGTCGCCCAGCTCGTCGCGGCGCTCTGGTTCGGCAGCGGGTGGTTCGCCCGCGGCGACGGCTTCGAGGTCTACAGCACCCTGCTCGGGAGGATGTCGCCGTTCGGGCGGCGCGAGGACGGCCGGCTCGTGCTGCGGTCGCCATTGGACGGGCTCGACGGGCAGCGCGTGGAGCGTGGCCTGGCGGCCGTCGTGCTGGTGCTCATCGGCTCGACCGGGTTCGACGGGCTGTCGCGCACGCAGTACTGGGCCGAGGGTCCGGGGCGGGACGCCTACCTCACGGCAGTCCCCGGGACCATCGGCCTGGTCGTGATGATCGCGATCGCAGCCGTCCTGTACGTCGGGGCGACCCTGCTCTGCGGCGTGCTGTCACGGCACGCGCCGCGCGCGCAGCCCGGGCTGTTCGCCCACTCGCTCATCCCGATCGCCGCCGGCTACGCCGTCGCGCACTACTTCTCCCTGCTGCTGCTCGACGGGCAGGCCACCTGGATCCTGGCCAGCAACCCGTTCGGGCGCGAGGGCGTCGACCTGTTCGGGACCTACGGCAACGGCATCGACTACACGGCCGTCAGCCCGCGGGCGATCGCGAACGTGCAGGTCGGGGCGATCGTGCTGGGGCACGTGCTCGGCGTGGTGCTGGCGCACGACCGCGCCGTCCGCGCCGGCGGGGAACGGACCACGGCCGGCCAGCTCCCGCTGGTCGCGGTCATGGTCGCCTTCACGGTCGGCGGTCTGAGCCTGCTGCTGTCGACCTGACCCCGCTGGCGCAGGGCGGAGGTGCTCCCGAGCCCGCGGGGACCGGTCTGCCGATGTTGCTCTCCGTGGTGACCTCCTCCTCGATTCCTGTCATTGGACGTGAAATACGTCACAAAGTTCAGCCAGATGGCCTAGTTTCACTCACGAGGATGTGGCTACCCTCTGTAATCGCAGGACCACACCGGTGGACCTGCAGGACCGGATTGAGCCCCGGTCCGAGGAAGCGTTGATCCGGATGGTCCACACCGACGCCGCCCCCTCGGGGGCGGTGCACGGAGAGACACGGTCGCCTAGGCCGTCCGGGGAGCGAGTGGCGAGACCGACCTGCCCCTGGAGAGGGGTGCCCCCGGGCACCCGGCTCCGGACGCAGAAGCGTTGATCCGCACGGTCCTCACCGACGCAGCCCCGCAGGGGGCGGCGCACGGAGAAGAACGGTCGCCCAGACCGTGCGGGGAGTGAGTGGCGAGACCGGCTCGTCCGGTGGCGGGAGTGCGAAGGCATCCCTCCTACCGCGGACGGGAGTCCCAGCATGACCTGTACGAGCAGCACGAAGCAGCACCGGCGGCGCCTCGCCACCGCGATCCTCGCCCTCCCCCTCACCCTCGCGATGACCGGCACGGCGTTCGCCACCGGCCCGTCCGACAGCCTCGGCGCCAGCACGGCCGAGGTACGCACCTCCTCCGACGCCGTGCGCAGCAACGCCGCGGACGCCAGCAGCCCGGCCGACAAGCCCGCTCCTGACAAGGCCGCTGTCGACCGGAGCGCCGCGGACAAGGCCGCCGCCGCTGCCCGGCCCGCCGACCGCGCCCCCGAGGCCAAGCCCGACAAGCCCTCGGCCGGCTCCGCCGCCGGCGCCGCCTCCGGCAAGAGCGCCGCCGCGGCCACGGCGCCCACCACGACGCCCACCACGAGCTACGTCAACGGCAACACCAACAGCAGCAAGGCCGAGCGCCCGAACGCGCCCGTGACGCAGAGCGCCGCTCCGTCGCAGCCGATCAGCAAGGCTGACTCCAGCGGCAACGGCGCCAACCCCGGCTCGGCGCAGCAGTGCGCGACGCTGAACCCGTACTGCAGCAACGGCACGGGCGTCGAGCCCGGCAACGGCAACGACAGCGCGCCCGCCAAGGGCCAGCCGTGCGCCGGCTGCGTGGGCAAGGCCGACAACAAGTACCCCGCCGGTCAGGCCCCCGGCGGCTCGGACCGCAACAACGGCTACGAGTGCGACGGCAACCAGGGCATCGGCCAGATGAACCCGGCCCACACCGGATGCCGCACCAGCCCGCCGGCCGTCGTCGACCTGTGCCCGGATGTCGACGGCGTTCAGACCGCGCTGCCGTGCAGGAAGGTCGTCGTCGACCTGTGCCCGGACGTCGACGGCGTTCAGACCGCGCTGCCGTGCAAGGAGGACGACAACGGGGGCGTGCAGAAGATCACGATCTGCCACGCGACCAGCAGCGACAAGAACCCGCTCGTGGTGATCGAGCCGTCCGTCCGCGGCGTTCTGGACGGTCATGAGGACCACGAGAACGATGTGATCCCTGCGTTCACCTACGTCGACAAGGACGGCAAGCCGCAGAGCTTCTCCGGCAAGAACGTCGGCAAGCCGTGCGACGTCAAGATCGTGGACGTCTGCCTCGACATGACCGGCGACCAGCCGGCCGGAACCACCTGCAGCACGGGTGGCGGTGGCAACCCGCCGTTCGACCAGTGCCTGAACATCAGCGGTAATCAGCCGGCTGGCACCGACTGCGGTGGCGGCAGCGGTGGTGGCTTCGACCAGTGCCCGAACATCAGCGGCAACCAGCCGGCTGGCACCGACTGCGGTGGCGGTGGCGGTGGCAGCGGTGGCGGCAACAACCCCTCCGTCGACGTCTGTCCCGACGTGCTCGGCATGCAGCTGATGGGCCCGTGCGCCACCTCCACCAGCGGCGGCGGCACCCCGGTCCAGAACCCGCCGGCCAGCGGTGGCGGTACGCCGCTCGTCGGCACGCCGGTCAACCTGCCGGTCTCCGGTCCCGCCCCGGTCGTCGGCCCGCCGACGGTCGTCCCGCCGGTCATCGTCCCGCAGGGCACCCGCCCGGCGGTCCTGATCGGTGCGGTCGACAGCCGGGCCACCCGGCCGGCCGCCCAGGCTGCGGCGCCTCGCGCCCTGCCCTTCACCGGTACGGACGCCGCGCTGCTCGCTGAGCTCGGCGTCCTCCTCCTCCTGGTCGGCGGTGGCGTCCTGGTCGCCGCCCGCCGGGAGCGCACCGCCCGCGCCGCCTAGGTTGTCGGCCCCGGTCGTCTAGACCCCGGCTCGACTGCTCATCGAGCCGGTACTCCCGCACCGCGGCGAAGCCCGGTCCTCTCCGGAGGACCGGGCTTCGGCGTGTCCAAGGCCGGAGCAGCGGCCTGCGTGCAGGGCTGGCTCAGCGAGCGGGACGCAGCATGGCCGGGTGCAGCGCGGTCGCGTCGCCGCGGCGGAACAGCGCAGCCGGCCGCCCGCCCTCGGGCCCGACCGGCGCCGGTCGTCCGACCGGCAGCAGGAAGCCCGTCGTCCCGGTGACCTTGCGGTGGAAGTTCCGCGGGTCCAGCGGCGTCCCCCACACCGCCTCGTAGACGCGCCGCAGCTCGGCCACGGTGAACTGCTCGCCGACGAAGGCCGCCGCCAGCGGCGTGTACTCCAGCTTGGCGCGGGCCCGCTCGACGCCGGCGCCCAGCACCTGCGCGTGGTCGAAGGCGAGCTGCCCGGCGTCGACCTCAGCCACCGGCACCCACGCCACGGACCGCGTCCACGCACCGGGCACCGGTGCCGGCAGGTCGGGGGCGAAGACGAGGTAGGCCACCGAGACGATCCGCATCCGGGGGTCGCGCCGGGGATCGCCGTACGCCCCGAGCTGCTCGACGTGCGCCGCATCCCGTCGTACGCCGGTCTCGCCCTCGAGCCGCGCGACCGCAGCCCGGTCGAGGTCCTCGTCCGGCCGGACGAACCCGCCGGGCAGCGCGAGCCGCCCACGGAAGGGGTGGGTGTCCCGCTCGACGAGCAGGACGCTGAGCGCACCGCCCCGCACGGTCAGCAGGACCACGTCGACGGTCACCCCGAAGGGAGGGAACTGCGTCGGGTCGTAGCCGGCCAGCCACGCGCGCTCGGCCGCGGGCACCCGGCGGGTCACGCGCGTCGGTGCGGTGCGTCGAGCGGCATGCGGCTCCTCTGTTCTCGTCACCTTGACACGTCGGGGCCGCGGAGGAAGCACCGGTCTGCGCCAGGTGTTGTCACAGAGGATGACCCGCCCCCTCCTGGACGTCCGCCGGATCTACCTCGAGCCGGCCGCGGCCGAGCTCCCGCGGGGGCAGGAGGTGCTCGCCCGCTGGCCGGACGCCGTACGGGTCGACGTCGCCTCGCACTGGCAGATTCCCGAGCTCGCCGGCGACGAGGCCAACGTCGACCGCTGGGTGCGCATCAAGACCGAGGCGCTCGTGCTCGGGGTGAAGAAGTCGTTGAGCGCCCGCCCCAACGGCCGCTCCTCGGACTTCATCGCGCCGTCGACGGCGAACGGCTGCGCGATGGCCTGCGCCTACTGCTACGTGCCGCGGCGCAAAGGGTTCTCGAACCCGATCACGGTGTTCGCCAACATCGAGCAGATCTGCCGCTACACCGCGCGGCACGTGGGCCGTCAGGGCGTGAAGGCCGTCCCGGACCAGGTCGATCCGCTGGCCTGGGTCTACGACATCGGCGAGAACAGCGACTGCTCGGTCGACGCCCGCCTGTCGGACAACGTGCGCGACCTGGTCACGCTGTTCCGCGGTCTGCCGACGGCCAAGGCATCCTTCGCTACCAAGCACGTGAACCGCGACCTGCTCGAGTGGGACCCGCAGGGGCGCACGCGCATCCGCTTCTCGCTCATGCCGGACCGCGACTCCCGGCTGCTGGACGTGCGGACCGATCGGATCGCCGACCGCATCGCCGTCATCGACGCCTTCGTCGAGGCGGGGTACGAGGTGCACGTCAACCTCTCGCCGGTGGTCGTGCGCGAGGACTGGCTGACCGACTGGGCGGCGCTGCTGGACGAGCTCTCGGCCGGCACGGGGCAGGCGTTCAAGGACCAGGCCGCCGCGGAGGTCATCTTCCTGACGCACAACGAGCCGCTGCACCAGATCAACCTGCGCTGGCACCCCAAGGCCGAGAAGCTGCTGTGGACGCCGGAGACCCAGCAGGCCAAGCAGTCCGAGTCCGGCGGTCACAACGTCCGCTACCGCAACGGCTTCAAGGGCGAGCGCGTCCGCGAGCTGACCGACCTCATCGCCGCACGGACGCCGTGGTTGCGCGTGCGGTACGCCTTCTAGGACGCTGCCCCCGTGCCGGAGCTCCCCGAGGTTGAAGCGCTCGCGTCCTTCCTGCGTGAACGGGCGCTGGGACGGGTCGTCGCGCGCGTCGACCCGGTGGCCATCTCGGCCTTCAAGACCTACGATCCGCCGCCCACCGCGCTGGCCGGACTCGAGGTCGTCGGGGTCGCCCGGCACGGCAAGTTCCTGGACCTCGACGTGTCCGGGCTGCACCTGGTCGTCCACCTCGCCCGGGCCGGCTGGCTGCTGTGGCGCGAGTCCCTGCCGCCGGCCCCGCCCAAGATGGGCAAGGGACCGATCGCGCTGCGGGTGCACCTCGACGACGGGTCCGGCTTCGACCTGACGGAGGCCGGTACGAAGAAGGGTCTTGCCGTCTACGTCGTCACGGATCCGGCCGCTGTGCCGGGCATCTCGCGGCTGGGCATCGATCCGCTGTCGCCGGAGTTCACGCCCGAGCTGCTCGCTGGGCTGCTCACCGGGGTGCGCGGCCAGGTCAAGGGCGTGCTCACCAACCAGACGCTCATCGCCGGGCTCGGCAACGCCTACAGCGACGAGGTGCTGTGGGAGGTGGGCCTTTCGCCGTTCACGTCCGCCGCGAAGCTCGCGTCCGGCGACGTGGCGCGGCTGCACGTCGCGATCGTGGACACCCTGCGGGGAGCCGTGACTCGGGCCGAGGGACTCGCCGCCGGGAAGCTGAAGGCGGAGAAGAAGAGCGGGCTGTCCGTGCACGCGCGCACCGGGCTGCCCTGCCCGCGTTGTGGTGACACGGTCCGCGAGGTGTCCTTCGCCGACAAGTCCCTGCAGTACTGCCCGACTTGCCAGACCGATGGGAAGCCGCTTGCGGACCGACGCCTCTCGCGCCTGCTCAAGTAGGGGCGGAGTGCCTGGCGCCCGGAGCGTCGGGCACGGGTCTCCACCGCTCCTGGCCGGGCCCTCGGCTACTCGACCCAGCCGTGTTCGTTGATGCGGCGGCCGTTCTTGAGGGTGATGGTCTGGCCGCGGTGGAGGGCGCCGTGTTCGAGGTCGCAGAGCGGCACGGTGTCGCCGACCGAGGTGGTGCCGGTGCGGCACCAGGCGTCGGGGTGGTGAGGGACGATGCGGCAGCCGGGTCCTCGGATGCACCCGGCGCCTTGGCAGTAGCCGCCTGTCTCGACCAGCTTGATCCGTCTCTCGTGGGCCTTCAACGTCCGGCTCGAGTGTGAGGTCTCCAGGACGCGGTGGCCGAGGCCGAGGACGTAGCGGGTGACGTAGGAATCGCACCACCAGGTCTTGACCAGGCTGAGCGGGAGGCTGAGGCCGGACGCGCCGGTGGCCGGTCGAGCGCCGGGCTCGCGGTGGAGCGTGGCGAGGTTGAGGGTGACGCCGATGTGGGGGGCGACCTTGTCCCGCAGTCCGATGTCGCCGCTGTTCAGCAGCAGCCGGAGCGCGAGCGTGAGGGCGTCGTGGAGCTTGCGGCCCTTGGACCGGGGGCGGTGCCATGGGCGGTCGGCTCCTTGGAGGTCTTCGGGGATGGGGTCGCCGAACTCCCAGCCGCTCGCGCGAAGGCGTTCGGCGGCGGCGGTGTCGAGGGGGTTGTCGGGGTCGGTCGCGGCCACCGCGGTCAGGACGGTGTGGGCGAGCTCCCCGGTCTCCAGGTCGAGCTCCCCACGGATCAGCCAGCCGGAGCCGTCGGCGTTCGGCTTCAGGGTGAGCTGGGCGTTCTCGGCGGCGCGGGCTGCGCGCTTCTCGAGCTCGTTGGGGAGCAGCGCATCGACGAGTTGGTTGAGCGCGCCCTGGAGGTGCCCGGCCGGGATCTGCTGGGCCAGGAGCACGAAGGCGGCTTCGAGCCGGGCGTGTTGCGAGGTCGGCCAGCAGGAGATCTCGGACAGCTCCGCCGCCAGGTCGATCACGCGGGGGTCGTCGTCGGCCACGCCGCCCAGGGCTTGGCAGACCAGGGACTGGACCCCGTCCAAGACGACGGCCGTGATGGCGGCCTCACCGTCCTGTCCGTCGATGAGCCCGTCCGGGCGGTCGACCAGCGGTCGGAGCTTGCTCAGCGCCGTCCCGACCCGGGATGCGGCATCGGTGCCGATGCTCCCGTCGCTGACGGCTTCCTGCAGACCGGGCAGGCGGCTGAGCCGCCGGGCCAGCGTCACGGTCGAGCTGTCCACCCCGGCGTCCTGCGCCCGGACCCACGCGGTCGTCGTGGGGCTGGCATCGAGCCGGTGGAGCTTGCGGGTGTCGACATCACCGAGCCGCCGCAGCAGCAGCGCGTCGAACTGCGCCTGCGCAGCGAGCAGCTCCCGGGTCTGCTCCAGCGCCACCTCCGCCGGCAGCTCCGTCGGGTCGACCGCCGCCAGCGAGGTCAGCAGCTGACGCAGCTCACCGACCGAGGGTTGAGGCGCAGTCGTGGCAGCAGAGGGCGCGGCAGGGGACCACCGGTCGCCATCGTTCCGCGTCTCCTCGAACACATGTTCGATTCTACGCTCACGAGGGAGGGGTGGCAAGGGGGTGTGAACGACGAGATCAGCGGAACGGCAGTACATCTGGCCGCGATGCGTCGACGGGGTGCATCCCGGATCAGACCGCGAGCGGTCCGTCGCGAACCCGTCAGCGCCTCGGGTCGTCTGACCGCCGTGAACGCGGCGATCTGCCCCGGCAGCGGCGCTGGGACCGCCGTCGTGGCGACACACCGCGGCCTTGTCCAGCCGCGACCGGAGGACGACGCTCCGTCCCAGGACCATCGAGGCCCGCCGTTCGCCACCCCCCGAGGCCGCTGACAGACTGCGGGCATGGCGGACTACGAGCTGGTCGTGCTGGGCGCGGGGGCGACCGGTCTCGGCGCCGCGCGCACCGCACGGAAGGCCGGCCGGAAGGTCGCCCTCGTCGAGGCGGAGCGCCCGGGCGGTGACTGCACCCACTTCGGCTGCGTCCCGAGCAAGGCGCTGCTGGAGACCGCGCGCCGGGTGCAGGCAGCGAGATCAGGCCCGCAGTACGGCTTCTCGGCGGAGCCCACCGTCGACTTCGCGAAGGTCATGGCGCGGGTCCACGGCGTCATCGACGAGATCGAGCGGGACGAGTCGCCGGAGCTGCTCGCCGAGCAGGGCATCGACCTGCTCCAGGGCTGGGGCGTTATCACCGGGCCGAACAGCCTCGAGGTCGACGGCCGCCGCGTGACCTTCGACCGGCTCGTCGTGGCCAGCGGGAGCCGCGCCCTCGTACCGCCGATCGACGGTCTGGACGAGGTGCCCTACCTCGACAACAAGAACGTCTTCGCCCTGACCGAGCTGCCCGAGCACCTGCTGGTGCTGGGCGGCGGGCCGATCGGCGTCGAGCTGGCGCAGGCCTTCCGGCGGCTCGGGTCGCAGGTCACCGTCGTCGAGGGCGCGCCGACGATCCTCGGACGCGAGGAGCCGGAGGCACGAACAGCGGTGACGGCGGTGCTGGAGCGCGAGGGCGTCCAGCTGCGCATCGGGGCGACGGTCACGAAGGTCAGCGCCGGACCGGTCCTCCACCTGAGCGACGGCACGACCGTCGGCGGCAGCCACCTGCTGGTCGCCGTCGGCCGCCGCCCGTCCACCGACGGCATCGGCCTGGAGTCCGCCGGCGTGACCCTCGACAAGGGTCGCGTCGTTACCGACGCCAAGCTCCGGGCGGCGCGCACCGTCTGGGCCGCGGGGGACTGCACCAGCAAGCTGCAGTTCACGCACGTCGGCGACGAGCAGGGTCGACTGGCCGCGAGGAACGCCTTCGCCAAGGGACCTTTCGCGGGCAAGGAGTGGGACGACCGGGTCGTCCCCTGGGTCACCTTCACCGAGCCCGAGGTCGCGCACGTCGGTCTCACCGAGGCGCAGGCCTACGAGGCGCACGGTGACAAGGCCCGCGTGTCGATCGTCATGGACATCCACGGCGACCGGGCCCGCACGGCCGGCGAGACCGACGGCTTCGTCAAGCTCATCGCCGTGCCCGCGCCGGTCGGCGGGATGCTGCTCGGCAAGCTCGTCGGCATGACCGTGGTGGGGCCGATGGCCGGCGAGCAGATCGCCGAGGGCGCGCTCGTCATGCGCATCGGCGCGATCGTGGGCCGGCTCGGTCAGACGATCCACGCCTATCCGACCTGGTCGTTGTCCACCCGGTTCGCCGCGGCGCGCTTCTTCGGCGCGCACGGCGGCACCGCCGCTCGGAAGGCCCGTCCGTGACCCAGCCCTGGCGCGTGCTCGCGCTCCCGCCGCTGCCGCACGAGGTGCTGGTCTCGCTGTTCGGCGACCCGCGGATCGAGCTGGTCACACCGCAGGAGCGCACGCAGGACGAGGTCGCCCGGCTGCTGCCGGACGTCGACCTGGTGATCGGCGACTGGTCCCCGTCGCTGCGGCTGCTCGAGCCCGGTCCGCGCGTCTGCTTCGTGCAGCAGCCCAGCGTCGGCACCGACGGCATCGACCTGGAAGCCTTCGCGGCGCAGGGCATCCCGGTCGCCAACACCGCCGGCGCCAACTCCACCAGCGTCGCGGAGTGGTGCGTGTCCGCGACCCTGGCGATGCTGCGTGCGACCGTCGAGGGCGATGCGTCGGTGCGACGGGGCGAGTGGCCGCAGACCAGCCTCGGTGGACGCGAGCTGTCCGGCAGCCGCGTCGGCGTCGTCGGCATGGGGGCCATCGGGCGGCGCACGGCCGAGCTGTTCGCGGCGTTCGGCTGCGACGTCCGCTACTGGTCGCGGAACCGGCACGACGACGCGCCCGCGACCTATGCCGAGCTCGACGAGCTGCTGGCCACCAGCGACGTCGTCGTCGTGGTCATCGCCCTGGGGCCGCAGACCCGCGGCCTGATCGACGCCGCCGGGCTCGCCCGCATGAAGCCCGGTGCGCTGCTGGTCAACGGCGCCCGCGGCGAGGTCGTCGACGAGGCCGCCCTCGTGGCGTCACTGGACAGCGCGCACCTCGGCGGCGCCGCGCTCGACGTCTTCTCCGTCGAGCCGCTGCCGGCAGACTCGGCGCTGCGCAGTGTCCCCCGCGTCCTGCTCAGTCCGCACATGGCGGGCTCCACCGTCCAGGCCGCCATGCGCATCGTCGGGCAGGCCACCGCCAACCTCACCCGCGTCCTGGACGGCGAGCCCCCCGTCGACGTGGTCAACGGCGTGGACCCCGTCGTACGCCGGCGTTCCTGAAGCGCTGACACGGCCCTCCCGCAGGGGGCAGGATCGCGCGGTGCCCCCCGCCCTCCGGCCCGTGCAGGTCGTGGCTCATCGGGGATCGTCGGCGGCCCACGCCGAGCACACGCTCGCGGCCTACGAGCTGGCGCTGGTGGAGGGCGCCGATGCGCTCGAGTGCGACGTCCGGCTGACCCGCGACGGCGTGCTGGTCTGCGTGCACGACCGCCGCATCGACCGGGTGAGCGACGGACGCGGCGTGCTGTCGACGCTGGAGCTGGCCGAGCTGGCGGAGCTGGACTTCGCCTCGTGGAAGGCGCGTCAGGGCGATCCGCTGCTGGAGGCCGCCTGGCAGGAGGCCGAGCAGGACCCGGAGCGGCGCAGCGTGCTGACCCTCGAGCGGCTGCTGCAGCTGGCCCTGGACCACAAGGGCCCGACCGGCCGCCAGGTCGAGCTGCACATCGAGACCAAGCACCCGACGCGGTACGGCGGCCTCGTCGAGCGCAGCCTGGTCGAGCTGCTGGGCCGGTACGGGCTGGCCGCGCCGCTCTCGCGGTCGGTCTCGGCCGTGACCGTCATGTCGTACGCCGCGACCTCCTTGCGCCGGGTGCACGCGCTGGCCCCGCTGCTGCCGACGGTCTACCTGATGGACCGCGTGCCGGTGCGCTACCGGGATGGCAGCCTGCCGTCGCAGGTGCGCAGCGCCGGGCTCGCGCTGGAGGCGGTCAAGCGGCACCCGCGCTACGTCGAGCGCGTGCACGAGCAGGGCAACCGGCTGCACGTGTTCACCGTGGACGAGAACGACGACATCGACCTGCTGCTCGAGCTCGGCGCCGACGTCATCATCAGCAACCGGCCGGACCGGGTTCGACGGCGGCTGGCGGCGCGTCAGACCTGACGGGCCAGGGCCTGCCCGAGCAGGGTGCCCGACACCCACGCCGTCTCGACCCGCGGTGACCCCCAGCCGTCACCGCACAGTCCGATCCCGCTGTCCCCCAGGAAGAACGGCGCATCACGACCCTCGGCCGGCCGGGCGTAGGTCCACCGCTGCACCCGCGTCCACGCCGGCTCGCCCAGCCCCAGGACGTCCCGCAGCGCCGCGACCATCGCGGGCGCTGCGTCCTCGGGTGAGACCAGGTGGGCAGCGGCGAACGGCGACGTCGAGTGGGCGACCAGGACGGGCGCGTGATCGCCCCGGCGGCGCCCGTCGTCGGCGATCCAGCCGAGCACGTCCGACCCGTCGACGAAGCAGCCGTCGACGTCCCACGTGCGCGCGTCGAAGCCTGCGGCGAGCGCGATCACCGGCTCCCACCGGCGATCTCGCACCGCTTCGCGCTCGGCGGTCAGCGACGGGTCGAGCAGCGGTGCCGCCTGCGGGTCCGGCAGGGCGAGGACCACGGCGTCGTAGGACCGGCCGTCGACGGTGGCGCCCGGCCCGACGCGCGCGACCACCGACTCCTGCCGCACCTCGAGGCCGTGGAGCAGGTCGGCGACCAGCGAGCGCAGCCCGCCCGGGGTCCCGTAGCGCAGCGGACCGGCCTTGCGCTCGCCCACCCCGTCGGGGCCGGCCAGGTGGAAGCCGTCGGTCCAGGGGTGCGCGAGACCGCGAGCGACCCAGGTGTCGACCTGCGCCGAGAAGCCGTCGTCGCGGGTGGTGAGGTAGGAGGCGCCGAGGTCGACGTAGCGTCCCTCGAGGCGGCGCGACGCCATCCGCCCGCCGGGCACGCGCCCGCGGTCGTGCACCTCGACGGCGACGCCGGCCGCGGTCAGGGCGCGGGCGCAGGCGGCACCGGACAGTCCGGCTCCCACGATCGCGACGACCACCCGACGAGCATCGCCCATGGACGTCGAGCCGGCGCGGCCTAGGCTGCGACGGTCTTGTCTGCCTGCCCGAGGAGCCCGCGATCAGCGCTCGCCGTCGTCCGCCCGCGCGTCCCACCGGTGCCCCGTCGCCGGCAGCCGACCCCAATGCCGTCATCCCCGTCGTGGGTGCCCGCGAGCCGTGCCCGTGCGGGAGCGGCAAGCGCTACAAGGCCTGCCACGGCAAGGGTTCCGGTGAGGATCGTCGTCTGGTGACGCGGCCGTTCGCTGGTCGCGTCGACGAGACGGACTGGGTCGCGCTGCGCGAGATCGTGCCGGCGGCGACCGCCCCGCTGCATCTCAAGGACGACCCGGACCGCGTCGTCGTGCTCTCGACGGTGCTGCCGCTGGCCTGGCCGGCGATGGTCCGCGCGGACGGCACGATCTACCTCGGCCTGCAGGTTCAGTCCCGGTCCGGTGACGTCAGCCGTGACCTGGCCGCTGCGCTGGAGACCGCGCTCGAGACGACGCCGGGCAACAGCGTCCAGCCGCCCGGCCTGCCCGGTCCCGGCAAGCGGCTGCAGGATCTCCTCGCCGACGACCCGCTCGACGTCACGCTGCACCCGGGCTTCGACTACTGGGTCGAGGGTGCGCCCGACCCGACGGGCGAGGTCGCAGCGTCGATGGAGCGCGCCAACGCCTCCGTCGTCCCGACCGCACGGCTGTCCTCGGTCGCGTCGGCGTACTGGTGCCGGATGAAGGAGCGCACCCACCTGCGCTGGGTGCTGCCCGAGGACGAGGACCCGCTGCTCGACGCGCTCGCCCGGCTGTCCGCCGCGGGGGCGCTCGGCATCGGCCCCGACACCCGCTACGTCGGGTCCTTCCGCGCGCACGGCCTGCTCGTGCCGGTCTGGGACGCGCCGTTCGACCGCGACGCCGACGCGATGGAGGAGCCGGTCGCCGCGCTGCGTGCCCGCCTGGACGAGGAGCTCGCGTCGGACAAGCCGCTCACCGTCGACGAGCGCCGTGCCCGCTCTGGCCTGCTGAGCCGTCAGCTCACCCTCAACTGACCCTTCGCCCTCCCCGCTTGTCCGCCCGCAGCAACATCATCCGGCCCGGATGATGTTGCTGGCGGCGGACAAGCGACGGAGCTGGCGGCGGACAAGCGGGGGACAGGGCGCGGGGCGGGGCAGGGCGCGGGGTCTAGAGGGCGTCGCGGGCGATGGGGCAGCTCATGCAGCGCGGCCCACCCCGGCCGCTGCCCAGCTCGCTGCCGGCGATCCGGACCACCTCGATGCCGGCCGCCTCGAGCCGCTCGTTGGTCTCGGTGTTGCGCTCGTACGCCACCACCAGGCCAGGGGCCAGCGCGAGGGTGTTGTTGCCGTCGTCCCACTGCTCGCGCTCGGCGGTCACCGGGTCCAGGCCGGTGTCGATGGTGCGCAGGTGGTCGATGCCCATCGCCGCGGCGGCCGCGACCAGGAACGGCTGGGGATCGCTGACCTGCAGGTCGTGCTCGTCCCGCGGCGTCACGGTGTAGGCCGACAGGGTGTCCGCGACGGCCGGGAACATGACCACCGCGTCTCGGTCCACCATCGTGCAGATGGTGTCCAGGTGCATCGTCGCGCGCTCCTGCGCGATGGGGACGGCGAGCACGGTGTGCGCGATGCCGGCGGCGAAGGCGCGCAGCGCGAACGCCTCCACACCAGCAGGAGTCGTCCGCTGACCGGTGCCGACGGCGACCACGCCGGGCGCCATCACGAGGACGTCGCCGCCCTCGAACCACGCCTCTTCCTTGCTGCCGCCGTAGAGCAGCGGCGTGCCCGCGAAGCGCGGGTGGTGGGTGTAGATGGCGCCGGTGAGGGTGCGCTCGCGGGCGCGCGCGTGCATCGACGGGCTGGTGATGGCGACGTGGTCGTCGACCCAGACAGAGGAGTCTCGCGTGAACAGCAGGTTGGGCAGGGGCCGCACCACGAAGTCGGCCGGACCGGCCAGCCGCGCCACCACCCCGTCGGGGCCGTGCGACGGCAGCTCGGCGTGCGTCAGCCCGGCGGACAGCACGCCGGCCAGCTCCGGGCTCGGCAGGTCGAGCAGCCACTTCCGGAGCACGGTCGCCAGCGACGGGCCGACCACCGTCGGGGCGACGGCGAGCCGGACGACCTCCTCGCGGGCCGCGGGGAGCTCCAGCGTCTCGACGAGCAGCTCGGTCAGGTAGAGCACCTCGACGCCCCGGTCGCGTACGGCCTGGGCGAAGCCGTCGTGCTCCTCCTGCGCGCGGGCCACCCAGGGCAGCCCGTCGAAGAGCAGGTCCGCGCTGTTACGGGGGGTGAGCCGCTGCAGCTCGGCCCCGGGTCGGTGCAGCAGGACTGTCCGCAGCTGACCGACCTCGCTGGCCACGCGGTGCTCAGGGGTGCTCATGGGCAGGCACCTTAGGCCGCGGCGGACTCCTCGATCAGGGACGCCTGCAGCTCGGCGAAGAAGGACAGGTTGATGGTCGAGCGCCACCAGGCGCCCTTGACCATCCGCGGTCCCCACGCGGGCTCCTGCGCTGCCAGCGGCTCGATCGCCTTGTCCATCCAGTCCTTGCCGTGCACGGGGTCGACCTCGGCGTGCTCGACGTAGAAGGGGTAGGCGCCCTCAGGCGCGCCGCACCGGTCGAAGGCCTGCAGCACGAGGCGGCAGCGCGGGCCGGCCTGCAGCTCGAGCAGACCGAGCGCCCCGATCATCTCGGGCTGCAGCCAGCGGTTGGTCGCGAGCAGGCCGCCGAGGGCCGCGCGCTCCAGCGCCGCCTCGCCCATCCGGGAGCGCGGGATGACCGGCATGTCGATGGCGGCGCAGAGGTCCGCGTGCAGCGTCGTGTGCACACCAGCCAGGTCGCCCTGGCCCATCTCGTCCCAGAAGTTCTTGCCCAGCTCGAGCTTCGCCGTGCCGGTCAGGCCGACCTGGCACACGGCGATGAGGTCGTCGAAGCCGCCGTCCGGACCGCCCTCCAGGGCGAGGAACTCCACGACCTGGTCCCAGGTCGCTGTCCTGGCCAGCCACTTGTACGCCGAGGGCAGCCGGTCGCGGGCTGCCACGACGCGCATCGCCCGCACGACCTTCTCCGGGCCGCTGCAGTCGGTCAGGTCCCCGGCCGCCTCCCAGGCCGCCTCGAGCTCGGCCATCCACGGGGCCTCGAGCCGGCCCTTCAGCTCAGCCAGGGCCGGGTGGTGCTGGAAGCGGACCGCATCGCCGACGTCCCCGAGCGGGGCGGTGTGCAGGTCGTAGATCGCCAGCAGGGTCAGGAACAGGTCGCGGCGGTCGACCGGCTGAGCGCTGCGCAGCAGGTCGAGGGCGTGGCCGCCGTCCCGGAGTGCGGTCGCCACCTGGTCGGCCAGCAGCGTCGGGCCGGTCTCGACGAGCGGTGCGGACGGCTGGATCACCAGAGCGGGGGCATCTGACAGGGTCATGGGGCAGAGCTCCTCAGGCCGGTGCGGGACAGCAGGGAGGCCTTTCCCGCAAGAACTCCGATGCAACCCGGACCCCGTGTGTCCCGCGACTCGGGCGGGGTTAGGTTGCCCGTCATGGGACTCCTCGACGGCAAGGTCGCGATCGTCACCGGCGCAGGACGCGGCCTCGGCCGCGGTGAGGCGCTCGAGCTCGCCGCGGAGGGCGCCGGCGTCGTCGTGGGCGAGGTGGACGAGGCGGCCGGCCAGTCGGTCGTCGACGAGATCACCGCCGCGGGCGGCAGTGCCGTCCTCTACCTCGGCGACTGCTCGGAGATCGAGCACGGTCAGGGCATCGTCGAGACGGCCGTCGGGCAGCTCGGCCGGCTCGACGCGCTGGTCAACAACGCCGGCATCCTGCGCGACCGGACGCTGGCCAAGATGACGCCGGACGAGTGGGACGCCGTCATCAAGGTGCACCTGCGCGGGCACTACGCGCCGACCCATGCCGCCATCAACCACTGGCGCGAGGCCGACCAGCCGGGTCGGGTGGTGTGCACCGCCTCCACCAGCGGCGTGCTCGGCAACTTCGGGCAGAGCAACTACGGCGCGGCCAAGGCCGGCATCGCCGCCTTCGCCCAGATCGTGGCGCAGGAGAACTGGAAGAAGGGCATCACCGTCAACGCCATCTGCCCGGCGGCGCGCACGCGCATGACGGAGGGGGCGTACGGCGACAAGCTGGCCGGCGGGCAGGAGGCCGGCTTCGACTTCTGGCACCCGGACAACGTCGCGCCGTTCGTGGCCTTCCTGTGCAGCGACGCGAGCAGCCACATCAGCGGCAAGGTCTTCGGCGTGCAGGGCGACACCGTCGAGCTGTACCGGCCGTTCACCAGCGAGGCCTTCATCCAGAAGGGCGACGCCAAGTGGACCGCCGAGGAGCTGGTGGACCGGGTCGGCGAGCTGTTCGAGAGCACCGGCATCGAGCCGGCGGCGGAGAACGGGATGGCCCGGCTGCGCTTCTCGATGACGCAGCGGTCCTAGAGGTCACAGAACGGTCACGCCGGGACTAGTGTCTGCCTGATGCGCGTCTTCCTGACCGGCGGGACCGGCTTCATCGGCGGTGAGGTCGCCCGCCTGCTCCGCGCTCGCGGGGACGACGTGCGGGCGCTCGTCCGGGACCCGTCCCGGGCGGGCACGCTGCGGGACCTCGGCTGCGAGCTGGTGCCGGGCGACCTGTCCGACGAGGCCGCGCTGGTCGCGGCCTGCCGTGGCATGACGCACGTCGTGCACTGCGCCGCGGTCTACGCCGTCGGCGTGCCGGCGTCCCGACGCGACGAGATGGTGGACGCCAACGTCCGCGGCACGGAGCGGGTGCTCGGCGCCGCGCTGACCGCCGGCATCAGCAAGGCCGTCTACGTCTCGACGGTGGCGGTGTTCGGCAACACCGGCGGCGAGATCGCCTACGAGGGCTGGGAACGCACCGCTGCGGGCTTCACGTCGGTGTACGAGGAGACCAAGACCTGCGCCCACAAGCGGGCTCAGGAGATCGGTGCGCGGGGGCTCCCGCTGGTGACGGTGCAGCCGGGTGCGGTCTATGGGCCGGACGACCCGAGCACGTTCGGCGAGCTGCTGGGACAGGTCCTGGACGGCAAGCTGCCGGCGCTGCCGTTCCCCGACCTGGGCGTCAGTCCGGTGCACCGCGACGACGTCGCGGCGGGGATCCTGCTGGCGCTCGACGAGGGCGTGCCCGGCGAGTCCTACGTGCTCACCGGGGATGCCGTGCGCATCCGCGAGCTGGTGGCCGAGCTGTCGTCGCTGACCGGGCGCAAGGCGCCGCGCACGGTGCCCACCGTGCTGCTGCGCGCGCTCGCGCCGGCCGGGCGGCTGGTCGGTCCGGCGCTGGGCTTCCCGCCGAACCTGCGCGAGCTGATCAGCTCCTCGGACGGCGTGACGTTCTGGGCCTCGGGGGACAAGGCGCGGACCGAGCTCGGCTGGACCAACCGGCCGCTGCGCGAGGGTCTGCAGGAGCTGGTTGACGCCCGCGCCCGCCCCGGTGATCCGCAGAACGTCTGACCCCTTAGCGGAGGCCGACGGCGGCTGACGGGACCGGCCCTTCTGCAGCTCACGGTCAGTCGGGCAGGACGCGGGCGGCGGCGTGGGCGTCGCGCAGCACCTGCTTGGCCGGTCGTCCCAGCGCGACCGCGGCGGCGGCGACGTCGTCCCACTCCGGCATCGCGTTGACGACCTCGCCGTCGAGCAGGCCGAGCTTCACCCGCACCGGCCGTCCGCCCACGTCGACGGTGCGCTCGGCCCGCTGCAGCGCGTGCTTGCCGACCGGCATCTCGCGCAGTCCCAGCGTCGAGGTCTCGCGGAACACGACCTCGCGCAGCGCCGGGGCAGCGTCACCGGTGCAGAGCACCGACAGCGCGTGCGCCGGACGTCCCTTCTTCATGAGGATCGGTGTGAGCCAGGCGTCCGAGGCCCCTGCGTCCAGCAGCGCCTGCAGGACGCCGGGCCAGAGCCGGGGGTCGAGGTCGTCGACATTCGTCTCGAGCACGAGCGCCCCGGCCGGCGCCGCGTCCAGCGGCTCGCCCAGCAGCAGCCGCAGCACGTTGGCCACCTCCTGCGGGTCACGGCCGCCGGCACCGGAACCGCTGCGCAGCAGGGACATCGGTGGCAGCGAGCCGTACGCCGTGACTGTTGCGGCGAGCAGCGCGGCACCCGTCGGCGTCGTCATCTCCAGGGCCACCGGGCCGGCCTGGACCGGGACGCCGGCGAGCAGGGCGACGACCGCCGGGGGCGGGACCGGGAGCGGACCGTGCGCGCCGCGGGTGGTGCCTGAGCCGACCGTGACGGTCGACGCAGTGAGCTGCGTCAGACCCAGGTGCACGACGCCGGCCGCGCAGCCGACGACGTCGGCGATCGCGTCGAGCGCACCCACCTCGTGGAAGTGCACCTGCTCGACGTCGACCCGGTGCACGGCCGCCTCCGCGGTGGCGAGCCGCGTGAAGACATCGAGGGCGAGCGCGCGCACGGGGTCGGCGAGCGGCGCCTGCTCGAGCAGTCCGCGCACCTCACGCCAGCCGCGGGTCGTCGCGTCGTCGGCGACCCGCACGTCGACCTTGCACGCGCCGAGGCCGCCGCGCGTGACGTCCTGCGCGGTGAGCCGGACCGGCTCCACGCCGACCGCGTCGACGGCCCCCTGCAGGAGCGCCAGCGGGACGCCCGCGTCGACCAGCGCGCCGAGCAGCATGTCCCCGCTGATGCCGGCCGCGCAGTCCAGCCAGCCGATCACGGGCGCGCCGCGCCGTCCCCGATGGCGCGCCCAGCGCCACGGGCCACCCGCGCCGCGAACACCCCTGCCCCGAAGCCGTTGTCGATGTTCACGACGGTGATGCCGGGCGCGCAGGCGTTGAGCATCGCCAGCAGTGCGGCCAGCCCGCCGAAGCTGGCGCCGTACCCGATGCTCGTCGGCACCGCGACCATCGGCGTGCCGACCAGTCCGCCGACGACCGACGGCAGCGCCCCCTCCATGCCGGCGACGACGACGAGGCAGTCGGCTCGGTCCAGGGCCGGTCGCGCGGCGATGAGCCGGTGCAGTCCGGCGACACCGACGTCGTCGACCCGCTCGACCCCCGCCCCGAACGCTCGCGCGGTCAGCGCCGCCTCGGCCGCGACCGGACCGTCGGAGGTCCCCGCGGCGAGCACCGCCACCGTCCCCTGCGCACGGGGCAGCGCGCCGATGACGACGGTCGGTCCGTCGACGAGCACGTCGTCGTGCGCGGCCTGCAGTGCCGCGATGGTCGCGTCGGCACAGCGGGTCACCAGGACGGCGCGGTCGCCGGAGGCCCGCAGCGCCTCGACGTTGTCGAGCACCTGCGCGGTCGTCTTGCCGGCGCCGTAGACGACCTCGGGGTCGCCCGTGCGCAGCGCCCTGTGGACGTCGACCAGCGAGTGCGCGAGCTCGTCGTACGGCGCGGTGGCGATGCGGTCGAGCGCGTCCGCCGGGTCGACCTCACCGGCGGCGACGGCGGCCAGCAGCTCCTGTGCCTGCGTGCGGTCCACGGCCGGGAGCGTACGGCCGCGGGCGTGTCCACCGGCAGCGCAGGTTCCCGGCCGGACGGGACAGCTGCCCCTCGCGGCGTGTCGGCCGTCCTCACCAAGCTGCAGGCCGCGGGTTCTCCACCGGCGGTACTGTCCGGCGCGTGATCGCCGTCCGCACGGACCTCGGCTGATGCCCGGCGTCCCGCCGGCGCGCTTCGGCTACCTCGGCCCCGCCGGCACCTTCACCGAGGCGGCCCTGCGCACCCTGCGGGCCGCGGAGCGCGCAGACCTCACGCCGTACGCCTCGGTCGCCGCGGCGCTGGACGCCGTCCGCAACGGCGACGCGGACGGCGCGATGGTGCCGCTCGAGAACTCCGTCGAGGGCTCGGTGCCGACGACGCTGGACGAGCTCGCGAACGGCGACCCGCTGCAGGTCACCCGAGAAGTGCTGCTGCCGGTGAGCTTCTGCCTGCTCGGCCGGTCCGGCACCCGGCGCGAGGACGTGCGCGTCGTCGCGACCCACCCGCACGCCGAGGCGCAGTGCCGACGCTGGTTGCGCGACGTGCTGCCGGAGGCCGAGGTCGTGCTGACGCCCTCGACCGCGGACGCTGCGCGGTCGGTCTCGGAGGGGCGGTACGACGCTGCGGTCGCGGCGCCGATCGCCGCCGAGCACTACCGCTTGCAGGTGCTGGCGTCCGACGTGCAGGACAACGCCGGAGCCGTCACGCGGTTCGTGCTCGTGTCACGGCCGGGGCAGCTGCCGGCGCCGACCGGTGCGGACCGCACGACGCTGTTCGCCTTCATCGCGCAGAACCAGCCGGGCGCGCTGCTCGCGGTGCTCACCGAGTTCGCCGTGCGCGGCATCGACCTGACGCGCATCGAGTCGCGTCCGAGCGGCGGCGGTCTGGGCAGCTACTTCTTCTCCATCGACTGCTCGGGCCACCTCGCCGACGCACGCGTCGGGGAGGCGCTGGCGGCACTGCACCGCACCTGCGCGGACGTGCGCGTCCTGGGCAGCTACCCGCGGGCCGACGAGGTTGCCGCGGACGTGCGGCCCGGGACGACGGACGCGGACTTCCGTGCCGCGGCCGCGTGGCTGGATCGCCTGCGCGGCTAGCCGAACATCCCGCCGCCGCCGCTGTTCCCGTGGCTGTGCGTCGGGACGACCGGGCCCTCGCTGGCCTGCACGACCAGGAAGCCCTGGCCGGAGAAGGCGAGCTGGAACGCCTCACCGCTGCCGCGCCCGATCAGCGCGGCCGCGCCGGCGGTGCGGACCAGCCGGGTCTGCAGGCCGGCCGACCACGCGACGGCGGACTGGAGGTCGGCGTAGGTCGGGGCCTCGCCGGTGTTGAGCACGACCGGTGTGCCGAACGCGCTGATGACCAGCCGACCGGTCCCGGTGAACACCATGTTGAAGGCCCCGCCGGACAGCGCGGACGCGCCCTCGACGCGGCGGATGTCCCACGTCAGACCGGGGTCGAAGGCGAGAACGTTCGCGCCGTTGACGGTCACCCCGTCACCGTCGAGGTCGAGGATGTGCAGCTCGTTGGCGTCCTGGGCGAGGAAGACGTCGCCGGTGCCGCGACACCGCATCAGCGGGACGCCTTCCCCGGTCAGGGCCTTCTTCAGGAAGCGGCCGACACCGCCGGCCCCCTCGTAGGCGAACTCGACGTCGCCCTGGTAGGCGACCATTGCGCCCTGCCGCGCGAGCAGCTCGCTGCCGTCGAGCCGCGCCTTCAGCATCCGGGGGTTCTGGAGCGAGAGCGTCTCGCTG
Source organism: Mycobacteriales bacterium (assembly GCA_046593875.1). GTDB lineage: Bacteria > Actinomycetota > Actinomycetes > Mycobacteriales > SCTD01 > SCTD01. The sequence goes on along the minus strand of JBKJQQ010000119.1, from coordinate 8,699 downwards.
CTGGTGGTCTCGAGGTTGCTGCCGAACAGGTCGCTGCGCATGGGATCGACGGTATCGCCCCCGGTAGCCTCGGCGAGGTGATCGATCTCAAGCTGCTCCGCGAGGACCCCGACCGCGTCCGCGCCTCGCAGGTCGCGCGCGGCGACGACCCGGGACTCGTGGACGCGCTCCTGGCCGCGGACGACGCACGTCGTACGGCCGTCACCCGCGCGGACAACCTGCGCGCTGAGCAGAAGACCGTCTCGCAGTCGGTCAAGACCGCGTCGAAGGAGGACCGGCCCGCGGTCCTCGAGCGTGCCAAGGCGCTGTCCGCGGAGGTCAAGGCGGCGGAGGCCACCCAGGCGGAGGCGGACGCCGCGCTGCGGGCCGCGCACCTGGCGGTCCCGAACGTCGTGCTCGACGGCGTGCCGCCCGGCGGCGAGCAGGACTTCGTCGTGCGCGAGCACGTCGGCGAGGTGATGCCGATGCTCTTCGAGCCGCGCGACCACCTCGACCTCGGTGTCGCGCTCGGCGCCATCGACACCGAGCGTGGCGCGAAGGTCAGCGGCAGCCGCTTCGCGTTCCTCACGGGCTGGGGCGCGCTGCTCGAGCTCGCGCTGATCAACCTCGCGATCGGCCAGGCCGTCGAGGCCGGCTTCAACCCGGTCATCGCGCCGGCGCTCGTCCGTCCCGAGGCGATGGAGGGCACCGGCTTCCTCGGGGCGCACGCCGACGAGGTCTACAAGCTGGCGAACGACGACCTCTACCTGGTCGGCACGTCGGAGGTCCCGCTCGCGGCGTTCCACTCCGGTGAGGTGCTGGACGACCTGCCGCTGCGCTACGCCGGCTTCTCGTCCTGCTTCCGCCGCGAGGCCGGCAGCCACGGCAAGGACACCCGCGGCATCATCCGGGTGCACCAGTTCGACAAGGTCGAGATGTTCTCGTACGTCTCGCCTGCCGAGGCGGAAGCCGAGCACCTGCGCCTGCTGGAGCACGAGAAGGCGTTCCTGACCGCGCTCGAGCTGCCATTCCGCGTGATCGACGTGGCCGCAGGCGATCTCGGTTCGTCGGCGGCGCGCAAGTACGACTGCGAGGCATGGCTGCCGTCGCAACAGCGCTGGCTCGAGCTGACCTCGACGAGCAACTGCACCGACTTCCAGGCGCGACGGCTGGGGATCCGCACGCGCGGCGAGAGCGGCACGTCCCCCGTGGCCACCCTGAACGGCACGCTGTGCGCGGTCGGTCGCACCATCGCGGTGCTGCTCGAGGTGCACCAGCGCGAGGACGGCTCGGTGCACGTGCCCGAGGCGCTGCGTCCGTGGCTGGCCAACCGCAAGGAGCTGCTGCCCCAGTGAAGGTGGCGCCGCGGCTGGTCGCTTCGGACCTGGACGGCACGCTGGTCCGCAGCGACCTGTCCGTCGCACCGCGCACCCGCGAGGTGCTCGCGCGGGTGGAGGACGCCGGTGCGCTGTTCGTCATGGTGACCGGGCGGCCGCCGCGCTGGATGGCGCCGGTCGCCGAGCAGACCGGCCATCGCGGCCTGGCCGTCTGCGCCAACGGCGCGATCGTCTACGACCTGCACACCGAGCAGGTCGTGCGCTCGTCGCTGCTCTCGGCGGACGCCGCCCTGGACGTCGTCGCGGCGCTGCGGCGCGACCTGCCCGGGATCGCCTTCGCGGTCGAGAAGGGCGTGCACGGCTTCGGCCGCGAGGCGACGTACGTCCCGCGCTGGGACGTCGGTGAGGTGCTGGTCGCGCCGATCGAGGAGCTGGTCGCGGACGGAGCCGTCAAGCTGCTGGCCCGGCACGACGAGCTCGGCTCCGACGACCTGCTCGCCCGGGCCCGGGCGTCGGTCGGGGGATCGGTCGAGTGCACGCACTCCTCCAGCGACGGCCTGCTGGAGATCAGCGCGGGTGGTGTGAGCAAGGCGAGCGGTCTGGCCTCCCTGGCGGCCGAGTGGGGCATCGGCGCGGCCGAGGTGATCGCCTTCGGTGACATGCCGAACGACCTGCCGATGCTCGCGTGGGCCGGCCACAGCGTGGCCATGGCGAACGCTCACCCGGAGGTGCTCTTCGCCGTCGACGAGGTCACCGGCAGCAACGACGAGGACGGCGTCGCGCAGGTCCTGGAGCGCTGGTTCTGACGTAGGACCGGCGGGGCGACAGGAACATGGGCGTCGGGGGCGAAAGTCTCTCCATGCGCTCTCGCCTGCTCGTCCTCGCCGTCACCGCCTGCACCGCCCTGGCGCCGCTGTCTTCGGCCCTCGCCGCGCCCGTGGACCGTGACTTCCCCGGACCGCTCGGTTCGCCCGTCCGGGAGTTCACGCCCAACGACCCGGCGTTCGACTGCAGCGAGAAGGACGATGAGGACCGCGCGGCCAACGGCGGGACGGTGCCCGAGTGCGCCAGCATCTGGGACGCCCAGTCGCAGCTGTGGGGCTTTGCACCGGAGAGCACCAAGGCGACGACCCTCCACCGCGATGGGCCTCGACAGGGGCAGCCGATGCGCTCGGGCATCTCCATGGACGTCGCCTGGAAGACCTCCGCCGGTCGGCCGGACGTGCCGATCGCCATCCTGGACACCGGCATCGTCTGGAACAACGCCGAGCTGCGCCAGCAGGTGGCGCTCAACCAGCGCGAGCTGCCGAGCACGCAGGTGGACGCGGACGGCGACGGCGTCGTCGAGGTCGACGAGCTCACGGGTGTGCGGCCCGACGCCGGTCCGAACGGCGACCCGGCGCTGGTCGACGGCCAGGACGCCATCTACACCTTCGGCAACGGGGTCGACGACGACGGCAACGGCTACGTCGACGACGTCGCCGGCTGGGACTTCTTCGACGACGACAACGACGCCTTCGACGCCTCGTCCTACTCCTCGGCCGGCAACCACGGCACGGGGCGCGCGAACGACGCCGTGCGCCGGGGGCACGACAAGGCCGGCAAGATCGGGACCTGCCCGAAGTGCACCTTCATCCCGGTGCGGGTGTGGGACACGTTCGTGGTCTCGGGCGACAACTACGCCATGGGCGCCGCCTACTCGGCGGACGCCGGCGCGGCAGTCATCGAGGTGGCCCTCGGCGCGCTCAGCAACAGCCCGACCGCGAAGGCGGCGACCCGCTACGCCTACGACAAGGGCGTCACGTTGGCCGTCGTGTCGAGCGACCTGAACACCGCCAACCACAACTTCCCCACTCACTACGACGAGGTCATCAGGGTCAACGGCACCGTCGCGGACACCTATGGCCTGGGTGCGGACAGCAACGAGTTCGCCCTGCCCGGGGCCGGTCCGCTGCCGAAGCCCCCGGGCGTCACCACGCCGGGCGCCGAGGCTCCCGTCGGAACCTACTTCCGCAACAGCAACCTGACCCAGTACGGCTCGCACCTGCACGTGAGCGCCGTCGGCGACACGGGCTCGTTCGCGACGGGACAGGCCTCCGGGGCCTTCGGCGCGGTGATCGCAGCCGGCAAGGACAAGGGCCTGGACCTCACGCCGGCCGAGGTGAAGCAGATCGTGACGCTGACCGCCGAGGACGTCCGGCCCTTGGACACTCCGGGCATCGGCGCGCCCGACCCGGCCAAGGTCGGCTTCGACGAGCGGTTCGCCTACGGCCGGCTCGACATGGGCCTGGCCATGACGCGGGTGGCGCCGGGCAAGGTGCCGCCGACGGTGCTGTTCCGCGACCCGACCTGGTGGGGCATCGTCGACCCGGTCCGGCAGACCAGCGTGCCGCTCGTCGCGGACAGCGGCAGCCGCACCCGGACGCACAAGGTCGTCGTGGAGGCCGCGCCGGGCATCGAGCCGGACGACGCCGCGTTCAAGCCGGTGCTGACGCGGGACGGCCTGCGGGACCGGGACGCCCGCGCGCTGGGCAGCATCCCGACCGCCCAGCTGACCGGGCTCTTCCCGGCCGGCACCGACTTCAGCAAGGCAGACCCGGCCAACGTGAACAAGTTCGCCGTGACGCTGCGCGCGAAGGTGACGGACGAGAACGGCGTCGTCGGCGAGGACCGCCGCATCGTCTGGCTGCACCACGACCCGACGCTGCTGCCCGGCTTCCCGCAGTTCACCGACCGCGGCGGGGAGTCCTCCCCACGACTGGCCGACCTCGACGGCGACGCCAAGCTCGACGTCATCGTCACCGACTCCGGCGGGCGCACCCGCGTCCTCGGCCGCGACGGCCGGGACGCCGCCTTCTGGAACGGCGGCCAGCCGGTGCTCGCCCCCGCCCTCCCCGAGATCGTCGCGCACGCGAATGCGCCGGCGTACCGCGCGGGCGTGCCCTTGCCGCGAGGCGTGTCGCTGACCCCGGCCATCGCTGACCTCGACGGCGACGGCGCGCTGGAGGTCCTCGTGACCAACAGCGGCGGGACGGTCACGGTCTACGACCGCTTCGGTGTCGTCCGCACCGTCGTGGGGGTCGACCGCAGTCTGTCGCGCGCGCCGATCCCGACGCGGGCCTACCACGTGAAGAGCGGCTTCTTCGGCGGCGCCAGCGTCGGCGACGTCAGCGCAGGCTCACCCGGTCTGGAGATCGTCGCCGGCGGGCTCGACGGGCGCGTCTACGTCTGGACGGCGACCGGAGCGCTCGTCGCCGGCTTCCCGAAGTCGTTGAACACCAAGGACACCGGCCCGGACCGGAGCGGCGCCGAGCTCATCACGAGCCCGACGCTGGCGCAGCTCGACACCGATCCGCAGATGGAGATCGTCATCGCGGGCTCGGAGGTGGTCGCGCCCACCGGGTCGAGCACCCGCCCCGAGACCGCGACGGACGTCGCCACGGCGTTCCGCTCCGTCGCCACCCGCATCGGCTCGGCCGCCATCGGCGGTGCCAACCTGGCGCACGCGCTGCAGGGTGACGGTACGGCCGTCGCCGGCTGGCCGGTGAAGCTCGACGGCCTGCTGCCGGACGTGCTGCCCTTCGTCGGCCCCGCGCACCAGTTCGCGGCCGGCGACGTCGGCGGTCCGTCGCAGGGCGATCCGCGCAAGGACGGCATCGACGAGCTGGTCCTGTCCACGACGACGGGCGAGGTGGCGACCTACAACGCCGACGGGCGTCGGCGGTTCACCCACGCCTCCGAGATCGCGCCGACCAGCGACCCGAAGATCACGGACCGCAGCAAGGTCCTCAACCTCTTCGAGTACGCCTCCCTCGGCGACCTCGAGGGTCAGGGCGTCCTGTCCGCGTTCAAGGGCGGGCTCACCACCGGCGGGCTGACCAACCTCGCCCTCGTGGGGCAGAACAACCCGCAGGACCACGTCCTGCAGGGCTGGGACCTGACCACCGGCTCGTACCGGCCCGGCTTCCCGGTCAAGGTCGAGGACTACATGTTGCTCTCCCAGCCGGCCGTCGCCGACGTCGACGGCATGCCGGGCAAGGAAGTGGTGCAGGGCACCGGCCTCTACCTCGTGCACGCGTTCGACGGACTTGGACGAGAGGCGGCCGGGTTCCCGAAGTTCACCGGTGGCTGGAACTACGCGACACCCTCGTTCGGCGACCTCGATGGAGACGGCACGGTCGAGATGGTGAGCTCCACCCGCGAGGGCTACCTGTTCGCGTGGTCGCTGCCGGGCAAGGCCGACGCCAACACCGAGTGGTGGGGAGCGACGCACGACGACCGCAGCACCTCGCGCTACGGCACCGACACGCGCCCCCCTGCGCGGGTGCAGAACCTCGTGCGGCAGGGCACGTCGGTGACCTGGCGCCCGACCGGGGACGACTGGGTCGTCGGCCGGCCGACCAAGACCGTCGTGATCGTCGACGGGATCGCGCGAGATCTTCCCGGCGACGCGATCGTCGCGAACGGGATCGCGCGGTCCTCGCGGGTCGAGGTGTACGCGGTCGACGACGCCGGCAACCGCAGTCTCGGTGCCGTGCTGCTCCCGGAGGCGGAGACGCCCGCAACGCCCGCCCCGAACCCGCGGGACCCACGGGCCCGTCCACGAGCCCTTCTGCCACGCCGTCCGGCGGCCCGGCGCCGTCCGTAGGCGCACCGAGTCCGCGCCCGTCCGCAACCCCGGCGCCCCGGCCGAAGGACCACGTCGTCGGCGACGTCCGCACGGGCCGGTAGCGCCGGCGCCAGCCGGTACTGCTACAGGTACTGGCCGGTGCCGCCGGACGGACCGGGAACGCCGGGCTGACCGGGCTGGGGCGTGCCGGCCGCCGGCAGCGCCACCCGCCCGCGCATCTGCTCGAGCTGCACCCGCGCCGCCATCTGCTGCGCGAACAGCGCGGTCTGGATGCCGTGGAACAGCCCCTCCAGCCAGCCGACCAGCTGCGCCTGCGCGATGCGCAGCTCGGCGTCGGACGGGATGGTGTCGTCGGTGAACGGCAACGTCAGCCGCTCGAGCTCCTCGTGCAGCTCCGGCGCCAGGCCCTCCTCCAGCTCGATGATCGACTGGCGGTGCACCTCGCGCAGCCGGGTCCGCGACGCGTCGTCGAGCGGCGCCTGCCGCACCTCCTCGAGCAGCTGCTTGACCATCGAGCCGATGCGCATGACCTTCGCCGGCTGCTCGATGAGGTCGGCCGGGCTCTGCTGGCGCGACGGCTCGACCGAGCCGTCCTCGCTGATGGTCACCGTGCCCACGGGCTGACCGTCGGCACCCGTGACGACGACCTGCTGATCCCCTGCCTGCTCGCTCATGACGACGATCCTGCCCCACCCCGTCGCGCCTGCACCCGGTCGGGCAGGCTGCCCGCCATGAGCTTCGACGTCGCTGCCGTTCGTGCCCAGTTCCCGGCGCTGGCGGAGGGGCTCGCGCAGTTCGACGGCCCGGGCGGAACACAGGTCCCCGAGGCGGTCAGCGACGCCGTACGGGACGCGATGCGCAGCGCGACCAGCAACCGGCACGGGCCGTTCGCCAGCAGCCGGCGCGCCGACGGCCTGGTCGATGCGGCCCGTGAGGCGGTGGCCGACCTGGTCGGCGGCGACCCCGCGGGCGTGGTGCTCGGCCAGTCGATGACCTCGAACACCTACGTCATGGCAGGCGCGCTGTCCCGGACCTGGGCACCGGGCGACGAGGTCGTGCTGTCGCGGCTGGACCACGACGCCGACGTCCGCCCGTGGGTGCAGGCCGCGGCGCGGGCCGGCGCCGTCGTGCGGTGGGCCGAGGTGGACGTCGCCACCGCCGAGCTGCCGGTCGAGCAGTACGACGTCCTGATCGGCGAGCGGACCCGGCTGGTCGCGGTGACCGCCGCGAGCAACGCCACCGGCACGCGGCCGGACGTCCGCGGCATCGCCGACCGGGCGCACGCCGTCGGCGCGGTCGTGCACGTCGACGGCGTCCACGCGACGCCGCACCTCCCGACCGACGTGCGGGCGCTCGGCGCCGACCTCTACGCGACCTCGGCCTACAAGTGGTACGGACCGCACATCGGCTTCACCGTCGGCGATCCCGCGCTGCTCGCGTCGCTGCGACCGGACAAGCTGCTGCCCAGCAGCGACGCCGTACCCGACCGCTTCGAGCACGGCACGCCGAGCTTCGCGCACCTCGCGGGCGTGACCGCCGCTGTCGACTGGATCGCCTCGCACGGGACGGGCGCCAGCCGGCGCGAGCGCGTTCTGTCGGCGATGCAGACGATCTCGGCGTACGAGCAGCAGGTGTTCGCCCGGCTGCTCGCCGGACTGTCGGCCCGTGACGACATCACGCTCGTCGGCAGCCCTGCCCGCCGCACGCCCACCGTCGCGTTCACCGTCACAGGCAAAACTCCGTTGCAGGTCAGCGCCGACCTCGGCAACCAGGGCGTCGCGGTGTGGGCCGGCAACTACTACGCCGTTGAGCTGATGACGGCGCTGGGGCTGGAGGAGAGCGGTGGCGCGGTGCGCGCCGGGGTCGCCTGCTACACGACCGACCAGGAGGTCGACCGGCTGCTCGCGGCCCTGTGATCTGCTGCAGCGTCGACCCGAGGAGAGCCGCATGGACCCGATCGTCAGCCGCAAGTGCTGGAAGGCCACCGAGCCCGTGCACGCCCAGGTGTACTTCGCGCCCGAGGCGCAGGAGGAGTACGCCGCGCTCGGCTACGACCTGAAGGCCAACCGCGCAGCGGGCTACTTCCCCGCGCGGGCCGCGGCTCTCGGCGTCGTCCCCGCCTCGGTCGTGCAGGCGACCTTCTTCAACTTCTCCGCGATCGCCGTCGCCACCGGGATGGATCGCGCGTGGGAGATCGCGTCGCCGGCCCAGCTCGTCGCGGCACGGCTGCGTGCCGTCGACCGTGCGCTCCGCCGGCTCTGCGGCGACCTGCTCGACGGCCCGGACGTGGTCGAGGCCGTGGCGCTCGCCCGTACCGCGTCCGAGGGCTGCACGCCCGAGGGACGCCCGCTCTACTCCGGCAACGCCGCCCTGGCCTGGCCGGAGCAGACCCACCTCCAGCTGTTCCACGCGCTCACGCTGCTGCGGGAGTTCCGCGGCGACGGGCACATCGCCGCCCTCGTCGTCGAGGGCATCACCGGACTCGAGGCCGCTGTCATGCACGTGGCGCAGGGCGACGCCTGGACGCGCCAGCCGCTGCAGAAGACCCGCGGCTACAGCGACGAGGAGTGGGACTCCGCGCTGGAGCGGCTGCGCGCGCGCGGCTGGGTCGACGACGGTGAGGCGTTCACCGACGAGGGTCGCGCGGTGCGCCAGCGCGTCGAGGACCGCACCGACGAGCTGGCGCTGCCGGCGTGGGAGCGGCTCGGCGAGGACGGCTGCCAGCGGCTGCGCGAGCTGGTCCGGCCGCTGTC
>JBKJQQ010000113.1:0-5451 GCA_046593875.1 Mycobacteriales bacterium | reverse complement strand
TAAGGCCTCGACCCTCGCCGCGGACCGTACCGCTGCTACCCGACGTACTCCCAGTGCCAGGGCTCCGGCAGCCCGCCGCCCGGCTCGGCCCACGCGGGGTGCACCCAGCCGAAGCGGCCGGCGTTGGCCTTCATCCACCGGTAGCCGCCCGATCCGAACCGCTCGACCCCGCAGCCGAGGTCGACCGCCACGCCGAGCCCGTGCCGGCTCGTCCCCGGGACCGCCGCCAGCCGGGGCGTGCGCCGGAAGACGCTGATCTGCCCGGCGTAGGAGCGGTAGGAGTCGTTGACGCACAGCCGCGACCCGCGGTCGGCCCGCGCCGCGGCGGTCATCCGGTTGAAGGCGGCGGCCGCGTCGGCGCGCAGGGCGTGGCCGGGAGCGCCGTCCAGCGCGCACAGCGCGGACCGGTCCAGGAAGCCGTTCGCCGACCCGCCGGTGCTGCCCCCGTCGCAGCCGGCGACGACCGACCCGGGGCGGCTGCGCCCGGCCCGGCGCTGCGCGCCCTGCATCCGTGAGGAGGCCGCCTCCAGCTGCGTGGCCGCCCGGGTCGCCGCCGAGCGCAGCGCGGCCACCCGCGCGGCCAGCGCCCGCTGGCCCGCGGACACCTCCGCGGTCAGCTGCTCGACGCTGCGGACCGCACCCTGTGCGCGTACCCGCGCCGCAGTCGCCTCGCGCAGCACCGACGTCGCGCTGCCCTGCGCCCGCGCGAGGTCGGCGCGGGCCACCATCGCGTCGACAAAGCCGTCGGGTGTGCCGGTCAGCGCGAGCGCCAGCCCGTCCGGGACCGGCGAGCGGTAGGCCGCGGCCGCCAGCGCACGCAGTCGTGATCGCGCCGAGTCCGACTGCTGCTGAGCCGATCCCGCGTCGCGGCGGGCCGCGGCGAGGGAGCGACGTACGCGGTCCAGCGCGACCTGCTCGCGCTCCAGGGCACGCGCCCCGGCGCTCAGGACCTTCGCGGTCCGGTCCACCTCGGCCCGCACCGCAGCCACCTCGCGGCGGGCCTGCGCGACCGGGTCCGCCGCCTGCGCACCGGTGGGCGCGGGCAGGAGCGGCAGGGCCACCGCGAGCGCGACGACGGTGCTCGCACGGCGCAGGGAGAACACGCCTCGGACGCTAAGGGCGTACGGCCTCTGCGCCCCGCAGGCGCGCCAGCCCGGCGACCGCCGCTGCCAGCGACAGCGCCCCGGCAACGGCCGTCACCGCCAGGCCCGCGGTCGGGCCGGAGCGGTCGACGAGGACCCCGGCGACCGCGGTCCCCAGCGCCGCCCCGCCGAAGATCATGCTGCTGCTCCAGGCGAAGGCCTCGGTCGTCGTACCCGGCGGCGCCGCCTCGCCGAGCAGCACCGAGTTGCAGGCGCTGAATGGCGCGATGGTGAGGCCGTAGGCGAACAGCGCGACGCCCATCCACACCGGACCGGGAGCCAGCAGCGGCAGCACCGTCCCGGTCGCGAGCGCGCCGACCAGGACCGGCAGCTGCACGTGGTGCGGCGTCGACAGGTGCAGTCCGCCGTACAGCAGTCCGCCGACGACCGACCCGGAGGCCCACACGGCCAGCAGGACCCCGGCCGCCGCGGGCCGCGCCCCCTCGCCCTCCACGAAGGCCGGCAGCGCCACCTCGAGGGCGCCGAAGCCGACGCCGATCCCCACGACGGTCAGCAGCAGCGCGCGGACCGCGGGCGAGCTCAGCGGCCCGAAGCGGCTGCCGTGCGGCGTCTCGTGCGGCGCGACGGCGCGCACCGCCGGCGTGGCCACCATCCCCACCGCCCCGAAGGTCGCGAGCAGCCCGCCGGCCACGACCGCGGCGCCGGGATGCACGGTCGCGGCGAGCAGCGCGGTGAGCAGCGGACCGATCACGAAGCAGAGCTCGACGACGACCGACTCGAGCGAGTACGCCGTCACGCGCAGCGGCCCGTCCAGCAGCGAGCCCCACAGCGCGCGCATGACCGGTCCGTGCGGCGGCACGCTCGCCCCGCCGACGACGGCCGGCAGGAGCAGTGCCCAGGTCGGTGCGCCGGACAGCGACAGCGCGACCACGACACCGAGCGCGAGCGGGTGGGCGAGGGCGGTGAGCAGCAGCGCCGGCACCGGTCCGGTGCGGTCGGCAGCCCGGGCGCGGGACGGCCCGAACACCCCGAAGGCCAACGCGTATGCGGCGGACACCAGACCGGCGGCGGCGTACGAGCCGGTGCTGTCGCGGACGAGCAGCAGCAGCGCGAAGCCGGTCATCCCCAGGCCGAGCCGGCCCACGACGCTGGACACCAGCGGCACCGCGGTGCCGCGGCCGCGCAGCACCGAGGAGTACCGCGCCAGGACCGTCACGGCGCCACGCTACTGAGCCGGACTATGGGGCCGGACTACTGAGGGGCGGCCAGTCCGGCGTACTCCCAGTGCCAGGCCTCGGGCTTGCTGCCGCCCTGCTGGGCCCACGCCGGGTGGTACCAGCCGTAGGCGCCGGCGTTGGCCTGCATCCAGCGGTGCGGCTCGGAGCCGAAGCCCTGCACGCCGCAGCCGAGGTCGAGCGCGAGGCCCCACCCGTGCTGGCTGCGCCCGGGGGTGGCGGCGAGGTTGGGCTTGCGCTGGAAGACGTCGACCTGGCCGGCGTAGTCGCGGTAGGAGTCGGTGATGCACAGCGCCCGGCCGGTGACGGACATGCGCGCGCGGTTGAGGGCGTCGAAGGCGCGGGCGGCGTCGGTGCGCAGGCGGTGGCCCGGCACGGTGTCGAGCGGGCACAGGCTGGCCTCGGTCAGGAAGCCGTTGACCTCCCCGTAGGCGCTCGGCGGCAGGCACAGCCCGCCGAAGGTCGACGGCCCGTAGACGAGCCCCGCGGCAGCGGCCTGCGCAGCCCGCTGGGCGGCCGCCAGAGCGGCCTGCTCCTGCGCGGCGCGGCGCAGCCCGGCCTGGCGGGCGGCCTCCGCAGCGGCCTCGGCGGCCCGGGCCTGGATGAGCTTCGAGCCCGCTGCCTGCAGGTCGGCGGTGAGCTGGGTGGTCCGCTCGGCGAGCGCCTGGCGCTGCAGCTCGAGCGCCTGGCGCTGGGTGAGCGCCTGCCGCCGCAGGGCGTCCGAGCGCTCGAGCGCCTTGCCCGCGCCGGCCTGCTGGGCGGCGAGATCGCGGGTGACGTCGTTGCGGGACATGCCGACGCGGTTGACCGACCGCTGCACGTAGGCCAGCTGGGACAGCGCGCCCGGGTCGCCGGACAGCAGCGCGGACACCATCGGCGGCAGGCCGCCCTTGTAGGCGGCGCGGGCCAGGCCCTGCAGGGCGGTGCGCGACTGGACCTCGGCGGCGAGCAGCGCGTCGCGGTCGGCCCGCGCCGCGAACTGCTGCTGGGTCACCGATCCCAGCGCCGTCTCGGCCTTCTCAAAGGCCGCGGCGTCCTTGGCCAGCTGCGTCCCGACGCGGTCGATCTCCGCCGACAGCTCGGCGACCTGCTGCTTGAGCGACTCCGACGTCTGCGCCGCCACGGGTGCCTGGAGCCCGACGGTGCCCATCGCGACCGCGGACAGCAGCGCGCAGCCGAGGACGCGCACGCGCATGCGGGACTCCGCTCTGGGCCGTTCGGGTGGACGGGGGGGCATGAGGTGCTTCGACGCGAACCGCCCCGGGCTGAAGCAGCGCCGGGTGGGAAGGTCACCGGCGTGCCCGGTCATGACGTCGCCTTCGTGCTCGGCGGCGGTGGCGTGCTCGGCGCCGGCGAGGTCGGCATGCTGCGCGCGCTGCTGGAGGCCGGCATCACGCCCGACCTCGTGGTCGGCACCTCCGTCGGCGCGCTGAACGGCGCCTTCGTGGCGGCCGACCCGACTGTCGAGGCGACCGTGCGGCTGGCCGAGCTCTGGCGCCAGCTGTCGTCGAGCGGTGGGGTCTTCAGCGGGTCCATCGCGGAGCGGGTCGGCCGGGCCGTCCGGACGCAGACCCACCTGCACGGTCGCGGCCCGCTGCGCCAGCTGCTCGCCGAGCACCTGCCGGTCGCGCGCATCGAGGACCTGGTCGTGCCGTTCCAGTGCGTGGCCGCGGCGGTCGAGCGCGCCGCCGAGCACTGGTTCACCTCGGGCTCGCTCAGCGACGCGGTGATGGCCTCCTGCGCGGTGCCCGGTCTGCTGGCGCCGGTGCGGATCGGCGACGAGCACTTCCTGGACGGCGGGCTGGTCAACTCCATCCCGGTCAGCCGGGCGGTCGAGCTCGGCGCGCGCACCGTCTACGTGCTGCAGGTCGGCCGGATCGAGCGACCGCTCGCGCCGCCGACCCGGCCGTGGGAGGTCGCGCTGGTGGCCTTCGAGATCGCGCGCCGGCACCGCTTCGCCGCGGACATGGCCCGGCTCCCGGACGACGTCGTCGTGCACGTGCTGCCGACCGGTGACGAGGTGCCCGAGGGGTTGAAGGCACTGCGCTACAAGGACGTACGACGCGTCGGGCAGCGGGTGGAGCGCGCGCACGCGGCGACGGCGTCGTACCTGGCGGACCTGTGACGATCCCGTTGCCGCCGATGTGGGTGCGCCGCCCGCTGTCTCTCCTGGTGGTCGTCGGTCTGGCCGTCGCCGCGACCCTGCTCCCGCTGCTGGTGCTCGTCGCGATCGGCCTGTCGCTGGTGATCCCCGGTCGCTGGCGGGTGCTGCGGCTGCTGGGCTTCGCGCTGGCCTACCTGCTGCTCGAGTGCATCGGGCTCGCCCTCGCCTTCGTGCTGTGGGTGGCCAGCGGCTTCGGGTGGAAGCTGCGCTCCCCGGTCTTCCAGCGGGCGCACTACGCGGTGCTGCAGTCCCTGCTCAGGCAGGTGCTGCTGCTCGCGAAAGTGATGTTCCACCTGGAGATCCGCGACGACGACGTCTCGTGGTCGCCGCTGGACGACGGCGTCCCGGGCTCGACGAACGCGATGGTCGTGCTGAGCCGGCACGCCGGTCCCGGCGACTCGCTGCTCGTGGTGCGCACCCTCATGGACCGCGACCACCTGCGCCGACCGCGCATCGTGCTGAAGGACGTCCTGCAGTGGGACCCGCTGCTGGACGTCTACCTCAACCGACTGCCCAACGCCTTCATGACCACCGGCCGGTCCGACCTGGCGGCTCGCGTGGCGGACCTGGCCCGCGACCTCGGGGACGAGGATGCCCTGCTGATCTTCCCGGAGGGCGGCAACTTCTCCGAGGGCCGGCGGCTGCGGGCGATCGACCGGCTCCGCGGCAAGGGGATGGCGTCGCAGGCCGACCGGGCTGAGCTGATGCGGCACGTCCTGCCGCCGAGGCCGGGTGGCGTCGCCGCCGCGTTGGCAGCCGCACCGCACGCCGACGTCGTCTTCGTCGGTCACACCGGTCTGGAGCACCTGTCGACGGCCGCGGACCTGTGGGACGGCCTGCCGATGGACAGCACGGTCCGGCTGCGCTGGTGGTTCGTCCCGGCGGCCGAGGTGCCGCGCGAGGCCGACGCGCAGGAGCAGTGGCTGTACGAGCGGTGGGCCGAGCTCGA
>JBKJQQ010000046.1:0-3884 GCA_046593875.1 Mycobacteriales bacterium | reverse complement strand
CCGTTCGAGGACCGCATCGCGATGCGGCGCCTGGTCGACGAGGTCGTCACCGAGTACGACGAGCGCGCGCTGACCTCGTCGCTGCCGGCGCTGTCCGACCCGCGGTCGGCGGCGCGTGCGGTGTACGACGCCGTCGCCGGGTTCGGACCCCTGCAGCGGCACCTGGACGACCCCACGGTCGAGGAGATCTGGATCAACGAGCCGGGCCGTGTCTTCGTCGCCAGGCGCGGGCGCTCGGAGCTGACCACGACGATCCTGAACGACGGTCAGGTGCGCGACCTGGTCGAGAAGATGCTGAAGACCACCGGCCGACGGGTCGACCTCTCGACGCCCTTCGTCGACGCGATGCTGCCAGACGGGTCGCGGCTGCACGTCGTCATCCCCGACATCACCCGGCAGCACTGGTCGGTCAATATTCGGAAGTTCGTGCTGTCGGCGAACAGCCTCGACGAGCTCGTCGGCCTCGGCACGATCACCCCGCAGGCCGCCCGCTTCCTCGAGGCGTCGATCGTCGCCGGCCTCAACGTGATCGTCGCCGGCGGCACGCAGGCCGGCAAGACGACGCTGCTCAACTGCCTGGCCTCCGCCATCCCCGGGCGCGAGCGGGTCATCACCTGCGAGGAGGTCTTCGAGCTCAAGATCCCGTTGCCGGACGTCGTCTCGATGCAGACCCGGCAGGCCAACCTCGAGGGCACCGGCGAGATCCAGCTGCGCCGCCTGGTCAAGGAGGCGTTGCGGATGCGCCCCGACCGGATCATCGTCGGCGAGGTACGACAGGAAGAGTGTCTCGATCTCCTCATCGCACTCAACTCGGGCCTTCCGGGGATGTGCTCCATCCACGCCAACTCCGCCCGCGAGGCGATCGTCAAGATGTGCACTCTCCCGCTGCTCGCCGGTGAGAACGTCGGCCACAACTTCGTCGTCCCCACAGTCGCGAGCTGCATCGACCTGGTCGTCCACACCGCCAAGGACGGCAGTGGCCAGCGACGCGTGCGCGAGATCGTCGCCGTTCCTGGCCGCGTCGAGGGCGACGTCGTCGAGGTGGCGGACGTCTTCGTCACGCGCGGCCAGCGGCTGGTCCGCGCCGACGGCTACCCACCGCACCCGGAGCGCTTCGAGTGGGCCGGCATCGACCTGCCTGCCCTGCTCGCGCACGACGGCCCGTGATGGGCCCGCTCCTCGGGCTGCTGCTCGGCCTCGGCCTGCTGCTCGTCTGGCGCTCCGGGCCCCGCCGGGCGGCGCCGCGACCACGCACCGGCGACAGCGTCAGCGACCGCACGCGCGACCTGATCGCGCAGGCGGGCATCGAGGGCGTCACGCCCAACCAGCTGTTCAGCGCGAGCGCGGCCCTCGGCGCCGTCGTCTTCCTGCTCGTGCTCGGCACCTCGCAGGTACCCGTGATCGGCCTGCTGTTCGGCGGTTTCGCCGGTCTGCTGCCGTTCCTGCTCGTACGACGCCGTCGTTCGCAGCGCACCGTCGAGCTGCGCGAGGTCTGGCCCGAGGCGGTCGACAACCTGGCCAGTGGCGTGCGCGCCGGTCTCTCGCTGCCGGAGGCGCTGACGCAGCTCGGCGTGCGCGGGCCGGAGCAGCTGCGGTCGGCGTTCCGCCGGTTCGGCGAGGACTACCGCGCGACGGGACGGTTCGGCGAGAGCCTGGACGGCCTCAAACGCAACCTGTCCGACCCGGTCGGCGACCGGGTCGTCGAGGCGCTGCGGATGGCGCGCGAGGTCGGCGGCACCGACCTCGGCCGGCTGCTGCGGACCCTGTCGACGTTCCTGCGCGAGGACGCCCGGACCCGCGCCGAGCTGGAGACCCGACAGGGCTGGACGGTCAACGCCGCTCGCCTCGCGCTGGCCGCCCCCTGGGCGCTGCTGCTGCTGCTGTCCAGCCGCCCGAACGCCGTCGAGGCCTACAACACCCCGGCCGGTGCGGTCGTCCTGCTCGCCGGCGGCGGGGTCTCGCTGCTGGCCTACCGGGTGATGATCCGCATCGCCCGGCTGCCCACGGAGCGGCGGGTGCTCCGATGAGGGGGCCGACCGCATGAGCGCGGTCATCGGGGCCGGGCTGGGGGTGCTGGCCGGGGGCGGGGTGCTGCTGGCCGTCGCCGGCACGCCGAGGGCCCGTCGGCCCATGCTCGAGGACCGGCTCGGCCCGTACCTCCGCGACACCCCGCGGCCCTCCCGGCTGCTCGCGCAGCAGTCGGCGCTCACGCCCTTCCCGACACTGGAGCGCATCCTGCGGCCGGTGCTCGGCGACGCGATGGCCTTCGTGGAGCGGTGGGTCGGCGGCGTGGCCAGCGTCCGCAAGCGGCTCGAGCAGCTCGGCGGCGACATGACGGTCGAGCAGTTCCGCGCGGAGCAGGTCATCTGGGGCGGCTTCGGGCTCGCGGCCGCGCTGCTGCTGGCCGTCTTCCAGCTGCTCGGGGACGGCGCGAGCGCGATCTCGCTGCTGGGTGCGGCGGTCGCCTTCACCGTCGGCGGCGTCCTCGGCCGGGACCGCTGGCTCACCAAGCAGGTGAGCGCGCGCGAGGAGCGGATGCTCGAGGAGTTCCCGACGATCGCCGAGCTGCTCGCGCTCGCGGTGACCGCGGGGGAGGGCCCGGTCGGCGCACTGGAGCGGGTCAACCGCATCAGCGCCGGCGAGCTCAGCAAGGAGCTCGGCCGCGCGCTCAACGAGGCCAGGGCCGGCGCCTCGCTCGTGCAGGCGCTGGACGGCATCGCCCGGCGCACCTCGCTCGCCCCGTTGGCCCGCTTCGTCGACGGCGTCGCGATCGCGGTCGAGCGCGGCACGCCGCTGGCCGAGGTGCTGCGCGCGCAGGCCGTCGACGTGCGCGAGGCCGGCAAGCGGCTGCTGCTCGAGTCGGCGGGCAAGCGCGAGATCGGGATGATGGTCCCGGTCGTGTTCTTCGTCCTGCCGGTCACCATCGTCTTCGCGCTCTTCCCCGGCTTCTACGGCCTGTCGCTCACCACGTCGTGAGCGCAGGACCACCCGTTCGCCGGGCAGGAGCGGGCACCGTCCCGTCGAACACCCCGTCACACCCCGTGCTCCAGGAGGACCGCCATGCTCAGCCCTCTCGCCCTGCTCGTCGCCCTGCAGACGGTCGTCCTCGGACGGGTCGCGGGCGAGGGGTCGGCACACGACCGGGAGCGCGGCGACGTGCCCGGCTGGGTCCTCATCACGCTGATGACCGCGGGCATCGTCGCGATCATCTGGGGCTTCGCCGAGGACCGGCTGCTCGCCATCGTCACCGAGGCCCTCGAGAGCGTCACCCCGGCCTAGTGCTGCGCGGCGACCGCGGGGCGGCCGTCGTCGAGTTCACCCTGGTCTCGATCCTGCTCGTCACGCTGTTCGTGATGATCATGCAGGTGGGGCTGGTGCTGCACACCCGCAACATCATGGTGTCGGCCGCCCAGGAGGGGGCGCGGCTCGCCGCCAACGCCGACCGCTCCGGCGCCGACGGCGTGGAGCGCACCCGGCAGGCCCTGCGCGAGAGCCTGGGGCGCGACCTGGTCGAGCGCACCCGGGTGACCGTCGCGCCGCAGACGGCGACCGGCAGCGGCGCGCCCGTCGTCGGCATCCGGGTGCAGGGGCCGCTGCCGTTCCTGTTCGCCGCGATCGGTCCGCTCCAGATCACCGTCGAGGGGCATGCGCTCGACGAGGGCGCGGCGCCGTGAGCCGCCTGCGCAGGGGTGACAGCGGCAACGCGCTGATCGAGTTCACCTACCTGGCCGTCTTGTTGATGGTGCCGCTGGTCTACGTCCTGACCACCGTCTTCCAGGTGCAGCGCGCTGCCTTCGGCGTCACAGAAGCCGCGCGCCAGGCCGGCCGGGCCTACGTCACCGCCGACAGCGACGCCCAGGGCCGAGCCCGGGCCCAGGAGGCCG
>JBKJQQ010000257.1:0-5502 GCA_046593875.1 Mycobacteriales bacterium | reverse complement strand
GCCTGGTGCTTGCGCATGACGCGCTTGTGGGCGTCGGCGTTGCGGGCGTAGCCGGCGTAGGGGCCGACGACGTTGGCGAGCTCCGCGGAGCGCTGGTAGGAGACACCGGTCATCAGCGAGGTGAGGGTCGCCGCCATCGCCCGGCCGCCGTCGGAGTCGTAGCCCAGACCCATCGCCATCAGCAGTGCGCCGAGGTTGGCGTAGCCGATGCCGAGCTGGCGGTAGTCGCGGGTCGTCTGCCCGATGGCCTCGGTCGGGAAGTCGGCGAAGCAGATCGAGATGTCCATCGCGGTGATGATCACCTCGACGGCCTTGCTGAACAGGGCGGCGTCGAAGGTGTCGTCGTCGGAGAGGAACTTCATCAGGTTCAGCGAGGCCAGGTTGCACGAGGAGTTGTCCAGCGACATGTACTCGCTGCACGGGTTGGACGCGGTGATCCGGCCGGTCTCGGGGTTGGTGTGCCAGTCGTTGATCGTGTCGTCGTACTGGATGCCGGGGTCGGCGCACTCCCACGCGGCGGTGGCCAGCTTGGTCCACAGCGCGTTGGCGTCGACGGTCTCGAGGACCTGGCCGTCGAGGCGTCCGCGCAGGCCGAAGTCGGTGCGCTCCTCGACCGCGCGCATGAACTCGTCGCTCACGCGGACCGAGTTGTTGGCGTTCTGGTACTGGACGCTGACGATGTCCTTGCCGCCGAGGTCCATGTCGAAGCCGGCGTCGCGCAGCGCACGGATCTTGTCCTCCTCGCGCGCCTTGGTGTCGATGAACTCCTCGATGTCGGGGTGGTCCACGTCGAGCACGACCATCTTGGCGGCGCGGCGGGTGGCGCCACCGCTCTTGATGGTGCCGGCCGAGGCGTCCGCGCCGCGCATGAAGGAGACCGGACCGGAGGCGGTGCCACCCGAGGACAGCAGCTCCTTCGAGGAGCGGATGCGGGAGAGGTTCAGGCCGGCGCCGGAGCCGCCCTGGAAGATCTTCCCCTCCTCCTTGTACCAGTTGAGGATGGAGTCCATCGTGTCGTCGACCGCGAGGATGAAGCAGGCCGAGACCTGCTGCGGCGCCGTGGTTCCCACGTTGAACCACACGGGGCTGTTGAACGAGAACACCTGGTGCAGGAGCATCCAGGTCATCTCGTGCTCGAACAGCTCGGCGTCCTCCTCGGACGCGAAGTAGCCGTGCTCGCGACCGGCCTTGCCGTACTTCAGGACGACCCGGTCGATGAGCTGGCGCAGCGACTGCTCGCGCTGCGGGGTGCCGACGGCGCCGCGGAAGTACTTGGTGGTCACGATGTTCGCGGCGTTGACCGACCAGAAGTCCGGGAACTCCACGCCGCGCTGCTCGAAGTTGATCGTGCCGTCGCGCCAGTTGGTCATGACGACGTCGCGCTGCTGCCAGGTGACCTCGGCGTAGGGGTGCACGCCGGGGGTCGTGTAGACCCGCTCGATGCGCAGCCGCTGCGCGGGCTTGCGCTGCTGCTGCCGGGGGGTGGCGCCGCTGACCGTCTCCGTCATGCCAAGTCTCCAAGTCGTCTGAGTAGTGCAACACCCGCGGAAGTCGCGGCATTCGCTGTCTGGGGGTCGTACGGGGAACTAGCTGGTGGGGACGAGCCGCTCGGGCGGAGCTGGGCCCGAGGAACGGCTGTCGAGCGAGGCGTCCAGGCCCGCCCGCAAGGCGGTGATCTCAGCCTCGAAGTCGGCGAGGGACTCGAAGGCCCGGTAGACGCTGGCGAAGCGGAGGTAGGCCACGACGTCGAGCTCCTTGAGGGGCTCGAGGATCGCCAGGCCGACCTCGTCAGCGGGGATCTCCGGGTTGCCGGCAGCGCGCAGCCGGTCCTCGACCCGGGCAGCGAGCAGCGCGAGGGCGTCCTCGTCGACGGGGCGGCCCTGGCAGGCCTTGCGCACGCCGCTGACGACCTTGGCGCGGCTGAACGGCTCGTGGACGCCGGAGCGCTTCACGACCGACAGCGACATCTCCTCGACCGTGGTGAAGCGGCGGCCGCACTCCGGGCAGGAGCGGCGGCGCCGGATGGCATCGCCCTCGCTGGTCTCGCGGCTGTCAACGACGCGGCTGTCGGAGTGCCGGCAGAACGGGCAGCGCACTGTCCTACCCCTCTCGCTCGCCTCGACTTGTCCACACCCTGTGACACACGCTCCCCACAGCATGTGGAGAACTACAACCGTGTAATCCCTAGATGTTGTGTCGGGGACAGTAGGGGGACACCAGGGCGCAGGCAAGCAGAACGCGCCGGTCGTCGCGAAACCGCAGGTCGCAGGGCGTGTTGCCGGTGTCGGCCGGGCGTGTCGCGCGTCACACCGCCGCGGGCACGCCCCGACCAACGCACACGACGCGTGCACGGCACGCCGCAGGTGGACTCCCGGCAGCGCCTCAGCCGGCGCGTCCGCGACGGGTCGTGTGCAGCCGGGCGCCCGTACGCGCCTAGCGTCCGGCCCATGACGGTGCTGCTCGGCCTCGAGGACCCCCAGCGGGCGCACGACCTGCGCCGCATGAAGGCCACGGCCACCGGCTTCCTCGTCGTGACCGCAGCCGTCTTCCTGGCCACCTTCGCCATGCCGGACACGACCGCCACCGGCTTCCTGCGCGCGGCCGCCGAGGCGGGCCTGGTGGGCGGGCTGGCCGACTGGTTCGCGGTCACGGCGCTGTTCCGCCGGCCGCTGGGACTGCCGATCCCCCACACGGCCCTCATCCCGACCCGCAAGGCGCAGCTCGGCGCCCAGCTCGGGGCCTTCGTCACCGACAACTTCCTCACCCCCGCCAACGTCGTCGAGCGGCTCCGGGACGCGCACCTCGTGCCGAAGCTGGCGGAGCGCCTGGCCACACCCGAGGTCGCGCAGCGCCTCAGCCGCGAGGCCGCGGTCGCCGTCGCGGCCGCCGTGAACGCCCTGCAGGCAGAGGATCTCGCGACGCTGGCCCTCGACGTGGCACGGCGCGACGCGGCGAGCCGGTCGTACGCCCCTCTCGCCGGACGCCTCCTGCAGGACGTCACCGCGGGCGGGGCGCACCGGCCGCTGCTCGACGTCGTCCTGCCCTACCTACGCACCTCGATGATCGACAACCGCGAGCTGCTCAAGGCGCAGCTGAAGGACTTCGGTGGCAAGTACGGCGTCCTCGGCTGGGCGGTGACGACGGATCGCCGCACCGGCAAGCTGATCGACAAGACGATCGCCTTCATGGCCGAGATCGAGGCCGACCCCCAGCACGAGCTGCGCGGGGTGCTGGACGACTGGCTGCGCAAGGTCGCGTACGACCTGCAGCACGACCCGACGCTGGCCCGGCAGGTCGACGCGATGGCGCGCCAGGTGCTCGCCGATCCGGCGACCGGCCCATGGCTGACCACGGTCGTCGGCGGCGTGCTGACGTCCGTGCGCGCCCAGCTGGCAGATCCGGAGGGGCCGCTGACCGAACGCCTCGCCGGCACGGTCATCCGGCTCGCCCAGCAGGTGGCGAGTGACCCGGACCTGCAGGCGCGGCTGGAGACCGCTCTCGAGCGGGCCGCCCTGTGGGCGGTGCAGGAGCACGCCGCGGAGTTCACCTCGCTGGTGCGGCACGTCATCGACCGCTGGGACGGCGCCCAGGCCGCGCGGCAGGTCGAGCTGCTGGCGGGGCGCGACCTGCAGTTCATCCGCATCAACGGCACCGTCGTGGGGGCGCTCGCGGGAGTCGCCATCCACGCGGTGGCGCTGGCCGTCGGCTGACCTGCCGGCACACATCGTGAGCCACAGCGGCAGGCGGCCACGCTCACCGGCTCTCGAAGATGATCACGATGTGTGCGCATGGGCCACGACGTCACTGCCCCGGTTCGCCGTCGACCGCGGCCGCCACCCGCTGGGCCTGACGATGGCGCGCTCCGTCGTACGGCTCGAGCCGCTCGCCTCCACACCGGCCTCGGAGCTGGCACCTGTGCCCGGGCCCACTCTCGACCGCTGCCTCACCGGGGTGCTCTGACAGTGAACAGCTCCGCGGCGGCCCGCACCGCGCTACCGTCGAACGGCTGCGCACCCTGAGCCCGTGCACCACCGGGACCTACGAGGGGGCCGCTGTGACGAGGACGCAGTCCGAAGCGGCGCTGCCGGGGGACCTCGAGGCGCTCACGATGCTCACGGCCGGCACCAGCTATGCCGATGCCGTCCACAAGCTGCTGGCCGTCGTCCGTGCCCAGACCGGCATGCAGGTGGCGTGGGCGAGCGAGTTCCTCGGCGGCGACCAGGTGCTGCGCTACGTCGACGCCGAGCCCGGCGTGGCGGCGCCCGCGGAGGGCAGTCGGCACCCGATGGGCGGCTCGTTCTGCGCACGGGTGCTGGACGGCCGGTTCCCCGCCCTGATCCCCGACACCCGCGCGGTCCCCGAGGCGGCCCTGCTCGACATCACCGCCGAGCTGCACATCGGCGCCTACATCGGCGTGCCGCTGCTCGGCCCGCAGGGCGTCGCGGTCGGCATGCTCTGCGCGGTCCACGAGTCCGCCCAGCCGTCATTGTCCGAGCGCGACGTCGCCGCCCTCCGGCTGCTCGTCGAGCTGCTGCACGACCTGCAGTCGCGGGCGATCTCCGCGGCGCAGGCCGTCGAGGACCGCGACCGGATGCGGCGCGCGATGCGGGCCGTCATTGCCGGCAACGGCCGGCACGCGGTCCTGCAGCCGATCGTCGACGTCGTGAGCGGACGGGCTCACCTCGCCGAGGGCCTGACGCGCTTCACCGCCACCAGCCCGGCGGCGACCGAGGGCCGGACCACGGCGCAGTGGTTCGACGACGCGGGGCGGCTCGGCATGCGCGACGACCTCGAGGTGGCGGCGGCCGCGACGGTTCTGGACCTGCTCGAGGACCTCGTCCCGCGCTCCGCCGCCGTCTCGGTCAACCTCGGACCGTCGGCGCTGCTGGGCGACGGCCTGGCCGACCTGCTGGCCGGCCGACCGCTGGACCGGATCGTGCTCGAGGTGACCGAGCACGCCGTCGTCGGGGACTACGACGCGCTGCACGCCGTCCTCGAGCCCTACCGCGCGCAGGGCCTGCGGCTGGCCGTGGACGACGCAGGCGCCGGCTACTCCTCGCTGCAGCACGTGCTGGCGATCCGCCCCGACCTGATCAAGATCGACATGGCGCTCGTCCGCGGCGCCGACGCCGACCTGCCCCGACGCACGCTGCTGACCGCCCTGGCCGACTTCGCCGAGGCGACCTCGGCGCGGCTGGTCGCGGAGGGCGTCGAGACCGAGGACGAGCTGCGCACCGTCGCGGCGTGCGGCGTCCACCTGGTCCAGGGCTACCTGCTCGGCCGGCCGTGCCGCAACCCGGCGTGGAGCGGCTTCCCGGTCCCGTGAGGCACCGCTGCTCGTTGACCCGCGCTCGGCCGCGCTGCAGGCTGAGACGACCCCAGGGGGGACGATGACGCCAGAGGACCTCGCGCTGCGCAGGGAGACCTACCGGCTGGTGGTGGCCCTCGGGCGTGTGCCGTTCGCCGCTGACGTCGCGGACGCGCTCGCCGTGCCGGTCGAGC
>JBKJQQ010000008.1:0-3840 GCA_046593875.1 Mycobacteriales bacterium | reverse complement strand
CGCGAGCCCGGCGCACTGCCCGCGACCGGCGCGTCCGGACTGAGCCTGCCGCTCAGCCTGGTCAAGACCTGGTGCTGCAACAGCTACCTCACCCGCTACGTCCTCGGCCTGGGCCATCGCGTCCTCGAAACCAGCCACACCAGCCGCACCCTCAAAGGCCACGAGAGACGGATCAAGCAGCTCGAGACCGGCGGCCGCTGCCAATCAGCCGGCTGCATCAGAGGCCCCGGCCACCACCTGGTCCCCCACCACCCCGACGCCTGGGCCACCACCCGCACCACCGCACTCGGCGACACCGCCTGGCTCTGCGACAGCGACCACACAGCCCTGCACCGCGGCCACACCCTCACCCTCAAGAACGGCCGACGCCTCAACGAGCACGGCTGGGTCCAGTAGCCATGGCAGCGTGTGACCGGTCAGCTCGGTCCCACGTACCGGAACCGGGGCACGCCCGGTGAGACCTCCTCCAGGAAGCCCTCGACGGTGCGCACGGCCAGCCGCGGGCCAGGCACGTCGTAGAGCGGGACGTAGACGACGACGGTTCGATCCTCGACGTCCGCGTCGTGACCGAGCCCGAGGACCAGGTAGTCCTGGCCCTTCCAGTGCCGCCAGACCCCGGCCTGCAGCTCAGGCAGCCTCACCACCACTCCTGCTCGAGCTTGGCCTCGATGGAGCGGACGTTCTCGCGGGTGCAGCGGTCGCAGGTCAGCGTCGTGCCGCGCGGCCCGGTGGAGCTGGACCAGGTCAGCGGCGGATCTCCCTCGACGGCGGTCCCGCACAGGCTGCAGGTGGAGGTCACCTACGGCTCCAGGTCGGCCAGGGCGGCGCGCAGCAGCTGCAGCCCGTTGCGGGCCAGGGCGTCCGCGTCGACCGTCTCGACGTCGAGCTCCATGGCCGCCCCGACCGGGCCCTCGCCGTAGCCGACGGCAGCCACCACCGCGGCCCGCTCCGCCGGGGGCAGGGCCGCCAGCGCCGCGTCGAGCCGCTCCAGCACCTCGGGGTGCGACGGGAACGGCTCGGCCGCCGCGACCGCCTCCACCACGTGGGCGGGCAGCGGCCGGCACCGCGGGGGGCGCTCGGCAGTCACGACTCTCCTTCGGCAGACGGGCCGCTCAACACGACAGCCGCCCCAGTCTCCTGGAACGGCTGTCCTGCTGCCTTCCCGTCAGGTCGCCTCACGGCGGTGCGTCGCTCGTAGCGACTGAGTTGGGACCGGGGGCCATGTATCGGGTCGGCACCTGCAGTGAACCTCAGATCGCCGTACGTGATTCCCCCGGTCGGGTAGTCGAGTCCTAGGCGTCGGGATCCGACGTCGGAGGCACCGGCGGGGCCTGGTTCTCGGTCGGCTGGGGCGCCGACGGGGCGCTGTGCTCGGGAGCTGCGGACGGGGCCTCGACCGACGGCTGCTGCCGCTCGACCGGGGACTGGTCCGGGGCCGGCTGCGGGGCGACCGGGGAGGTCTGCTCCGGCACGGACTGCGGCGCGGGCGACGGCACGGACTGCGGCGCGGACGACTGCTCGGGCTGCGACGACTGCGCCTCCCCCTGCGACTCCGACCCGCTGGACGACGCGACGACCGCCTCGACCGGCGCGCCCTCGCCTGCCGGGCCGGTGGGCGCGGTCACGGGTGCCGTCTCGCCGCCGGGACGCCGCTCGCCCCGCGGGCTGCGCTCACCGTCCGGCCGCGGGCCGCGCTCACCCTCGGGACGGTCGCCGGGACGCGGACGTCCACGACGCGACTTGCGGCCCTCGCCGGGCGCGCTCGCCTGACCGTGCTGACCGGCCTGCCCGCCCTGCCCGCCGGGCCGACCCGCCGGCTGCGGGGCGCGCCGCGCCGGGCCGCCCATGTCCATCGCGCCGGCCAGGCCGTACTCCTGCACCAGCAGCTCGAGCTTGGCCTGCTCCGCCGGGTCGGCCGTCTCGGCCTTGCCGGTGGCCAGGTCGCGCAGCGCGTCCAGGCGCTGGCGGCGCCGGCTCGGGTCGTCGGAGGAGTGGGTGAGCAGGGCCGCGTGGGCCATGCAGGACGAGGTGCCGGCCACCATCGTCACGGCCTCGCGCACGAGGGCGAGATCGGCGATGCAGGGGGCGCAGTACGTAGGAGAGGTCACCGGAGCACACTACGGCCGCGGCCAGCGGGTCAGGCGCGCGTCGGCCCCTGGTCCAGCCGGACGGTCGCCTTGCGGCCCTTGATCTTGGTCTTGCGCAGCGCCTGCACCACCTCGTCGGCGGCCGCGGACGGCACCTCGACCAGCGCGAAGCGGTCCGCGATCTCGATCGAGCCGATGTCGCGCCCCGACAGGCTGGACTCGCCGGTGATCGCGCCGACCACGTCCTGCGGGCGCAGCCCCGCGGCCCGGCCCAGCCCGATGAAGATCCGCGTCGCGTCGGGGCGGCTCTTGCGCACCGGCCGCTCCGGCCGCTTGCCCGCAGGACCGTCGCCAGCAGACGAGGCGTAGGACTCCGGCCGCGCGGCGACCGTCGGGATGTCGGCGGCGTCCTCACCGGCCGGCCCGGTCGTCGCCTCGTGCGCCAGCTTGACGGCGGCGAGCGCCACCTGCACCACGTCGTACTCGTCGGTCAGCGCGTCGAGCACGACCCGGTAGCTCTCGTACTGCTCCTCGATGAGCGCCTCGTGCAGGGCGACCCGGGTCAGCTCCATCCGGCGGGCCTGCAGGTCGGCGACCGTCGGCACCTGCTCGACCACGATCTTCTGCCCGGTGGCCCGCTCGATCGTCTTGAGCATCCGGTGCTCGCGCGGCTCCGCCAGCGTGATCGCCACGCCCTCCCGACCGGCCCGCCCGACGCGCCCGATCCGGTGCACGTAGGCCTCGGGCGCGGACGGGACGTTGTAGTTCACGACGTGGGTCAAGTGGTCGACGTCAAGCCCGCGCGCGGCGACGTCGGTGGCCACCAGGAGGTCGGCCGTACGACCGCGCAGCCGGCCCATGACCTTGTCGCGCTGCTCCTGGCTCAGGCCGCCGTGCAGCGCCTCCGCGCGGTAGCCGCGGCCGTTGAGGGTCTCGGTCAGCGAGTCGACCTCCTCGCGGGTGCGGCAGAAGACGATGGCCGCCTCGGGGGCCTCGACGTCGAGCACCCGCCCGAGTGCGGCCGGCTTGTGCGCACGCGCGACGACGTACGCGCTCTGCCGGACCTTGGGCGCCTCCCCGGAGACGGTCTTCTCTCGCTGGATCTCGATGCGGACCGGGTTGCGGAGATGGCGCCGGGCGATCTTGTCGACGCGTGGCGGCATGGTGGCGCTGAACAGGACCGTCTGCCGCTGCTCGGGGGCGGCCTCGAGGATCGCCTCGATGTCCTCGGCGAAGCCCATGTCGAGCATCTCGTCGGCCTCGTCGAGCACGACGGTGCGCAGTTGCGACAGGTCGAGCGTCCCGCGGTTGATGTGGTCGATCACCCGGCCCGGGGTGCCGACGACGATGTCGACGCCGCGCTCGAGCTCGCGCAGCTGGCGGCCGATCGGCTGGCCGCCGTAGACCGGCAGGACGCGTGCGGCCGTGCCCGCGCCGAACAGGTCCCGGCCGTAGCGGTGCGTCGCCTCGCTGACCTGCATCGCCAGCTCGCGGGTCGGCGCCAGCACCAGGCACAGCGGCGCGCTGCCGCGGCCGCGCTGGGTCAGCCCGTGCAGCATCGGCAGCGCGAAGGCCGCTGTCTTGCCGGTACCGGTCGCGGCCTGGCCGAGCAGGTCGCGGCCGGCCAGCAGCGGCGGGATGGCCTCGCGCTGGATGGGCGTCGGCTCCTCGTAGCCGAGGCTGACCAAGGCCGCCACGAGCTCGTCGCGCAGGGCCAGGTCGGCGAAGCTGGGGGTATCGGTCTCGTCGCGCA
>JBKJQQ010000107.1:0-7915 GCA_046593875.1 Mycobacteriales bacterium | reverse complement strand
GTGGAGCCGGACGCGCTGGCGGCCTTCGTCGAGCGGTTCGTCGGGAAGGGTCCGGAGAACGTCGACCGCGGTTGATCAGCGTGCGGTTGATCAGCAGTGCGGTTGACGGCTCAGAGGGCGGACGCGACCCGCTCGCCGGTCACCAGGTAGACGACGCGACGGGCGACCGAGACGGCGTGGTCGGCGAAGCGCTCGTAGTAGCGACCGGCGAGCGTGATGTCGATGGCCGGCTCGATGCCCTGGTCCCAGCGGTCGTCGAGGATCGCCCGGAACAGCTGCCGGTGCAGCTCGTCCATGACGTCGTCGTCCTTCTCGAGCTCGGCGGCGAGCACGATGTCCCGGCTCGCGATCACGCTGCCCGCCTTCGCGACGATCTCCTCGGCGGCGTGGCCCATCTTCAGCACGGTCGCGCGAAGGGGCGGCGGGACGGCCGAGCCGGGGTAGCGGCGGCGGGCGATCTTCGCGACGTGGGCGGCGTTGTCGCCCATGCGCTCGAGGTCGGCGACCATCCGCAGCGAGGTCACCAGCACGCGCAGGTCGCTGGCCACCGGCTGCTGGCGGGCCAGCAGGTCGAAGGCGCGGGCCTCGGTCTCGCGGTAGAGCGCGTCGACCGACTCGTCGTTGGCGATCACCATCTCGGCGAGGGTGAGGTCCGCGTCGAGCAGCGCGGTGGTCGCGCGGCTCATCGCGGAGCCCACGAGGTTGGTCATCTCGACGAGCGAGGTCGAGATGGCGTCGAGCTCGTCGTGGTAGGTGTCGCGCATCTGCGCAGGGTAGACGGCCCGTCCCGGCCCCGGTGGTGGGCGCGTGAACCGCCGCCGTACGCCGGGTGAACAGCGCTCGTCGCGCCGCTCGGGGCGATCTTCCGCACCTACAGTTCGAGGCGTGACCGTCGCGGCCGTGCTCGTCGGGCTCGCCGTGGGCCTGCTGGTCGGCTACGTGCTGGCCTCCCGCCGAGCAGGGCAGACCGCTGACCAGACGGGCGCGTCGACGACGGAGGCCCTGCGCGCGCCCAGCAGCGGACAGGTCATCGACGCGCTGCCGGCGGCCGTCGCGGTCGTCGACGCCGACGACTGGGTCGTCCTGGCCAACCGTCGCTCGGTCTACCTAGGGCTGGTCCGCGGCCAACGGCTGCTCGTGCCCGAGCTGCGTCGGCTGGTCAACGACGTGCGGCGTACGGGTGAGCCGCAGGAGGCCGAGGTCGAGCCGGAGCGGACCCGCCTGGCGCGACTGCCGGAAGCCGTGCGCGTGCGCGTCGCTCCGGTCGAGGGGGCGAGCGGTCACGTGGCCCTGCTCGTCGAGGACGTCACCGAGGCGCGGCGGCTCGACGCGGTGCGCCGGGACTTCGTCGCGAACGTGAGCCACGAGCTCAAGACGCCGGTCGGCGCGATGTCGCTGCTGGCCGAGGCGATGCAGGACGCGAGCGGCGACCCGACCGCGGTCCGCCGCTTCGCCGGTCGCCTGCAGAAGGAGGCCGGTCGGCTGGCCCGGCTCGTGCAGGAGCTCATCGACCTGTCCCGCCTGCAGGGCGCCGAGCCGCTGCCCGCACCGGAGCTCGTGTCGGTCGACCGGGTCGTGGCGGAGGCGATCGACCGGACCCGTACGGCGGCCTCGGCCGGCGCGATCGAGATCGTGCGCGGCGGCCAGCGCGGCCTGACCGTCAGCGGCAGCGAGTCGCAGCTGGCCACCGCCGTCGGCAACCTCATCGAGAACGCCGTGCACTACAGCCCGGAGCGGACCCGGGTCGCCGTCGCGGTCCGGGAGCGCGACGGGGCGGTCGAGGTCAGCGTCACCGACCAGGGCATGGGCATCGCGGAGAAGGACCTCGAGCGGGTGTTCGAGCGCTTCTACCGGGCCGACCCCGCGCGGTCCCGCGCGACCGGCGGCACCGGTCTGGGCCTGGCCATCGTCAAGCACGTCGCCACCAACCACGGGGGCGAGGTGAGCGTGTGGAGCGTCGAGGGATCGGGCTCGACGTTCACGCTGCGCCTGCCCCCTGGAACCGACAACGAGAGGACCCCATGACGCGCGTGCTGGTGGTGGAGGACGAGGAGTCGATCTCCGACCCGCTGTCCTACCTGCTCCGACAGGAGGGCTTCGAGGTCGCGGTTGCCGCGACCGGGCCGGCCGGCCTGGCGGAGTTCGACCGGGGCGGCGCGGACATCGTGCTGCTCGACCTCATGCTGCCGGGGCTGTCGGGCACCGAGGTCTGCCGCACCCTGCGGTCGCGGTCCAACGTGCCGGTCATCATGCTGACCGCGCGCGACAGCGAGATCGACAAGGTCGTCGGCCTCGAGCTCGGCGCCGACGACTACGTCACCAAGCCGTTCAGCTCGCGGGAGCTGGTCGCGCGGGTCCGCGCGGTGCTGCGCCGGCGCGGTGAGGTCGACGACGTGGCGACCGCGGCGCTGGAGGCCGGGCCCGTGCGCATGGACGTCGAGCGGCACGTCGTCTCCGTCGACGGCGAGGCGGTGTCCCTGCCGCTCAAGGAGTTCGAGCTGCTCGAGCTGCTGCTGCGCAACGCCGGCCGGGTGCTCACCCGCGGTCAGCTGATCGACCGGGTGTGGGGCGCCGACTACGTCGGCGACACCAAGACCCTCGACGTGCACGTGAAGCGCCTTCGGGCCAAGGTCGAGCCCGACCCGGCCAACCCCAAGTACCTCGTCACCGTCCGCGGGCTGGGCTACAAGCTCGAGGCCTGAGTCACGGCTCGGCGCCGCCGGCCTCCAGCACCATCGTCGCCTGCTCGGTGGCCGGGTGGAGCGGCAGCGACGAGCGCTGACGGCACAGCCGGGCGAGCTCGTCGTAGGCCGGCGCGCCGATCAGCGCGGTCAGCTCCGGCCCGTAGGTGATCCACAGCGGGTCGGCGCCGACGTGCGCGGTCGGGGAGCTGGTGCACCACCAGTGCAGGTCCGCCCCGCCCGGACCCCAGCCCCGCCGGTCGAACTCGCCGATCGAGGTCACCAGCACCTGGACCTCGTCCGGCCGCTCGACCCACTCCTGGCTGCGTCGCACGGGCAGCTGCCAGCACACGTCGGGCTTGGTCTCCAAGGGGTGCAGGCCGATCCGGTCCGCGAGGGCGTGCAGCGCGCAGCCGGCTCCCCCCGAGAAGCCCGGCCGGTTGAGGAACAGGCACGCGCCGTCGACGGTCCTCGTACGACGGGCGTCCTCGCCCTCCAGCTCGTCCTGCTCCGAGATGCCCTGCGCACGGCCCACATCGGCGTGCTGCCAGTGCTTCTTCTTCAGCTGCGCGGCGAACGCGGTCACACGCCGCTCGTCCTCGTCGTCGGCGTAGAACGCGCCGTGGCTGCAGCACCCGTCGTCCGCGCGGCCCTCGACGACCCCCTCGCAGCCGCGGCCGTAGACGCAGGTCCACGACGAGAGCAGCCAGGTCAGGTCGGCGCGGATGACGCCCTTCGGGTCGGCCGGGTCGACGAACTCCACCCAGTCGCGGGGGAAGTCCGGGTCGACCTCGCGCACCGCCGGCATGCCGAGCTCGATCACCTCCTGCACGCTACCGGCGCGCAGGGCCCGACTAGCGTGCCCCGGCATGCGGAGGCGCTCGTGAGGCTGGGCGTGCTCGACGTCGGCAGCAACACCGTCCACCTGCTCGTCGTCGACGCCCACAAGGGCGGTCACCCCGACCCGGTGCGATCGCACAAGACGCCGCTGCACCTGGCGGAGCTGCTGCAGTCCGACGGCTCCCTCGGCCGGCACGGCACCGACGTGCTGGTCCGGGCCGTGTCGGCGGCGCGCGTGGCCGCCGACGAGGAGGGCGTCGAGGACCTGATGGCCTTCGCGACGTCCGCGGTGCGTGACGCCACCGACTCCGCGGCCGTGCTGGAGGCGGTGCGCGCCCGGGCGGGGGTCGAGCTGCAGGTGCTGCCCGGCGAGGACGAGGCGCGGCTGACCTTCCTCGCCGTGCGCCGCTGGTTCGGCTGGAGCGCCGGGCGGCTGCTCTGCCTGGACATCGGCGGCGGGTCGCTGGAGATCGGCGCCGGTCGTGACGAGGAGCCCGACGTCGCGCTGTCGCTGCCGCTCGGCGCCGGGCGGCTGACGCGGGACCGCCTGCAGGCCGATCCGCCGTCGGCCCGCGACCTCGCGGCGCTGCGCGAGCACGTCGGCGTCACCCTGGCCGCGGTCGTGCCCCAGCTCCTGGCGGTGGGCCGCCCGGACCGCGGCGTCGCCACCAGCAAGACGCTGCGCTCGCTGGCCCGCCTCGACGGCGCCGCGCAGTACGCACAGGGTCCGCTCGTCCCGCGGATCCTGACCCGCGACGGCCTCGAGCGGATCGTCGCGCGTCTCGCATCGATGCCCGCCGTCGACCGCGCCGAGCTGCCGGGCGTCAGCGAGAGCCGCGCCGCGCAGCTGCTTGCGGGCGCCGTCGTCGCGCACGAGGCGATGCTGGCGTGCGACCTCGAGCAGGTGTCGGTGTGCCCCTGGGCACTGCGCGAGGGCGTCATCCTCCGCAGGCTGGACTGGCTGGCCGGCACGTAGCCTGAGGTCGACATGACGCCCTCCGAACCCGTTCGCGTCCCGGCCGCCCGCGTCGGCCTCGCGACAGCGAGCGTCTACCCGGAGACGACCGCCAACGCCTTCGAGCTCGCCGCCCGGCTGGGCTACGACGGCGTCGAGGTGATGGTGTGGACCGACCCCGTCAGCCAGGACATCACCGCGCTGCGCCGGCTCTCGGACTACCACCAGGTCCCGATCCTGGCCCTGCACGCGCCGTGCCTGGTCATCACCCAGCGCGTCTGGGGCACCGATCCGTGGGCCAAGCTCGTGCGGGCCAAGGACGCCGCGGAGGAGTGCGGCGCCGAGACCGTCGTGGTGCACCCGCCGTTCCGCTGGCAGCGGGAGTACGCCCGGCAGTTCCTCGGCGGGATCCAGCAGATGGCGGACGAGACCGACGTGACGTTCGCGGTGGAGAACATGTTCCCGCTGCGGGCCCGCGGCCGGGAGGTCACGCCGTACTCCCCCGACTGGAACCCGGTCGGGGAGGACTTCCCCGACTTCACGCTCGACCTGTCGCACACCTCGGTCAGCCAGTCGGACGCGCTCGCGATGGCCGCCGAGATGGGTGACCGGCTCTCGCACGTCCACATCGCCGACGGCAACGGCACGGCCCGCGACGAGCACCTGGTCCCCGGGCGCGGCAACCAGCCGTGCGCCGAGCTACTGGAAGGCCTTGCGGTGCAGGGCTTCGAGGGACTGGTCATCGCCGAGATCAACACCCGCAAGTGCGACGACCGGGCGGAGCGCGAGGCCGACCTGGCTGAGGCGCTGGCCTTCACGCGCCTGCACCTGGCCGCTCCCGCCGAGGCGGACACCAGCGCCTTCAAGCGTTCTGTACCGTCGCCCGATGGAGACCCTGCGCACCCCTGACGACCGCTTCGCCGATCTGCCCGGCCACCCGTGGGAGCCGTCGTACGTCCAGACGTCGGACGGACTGCGCGTCGCGGTGCTGGACCAGGGACCTCGGGATGCTCCTGTCGTGCTGCTGCTGCACGGTGAGCCGACCTGGTCCTACCTCTACCGCAAGACGGTGCCCGTCTTCCTGGAGGCCGGCTTCCGCGTCGTGGCACCGGATCTGATCGGCTTCGGTCGCTCGGACAAGCCGGTGCGCGACGAGGACTACACCTACGCGCGGCACGTCGAGTGGATGCGGTCGGCGCTGTTCGACGATCTGGACCTGCAGGACGTGACGCTGCTCTGCCAGGACTGGGGCGGCCTGATCGGGCTGCGCCTGGTCGCCGAGCACCCTGACCGCTTCGCCCGCGTGTGCGCCGCCAACACCGGACTGCCGGACGGGACGCGGCGGCTGCCCGAGGCGTGGTGGCTGTTCCACGACTTCGTGCAGAAGACTCCCGACCTGCCGATCGGCTTCCTCGTCACCAGCGGCTGCGCCGACGGGCTGCCCGACGACGTGGCGGCGGCCTACGAAGCGCCCTTCCCGGACGTGACCTACAAGGCCGGGCCGCGCACCTTCCCGGCACTCATCCCGCAGACGCTCGAGGACCCGGCCACCCCGGACAACCAGCGGGCGTGGGAGGTGCTGCGCACCTTCGACAAGCCGTTCCTGTGCGCGTTCTCGGACAAGGACCCGATCACCGGCGGCGGCGACCGGATGCTGCGCGAGCAGATCCCGGGCTGCGCCGGCCAGCCGCACACGACGATCGAGGGCGGCGGCCACTTCCTGCAGGAGGACCGCGGGGAGGAGCTCGCGCGCGTCGTCGCGGCCTGGGCGCGCGGTTGAGGCTCGAGGTCCGGATCGCTCTGGCCCTGCTGCGCACGGGGTCTGAGCACTCCTTCGGCCCGGACCGCTCGCAGGTGGGCGAGCTGCACCTGCCGCGCGGGACGGGTCCGCACCCGGTCGCGGTCGTGCTGCACGGCGGTTACTGGCAGACGCAGTACGGCAAGCTCATCACCCGTCCGCTCGCCCTCGACCTGGCCGCCCGGGGGTGGGCTGCCTGGAACCTCGAGTACCGCCGGCTCGGCTCCCGGCGGGGCGGCGGCGGGGGCTGGCCGCAGACCTTCGAGGACGTGGCGGCGGGCATCGACCACCTGGCCGCGCTGGACGCCCCGCTCGACCTGTCGCGGGTCGTGCTCGTCGGGCACTCTGCCGGCGGGCAGCTCGCGCTGTGGGCGTCGCGGCGGGCGCTGCTCCCGGCCGGTGCCGTCGGTGCAGCGCCGCAGGTCTCGGGCTCTGCGGTCGTCGCGCTCGCGCCGGTGACGAACCTTGGACGAGCCCGGGACCACGCCGACGACCTGCTCGGCGGAGGTCCGGACCAGGTGCCGGACCGGTGGGCGCAGGCCGACCCGCTGCGCGCCGGGGCGCCCGCCGTACCCGCCCTGGTCGTGCACTCCGTCGACGACGAGACGGTGCCGGTGAAGCGGTCGCGGGAGTACGCCGCGGCGACGGGGGTGCGCCTGGTCGAGACGGCCGGTCGACACCGCGACCCCGTCGACCCGACCAGCGAGGCGTGGTCGGCCGCGGCGGGGTGGCTCGAGCAGCACCGGTGAGCGAGCGGAGGGAGTACGCGCCGTTCGCGCCACGCACGGCGCCGAGACCGCCGTGCCCGGCCGTCGTGCGTCACGCCAGCGCGGCCGACGTGTAGGCGAGGCCCTCGTCGTGGCGTCCGCCGCGTCCGCCGCCGACCGCGCCGACGTCCTGTGGTCGACCTACGACGAGGACAACCTGGCGTCCGCGCACCTGCACGCGAAGTAGCGTCCGGGCCGTGTCCCGGTGGTCGGCCCTGCGCAGCGTCGTGCGGTCCGTCGTCGACCTCGAGCGGTCGACCCGCCCGCGCGTCGCGGCGGCTCGCGGTCGCGTGCTGCAGACGGCCCGGAGGACCCTGTCGTACGCACCGCAAGCCGACGGTGCCGCCGACCCCGGCGAGATCGTCTGGACCGAGGTCGCCTACGAGGACCAGACCGACGTCGTGAAGGACCGGCCCGTGCTCGTCGTCGGCCGGCGGGACGACCGCACCGTGCTCGGGCTGATGCTGTCCAGCAAGGGCCACCGCGCCGACGACGCGACCTGGCTGGCCATCGGCAGCGGCGACTGGGACCGGGAGCGTCGGCCGAGCTGGGTGCGGCTGGACCGCGTGCTCGAGCTCGCGGAGGACAGCATCCGCAAGGAGGGGGCGGTCCTGGACCGCGCCCGCTTCGCCACGGTGGAGCGCGCGCTGCAGGACCGCGGCGGCTGGTCCTGACCCGCCCGCACACATCGTGATCCACTCGGCGGCACCGCCACGCTCGGGGCCCGCCGGCGGCGATCACGACGTGTGCGCGCCGGTCAGAGGTCGAGCACCCCGCTGCGGGTGTCCCGCGGGCCGCCGCGACGCAGCCACCCGGACCGGAAGGCCTGTGCCAGCAGGGCATCCCGCGACAGGGCCAAGACGGGCGACCGCGT
>JBKJQQ010000002.1:0-6760 GCA_046593875.1 Mycobacteriales bacterium | reverse complement strand
CTGGCCAAGCTGGCCGGCGGCGTTGCGGTCATCAAGGTCGGCGCGGCCACCGAGGTCGAGCTCAAGGAGCGCAAGCACCGCATCGAGGACGCCGTCCGCAACGCCAAGGCCGCTGTCGAGGAGGGCATCGTCGCCGGTGGTGGCGTCGCGCTGCTGCAGGCGTCGACGACCGCGTTCGAGAAGCTGGACCTGGTCGGCGACGAGGCCACGGGCGCGAACATCGTGCGCCTGGCGCTCGAGGCCCCGATCAAGCAGATCGCCATCAACGCCGGCCTCGAGGGCGGCGTCGTGGTCGAGAAGGTGCGCAACCTCCCGCTCGGCCAGGGCCTGAACGCGGCCACCGGCGAGTACGTCGACATGATCAAGGAGGGGATCATCGATCCCGCCAAGGTCACCCGCTCCGCGCTGCAGAACGCCGCCTCCATCGCGGCGCTGTTCCTCACCACCGAGTGCGTCATCGCCGACAAGCCCGAGAAGGCCGGCGCCGGCGCCGGTGGTGGCGGCGGCATGGGTGGCGGCATGGGAGACATGGACTTCTAGGTCCGCCTCACCCGCACGACCTGATCGTCCCGACGGGGCGGTCCTCCTGCAAAGGGGGGCCGCCCCGTCGGCGTTCCACAGATCGTGGTGTGACTCCGGTGGTGCGCGTCCTCCCGGTCCTCGTAGCGCAGCCCGTCATCGGGCAAGTCGGCGAGTGCGGCGCCGTCCGAGGAGCACCAGATCGTGCTGGCCAACCTCTTCCTCCTGCTCAACGATGCCTGTCCCGACCGGCTGCGGGTCTTCTTCGCCCCACGTGCAGCGCGACGGCTGCCAGGGTGAGCAGCAGGGCGAGGACCGTCACGACGACCGCGATCGCGCCCAATCGGCGGTCGGCGGTCGGCCCACTCCACGCCCCGATGGTGAGGCAGACGACCGGCCGGCGGAGGCGTTCTGCCGATCTTGCGACAGCCCTACGTCCGGCCCTGACGCATGCCTCTGCGATCCTTGCGGCCGGACACCACCGACCGCAGGAGGACCCTGAGCATGGCCACGAACGGCGAGAACGCGTACGAGCTCCACAAGGCGGCCCTGGGCCAGCCCGACGGCACGGGGGACTGGCTCGAGATCGACCAGGCGCGCATCCAGGCATTCGCGGACGTGACCGAGGACCAGCAGTTCATCCACGTCGACCCGGAGCTGTGCAAGACGCTCTCCCCGTGGGGCGTGCCGATCGCGCACGGCTTCCTCACGCTGTCGCTGCTCACCAAGCTGGCCGGGTCCGTCCCGCAGCCGGCCGAGCGCCTCGAGGGCATCGTCATGGGCGTCAACTACGGCTTCGAGAAGGTCCGCTTCGTCAGCCCGGTGAAGGTCGGGTCGCGGGTGCGGGCCAGCGCGGTGCTGACCGACGTCCAGGCCAAGGACCCGAACACGCTGCAGGTCACCAAGACCTACACCGTCGAGATCGAGGGCGAGACCAAGCCGGCGCTGGTCGCCGACTGGATCACCCGCCTCGTCTACGGCTGATGCTGCTCCCCGGGCCGGTCGGGATCTGGACCACGGCGCTCGAGGCGCTCCAGGTCCCGGCCGCCCGGGAGCAGGTCGCTGCGCTGGACGAGCAGGGCTGGGACGCGCTGTGGTTCGGCGAGGCGTACGGCCGCGAAGCCTTCACCGCGGCCTCGCTCTACCTCGCTGCCTCCCAGCGGATGGCGGTGGCGACCGGCATCGCGAGCATCTACGGCCGTGACGCGGTCTCCGCGAACGCCGCTGCCCGCACGCTGGAGGCGGCCTTCCCGGGTCGCTTCGTGCTCGGCCTCGGGGTCAGCCACGCACCGCTGGTCGAGCGGATGCGCGGTCACTCCTACGGCAAGCCGGTCGCCGCGATGACGGAGTACCTCGACGCGCTCGACGCGGCGCCGTACATGGCGGCGGGCGGGACGACGGCGCCGCCGCGGGTGCTGGCTGCCCTCGGGCCGAAGATGCTGGAGCTCTCCCGAGACCGGGCCGCCGGCGCACACCCGTACCTCGTCACGCCCGAGCACACGGCCAGCGCGCGCGAGATCCTCGGTGCTGGGCCGGTTCTCGCGGTCGAGCAGGCGGTCGTGCTGAGCGACGACCGGGAGGTCTGGCGGCGCCGGGCGCACTGGCACCTGGAGATCTACACCGGGCTGCCGAACTACCGGAACAGCTGGCTGCGTCAGGGCTTCACCCAGGACGACGCCGTCCGCGGCGGGAGCGACCGGCTCAAGGACGCGCTCGTGGTCGGAGGTGACGAGCAGGCGGTCCTCGACCGGGTGCGCGCCCACCTCGACGCCGGCGCCGACCACGTCTGCCTCCAGGTGCTCGGCGACGACCCCTTCGCGGTTCCGGCGCAGGACTGGGCCCGACTCGCGCCTGCGGTCGCGTCGCTGCGGTGACCTCCGACGCCCTGGAGAGGCGGTACGCCGAGCTCGAGCGCTCGCTGGAGCCGCAGCGGGCGCGGAGCATCGCGCGCGGTCCGATCGGGCTGATCGGCGTGTGCGTCGTGCTCTCGCTGGCCGTCGGCACCGTGGCCGCGATCGACCTGCGCCGGCTGCAGACACCGCGCGGGACCGCGCTGGCCTGGACCGGCGCGGCCGTGTTCGGCGACTGCACGGCCTACGAGCGGCTGTCGTTCGGGTCGTTGGGCGAGGGCGCCTGCCTCGACCTGCTCGCCTCGACGGAGGACGCGCGCCAGGACTCCTCGCAGTACGGCATCGACGTGGTCTCGGTCGACCAGCGGGGGCGGGAGGCCACCGTGGAGGTCGAGCTGCGCAGCCCCTCCCGGACGCGTCGGGTCGACCTGCCGCTGCGGCGCAAGGGCGACGGGTGGGCCGTCGAGCTCACCGACGAGGTGTGCGAGGTCGTCGGCTGCGCCTGATCCACAGGTAGGGCTCCGGTGCTGGCCGCAGGGCGCCGCCAGGGTGAGCCTCGTGACATGCCGAGTCGCGAGGAGCACCATGACGGCCATGACCTCTGCCCGCACCGCCATCCCGTCCGGGCCGTGGACCGTCGACGACCTCGACGACTTCCCGGAGGGGGCCACCACCCGCTACGAGCTCATCGACGGGGCGCTGCTCGTGAGCGCTGAGCCGTCGCTGCAGCACCAGCGCATCAACGCTGCACTGCTCCGGCTCCTGCAGGATGCTGCGCCAGCGCATCTCGAGGTGTTCCTGCCGGTCGACGTCCGGCTGAACCCGTTCCGGCAGATCGCGCCGGACGTGACGGTGGTGCGCCGACAGGCGCTGACGGCCAAGCGCATCGACGACGTCCCCCTGCTGGTGGTCGAGGTGCAGTCGCCGAGCACCCGCGCGGTCGACCTGACGCTGAAGCGCCAGGTGCTGCAGGAGGCGGCGGTCCCGTCGTACTGGCTGGTCGACCCGCTCGAGCTGGTGCTCACCGTGCTGGAGCTGCAGGACGGCACCTACGTGGAGCGCTTCCGAGGCCCGTGTCCGTATCAGGCCGTCGCCCCCTTCCCGGTGGTCGTCGACCTCTGATCAGCCGTGCAGGTGCCCCACCGCGGCCACCGGCAGACCGGTCCGGTGGCAGACCCAGAACGGGTCCGGGCCGAGGTCGGGCTCGACCAGCAGCGGGTGCCCCGCGCGGTCCGGGCACGACAGCTCGGTGCACGGCGGCCACTGCGGGTCGATCTCGTGCACGGCCTCCTGGACGTCCTGCGCCAGCAGTCCCAGCACGAGCTCCGCGCCCTCCGGCCACTGCGCCAGCCACCAGCGCCGGTGCACGGCGGCCGCGTCCAGAGCCGGGCCCCACCGCGGGTGGTGCGCCACGTCGGCGTCCACGAGATCCCTTGCTGCACGGACAGGATCAGCGGACACCGGGCAGCACCTCCGCCAGGAACGCAGCGCTGCGACGGGTCGCGTCGAGGTCCTCCCAGGCGTGTCCGCGACCAGGCAGCACGGCCAGCCTGAGGCTGCCGGCGCCGGCGCAGGCTCTCCACGCCACCGTCAGACCCGAGACCTGCTGCCCGGTGCAGTTCGCGGCGGCGGCGGTCTCGGCAACGATGCGCGGTACCGCGGGCGGCGCGATGCCGAGCAGCGGCACGACCCGGTCGCTCCCGGCCAGCGGCACGGACGCGTCCTGCTCCCCGTGCAAGGCCAGGACGTGGGGCAGCCGTGGCAGGGGGTCCGGGCACGGGTGCACGCGCGTACCGCCGACGGCGACGACCGCGGCCGCACCGAACTGCGGCGTGCAGGCCAGGCGCCAGGCCATGAGCGCACCCACCGAGTGACCGAGGACGGCGACCCGCCCGGCGTCCGCCCCGGTGCGGCGCACGACGTCGTCCCGGACGGCGGTGACCACCGCGACGTCGTCGATGCCGTCGGTGGCGGCCCGGCCGCAGCACGCCCCGGCGTTCCAGCTGGCGGCGTAGGTGCCGACCACCGCCACCGTTGCGCCGTGGTCGCGGAGGGCGTCGAGGGAGTAGCGGTCGTACTCCTCGCGCAGCGTGGTGTTCGCGGCGGGGAGCACCAGCACGAGGGCGGGTGCGCTCTCGGCCACGACGCGACGCGCCGGGCCGAGCAGGTAGGTGCGCCCTCCGGCCTCGAGCCGGGCCGTTCCGTCCGGCTGAGCACCGGGCAGCCGCGTCGTGGCGGCGGCGACCAGCGGCGCGCCGGGGAGCCCCGTGGCGTCCTGCAGCGGCGGCAGCGGAGGCAGGGCCGGGACGGCGGACGGTGAGACCGCCGGTGCCGCAGGGGAAGGCGCCGCGACGGGGGTGGCCGGGGAGCAGGCGGTCAGGGCGACGAGCAGGCCGAGGCCGAGCACGGAGGGGGCGCGCATGCCTCCAGTCTGCGTGAGCTGCGGTCCGATCCGGTCGACCGCGCGCCGATGACCAGCGACCTGTTCATCGACGAGCGGCTGGCCTGCTCGCGCGCCTGCGTTAGCTGGACAGCACGTCGTCCGCGTCGACGATCGTGTAGGCGTAGCCCTGCTCGGCGAGGAAGCGCTGCCGGTGCGCGGCGTACTCCTGGTCCAGGGTGTCGCGGCTGACCACCGAGTAGAAGTGCGCCGTCCTACCGTCCTCCTTCGGGCGCAGGACGCGGCCGAGGCGCTGCGCCTCCTCCTGCCGTGAGCCGAAGGTGCCGCTGATCTGGATGGCGATCGTGGCCTCGGGCAGGTCGATGGAGAAGTTCGCGACCTTGCTGACGACCAGCCCCGGGATCTCCTTGCGGCGGAACAGGTCGAAGAGCCGTTCGCGCTCGGCGTTCTTGGTCGAACCCTGGATGACCGGCATGTCGAGCGCGACCCCGACCTCCTCGAGCTGGTCGAGGTAGGCGCCGATGACGAGCACCTGGTCGTCGTGCCGCTCCACCAGCTTGCGGATGACCGCGATCTTCGTGTGCGCGGTGGAGGCGATCTTGTAGCGCTCCTCCGGCTCGGCGGTGGCGTAGGTCAACCGCTCGGCGTCGGTCATCGTCACGCGGACCTCGGTGCAGTCGGCCGGCGCGATCCAGCCCTGGCTCTCGATGTCCTTCCAGGGCGCGTCGAAGCGCTTGGGCCCGATCAGGCTGAAGACGTCGCCCTCCCGGCCGTCCTCGCGCACCAGCGTCGCGGTGAGGCCGAGCCGGCGGCGGGACTGCAGGTCGGCGGTCATCCGGAAGACCGGCGCCGGCAGCAGGTGCACCTCGTCGTAGACCACCAGCCCCCAGTCACGGGCCCCGAACAGCTCGAGGTGGGCGTACTCGCCCTTCCGCTTCGTGGTCATGATCTGGTAGGTCGCGATGGTGACCGGCTTGATCTCCTTCTTCTCGCCGGAGTACTCGCCGATCTCGTCCTCGGTCAGGGTCGTCCGCTTGAGCAGCTCGGACTTCCACTGCCGACCGCTCACCGTGTTGGTCACCAGGATCAGCGTGGTCGCTCCGGCGCGGGCCATCGCCGCGGCGCCGACCAGCGTCTTGCCGGCGCCGCACGGGAGGACGACGACGCCGGAGCCGCCGTGCCAGAAGCCGTCGACGGCCAGCTGCTGGTAGTCGCGCAGCACCCAGCCGTCCTGCAGCAGGCCGATCTCGTGCGCCTCGCCGTCGACGTAGCCGGCGAGGTCCTCGGCCGGCCAGCCGACCTTGAGCAGCGCCTGCTTGAGCCGACCGCGCTCGGACGGGAAGGCGATGCAGGTCTCCGGGTCGAGCCGCTGCCCGAGCATCGGCGCGACCTTCTTGCTGCGGACGACCTCCTCGAGGACCGCGCGGTCGGTCGTGCGGAGGACCAGCCCGTGCACCGGGTCCTGCTCCAGGCGCAGCCGGCCGTAGCGGTCCATCGTGTCGGCGACGTCGACGAGCAGGGCGTGCGGGACGGCGTAGCGGCTGAAGCGCACCAGCGCGTCGACGACCTGCTCGGCGTCGTGCCCGGCGGCGCGGGCGTTCCACAGGCCGAGCGGGGTGAGGCGGTACGTGTGGACGTGCTCGGGCGAGCGCTCCAGCTCGGCGAACGGCGCGATGGCCATCCGGCACTCGGCCGCCATCGGGTGGTCGACCTCGAGCAGGAGGGTCTTGTCGCACTGGACGATCAGCGGGCCGTCAGGAGGGTTCACCACAAGAGGGTGCAACGCCTGGCCGCGCCCGTCTGATCCCTGCGCGTCAAGTCCACAGCACCGGGGTGCTGTGGACGTCACGCCGAGGGGTCAGGCCAGGGAGACGATCGCGGCGAGCACGATCAGCGCCAGCGCGACCAGGCAGGCGATGACGGCGGCGTTGAGCCGCTTCTTCTCGCCGCCGGCGCGACCGGTGGTGACCGGCTCGCCGCCGTAGGTCTG
>JBKJQQ010000169.1:0-2770 GCA_046593875.1 Mycobacteriales bacterium | reverse complement strand
GACCTGATGCCCGGCGACATCACCGGCTCGCTGGTCTACGCCGCGGGGAAGTTCGACTTCCGCGAGGGGCCGGTCTTCACGAACCTGCTGCTCGCCGACGAGATCAACCGCACGCCGCCCAAGACGCAGGCCTCCCTGCTCGAGGCGATGGAGGAGCGGCAGGTCACCGTCGAGGGCACGCCGCGGCTGCTGCCCGATCCGTTCGTCGTCTGCGCGACCCAGAACCCCGTCGAGTACGAGGGCACCTACCCGCTGCCCGAGGCCCAGCTGGACCGGTTCCTGCTCAAGCTCACCGTCGGCCTGCCGTCCCGGGAGGACGAGGTCAAGGTGCTGCTCGCGCACGACGGCGGCTTCGACCCGCGCGACCTGTCGGCGCTCTCGCCGGTGGCGGGGGCGGCCGAGCTGGCCGCCGGGCGTGCTGCCGTCCGCGCCGTGAGCGTGTCCCCCGAGGTGCTCGGCTACGTCGTCGACCTGTGCCGTGCGACGCGCACCTCCCCGTCGCTCTCGCTCGGCGTCTCGCCGCGCGGCGCGACCGCGCTGCTGGCCACGGCCAAGGCATGGGCGTGGCTGTCCGGCCGCGACTACCTCACGCCGGACGACGTCAAGGCGCTCGCGCGACCGACGCTCCGGCACCGGGTCAGCGTGCGACCGGAGGCTGAGCTGGAGGGCGTCACGGGCGACGGCGTGCTGGACGGCGTGCTGTCGTCGGTGACCGTTCCGCGCTAGTGGCGCTCACCGGGCGGGCGGTCCTGCTCGCCCTGCTGGGCCTGCTGCCCGTGCTCGCGGCGCCCACGGTCCTGACGGTCGTCATCGTGGTGCTGCTCCTCGCGATCATCTGCGTCGCGGATGCTGTTGCAGCGCAGCCGGTCTCGTCGCTGCGACTGACCCGGTCGGGACCGGCGGCCTGCCGGCTGGGGACGTCGTTGACGGTGGACCTGTCGGTCGTGAACCCCGGCCCCCGCCGCCTGCACGGCGTCCTGCGCGACGCGTGGGTGCCGTCGGCCGGCGCCTCGCCGCGGACGCACTCGGTGGAGATCCCCGCGGGTGAGAGGCGCGTCTTCTCGACTCTGCTGGAGCCGACCCGCCGCGGTGACCGTTACCCCGACCGCGTCACCGTCCGGTCGGTCGGCCCGCTCGGCGTGGCCGCCCGGCAGGGCAGGCACGAGGTGCCGTGGCGGGTGCGCGTGCAGCCGCCGTTCGCGTCCCGCCGCTTCCTGCCCGAGCGGCTTGCTCGGCTGCGCCAGCTCGACGGTGCCGTCGCGGTGCGCGTCCGCGGGCAGGGCACGGAGTTCGACACGCTGCGCGAGTACGTCGAGGGCGACGACGTCCGGTCGATCGACTGGCGGGCGACCGCGCGCGGGCAGGACGTCGTGGTCCGTACCTGGCGCCCCGAGCGCGATCGCACGCTGCTGCTCGTCCTCGACACCTCCCGGACCTCGGCCGGTCGCGTCGGCGACGTCCCCCGGCTGGACGCCGCGCTCGACGCAGCACTGCTGCTGTGCGCGCTGGCCTCCAAGGCCGGCGACCGGGTCGACCTCCTGGCGTTCGACCGCGAGCCGCGGGCCGCCGTCGAGGGCGTGAGCGGCGCCGAGCTGCTGCCCCGGATGGTCGACGCCATGGCCGGTCTCGAGCCGGCGCTGGTCGAGAGCGACGGCCGGCGCCTGGTCGGCGAGATCCTGCGCCGGGCGCGCCGGCGCTCGCTGGTCGTGCTGTTCACCTCGCTCGACACCGCGCCGCTCGAGCAGGGGCTGCTCGCCCTGCTGCCGTCGCTGACCTCCCGGCACACCGTGCTGCTCGCCGCCGTCGCCGACCCGCGGGTGGAGGAGATGGCACGCGGTTCCGGCTCGGTGCAGGCGACGTACGACCGGGCGTCCGCGGAACGGGCCCGCACCGAGCGGCGGCGGCTCACGGCGCTGCTGCGCAGGCGCGGGGTCGAGGTGGTGGACGCTCCGCCGGAGTCCTTCGCGCCGGCGGTGTCCGACGCCTACCTGTCGCTCAAGGCCGCCGGTCGGCTGTGAGCCTGCTGCTCGACCGGCTGGGCGCGGACGGGTGTCCACCGCTGGAGCGGGTCGACGTCCAAGGCTGGCGGCTGCGCGCAGCACAGGGGGTCCTTCGCCGGGCGAACTCCGCACTGCCGTTGTCGGGTGCGCTGCCCCTGCAGGACGTGGTCGCCTTCTACCGCACGCGCGGCTTGCCGCCCCGCGTGCAGGTCACCTCGCTCGAGCTCGACCACGTCCTCGCCGCGCATGGCTGGGCGCGGGACACCGACGTGAGCGTCCTGACCGGGCCTGTGCCTGCCGGGCGGTCGACGGCCGTCCTGCGCGACAGGCCGGACGACGCCTGGGTCGACCTCTACTGGGCGGTCGACGGACGGGGCGGCGCCCACGAACGTGGTCTGCTGATCCAGATGCTCGATCTGGTTGCGGCGCCGGCGGCCTACGCGTCGGTCGAACTGGACGGGGTCGCGGTGGCCGTCGGGCGGGCAGTCGCGCAGGAGGGGCACCTCGGCGTCTACTCGATGGCCGTGCTGCCGGAGTGGCGCGGTCAAGGACTCGGCCGCGAGGTGCTGCATGCGCTGGGTGGCTGGGGCTCGGTTCACGGCGCGCGTACGACGCACCTGCAGGTTCTGTCGGACAACCGACCGGCGCTGGCGCTGTACGCCCGCGCGGGACTCCGGAGAGCGCAGGCGTACCACTACCGGAGCCTCGGCCTCGAAGAGTGAGCC
Organism: Mycobacteriales bacterium; assembly: GCA_046593875.1. Taxonomy (GTDB): domain Bacteria; phylum Actinomycetota; class Actinomycetes; order Mycobacteriales; family SCTD01; genus SCTD01. The sequence goes on along the minus strand of JBKJQQ010000169.1, from coordinate 45 downwards.
GGCCGACACCCACCCCTTCCTGGGCGGCCGTGAACAGATCGAGGG
>JBKJQQ010000115.1:0-11410 GCA_046593875.1 Mycobacteriales bacterium | reverse complement strand
CCGGAGGCGAGCATGCGGCGGGTGTGCTTCATGCCCTCCGATCCGGTCATGCCCTGGACGATGACCTTGCTGTCTGCGGTCAGGAAGATGGCCATCGTCAGTTCCCCTTGCTGGTGTGGGCGAGCTCGGCGGCCTTGTCGGCGGCGCCGTCCATGGTGTCGACCACGGTGATGAGCGGGTGGGCGGCCGCGGTGAGGATGCGGTGCCCCTCCTCGACGTTGTTGCCGTCGAGCCGGACGACCAGCGGCTTGGTGGCCGCGTCGCCGAGCATGCCGAGCGCCTGCACGATGCCGTCGGCGACCGCGTCGCAGGAGGTGATCCCGCCGAAGACGTTGACGAAGACCGATGCGACGTCCGGGTCGGACAGGATGATCTCGAGGCCGTCGGCCATGCCCTGCGCCGAGGCGCCGCCGCCGATGTCGAGGAAGTTGGCGGGCTTGACGCCGCCGTGCGCCTCACCGGCGTAGGCCACGACGTCGAGGGTCGACATGACCAGCCCGGCGCCGTTGCCGATGATGCCGACCTGGCCGTCGAGCTTGACGTAGTTCAGGCCCTTCTTCTTGGCCCGTCCCTCGAGGTCGTCGTCCGCGACGACGTCGGCGTAGGTGGCGAAGACGTCCTGGTGCCGGAACTCCGCGTTGGCGTCGAGGGTGACCTTGCCGTCGAGGGCGACGATCCGGCCGTCGGGCGTACGGCACAGGGGGTTGATCTCGACGAGGGTGGCCTCCTCCTCGACGAAGACCTTCCACATCGACACCAGGATGTTGGTCACCTCGTCGAGAACGTCGGCCGGGATCTTGCCGGCCTCGGCGATCTCGCGGGCCTTGGCGGCGTCGACGCCCTGGACGGGGTCCACCGCGATGCGGGCCAGCGCCTCGGGCCGCTCGACGGCCAGCTGCTCGATCTCCATGCCGCCCTCGGCGCTGCACATCGCCAGGTAGGAGCGGTTGGCCCGGTCGAGCAGGAACGAGACGTAGTACTCGACCTCGATGTCGCTGGCCTCGGTGACCAGCACCTTGTGGACGACGTGGCCCTTGATGTCGAGCCCGAGGATGTCCTGCGCGCGCGCGACGGCCTCGTCCGGCGTGTCAGCCAGCTTGACGCCGCCGGCCTTGCCGCGTCCACCGGTCTTGACCTGGGCCTTGACGACGACCGGCTTGCCGATCCGCTCGGCGACGGCGCGGGCGGCCTCGGCCGTGTCCACCGTCTCGCCGGGGAGCACGGGCACGCCGTGCTTGGCGAAGAGCTCCTTCGCCTGGTACTCCATGAGGTCCACGGGGGTTCCGATCTGGTCGGGGAAGCGTCCGGCGAAGGGTAGCCAGCGCCGTGCACCTGGCCGAAACCGCCCCGTTGCCTTCCGGACACGCGCACACTGCCTCCATGATCCTTCGCGCGCTCGTGCTCGCCGGCGCCCTCACCTTGACGTCCGCCGTACCTGCCGCCGCGGATCCCGTCCGGCCCTCCCCCGGGACGCAGCCGTTCGTCACCGTCGATGCTCTGGTCCCGGTCGTCGACGGCCCGTCGGACGACCACGACGCGACCATCGACACCCGGCTGTACGTCCCCTCGGGCGCGACCGCCGCCACACCGCAGCCGGCGATCCTCATCACGCATGGCTTCGGGCTGACCAAGCTCGCTCCCGAGGTGGTCGCCAACGCCACCTTCCTGGCCCGGCACGGCTATGTCGTGCTGACCTACACCGCGCAGGGCTTCGGCGCCTCGTCCGGCTGCGTCGCCCTGCAGAGCCGGACGTACGACGTGAAGGACGCGCAGCAGCTGATCAGCAAGGTGCTGCAGCCCCGGCCGGAGGTCGAGAAGGACGCCAAGGGCGCCGTCGTCGGCACCGTCGGCGGGTCCTACGGCGGCGGCATCCAGCTGAACCTGGCCGAGGCCGACCCGCGGGTCCGGGCCATCGCGCCGGGCCGCACCTGGAGCTCGCTGCAGTACTCGCTGGACCCCAACAACCGCATCGCGCCGGGCGACCCGACCGGCTTCACCCAGTCCCTGAACCCGCAGGGCGTCTTCAAGCAGCAGTGGACGTCGCTGTTCTTCGCCTCCGGCAACAGCAACCCGGCGATGGGCGCGGGCGGCTGCCCCGAGGACAAGCTGCTCAGCGGCGACCCGGCGATGGTCGCGGGGCTGCCGTGCCTGGGCTTCTACCTCGCCGTCTGCCGCACCTACGCGGGCGTGTCCACGACCGGCGACGCCACCCAGGCCGACCGCGACCTGCTGGCCGACTCCTCCGGGACCACGCAGCTCGACCGGCTGCGGGTGCCGACGCTGCTGGTGCAGGGCCAGCGGGACACGCTGTTCAACGTCAACGACGCGCTGGCGACCTACACCGCGCTGCGCCGCAACCGCGTGCCGGTGAAGATGATCTGGAACTGGGGCGGCCACGGCGGCTACGACTCGCTGCCCGGGGAGTGCGAGGTCTACGGCCGCGGTACCGGCGGTGACGACTTCCGCGGCCTGGACGACTGCTACCTGACGCTGCGCACACTGGCCTTCTTCGACGAGCACCTGCGCGGCGTGCCGGACCGCTCCCCCGGGTTCACCTTCCACCGCGACTGGGTCCCGTACGGCGGCACGGGCGCGGCCGACGAGCAGTACGGCGACGCGCCCGCCTACCCGGCGATGCCGGACGTCGTCTTCACGCCCACCGGCACGAACGGGCTCGCCCGCGCCGGCGAGACGGTCGCGGCCGCCGGGTCGACGAGCTTCCTCAACCCCGTGGGCGGCGTCCCGCCGGCCTACAGCGAGACCTCGAACTTCACCGGCCCGGCCTCCAGCCCGCGGATCGACCTGCCGCCCCGCGAGCAGCCCGGGCAGTCCGTGTCCTTCACCTCCACGCCCTTCCCAGCCGGACTGGTCAGCGTGGGCGTGCCACGCGCCGAGCTGATGCTCACGCACAGCGCCCCCGGCGACCTCGTCTTCTTCGGCAAGGTCTTCGACGTGGCTCCGGACGGCTCGTCGACGCTGATCCACCGGCTGATCGCGCCCGTGCGGGTCCCGGCGGCCGAGGTCGGCAGGACGCGCTTCAACCTGATCGGCTTCGCGCACCGCTTCGCGCCGGGCCACGCCGTACGGCTCACGCTGGCCGCGACGGACGCGACGTCGTACAACCGCAAGTTGCCGGACGTCGTCACCGTGGCGACCGGCGGCGGGACGTTCCGGCTGCCCGGCGTGCTCGCGACGGTGCGGACGCCGGTCGTGGCCGCCCCGCAGCCGGTGGCTCCGGCGACGCCGCAGCTGCCGTCGACGGGCTCGTCCGCACCGACGGCCCTGGCCGCGCTCGTGCTGCTGGCAGCGGTCGCCGTGGTGCGCCGGCTCGCGTCCGGTTCCCGAACCGCGACCGGGTAGGGCTCAGGCGGCGGTCGAGCCGCCGACGTTGGTGCGGACCCACTCCACGATGGACGTGGTCGTCGCCCCCGGCGTGAAGACGGTGGACACGCCCATCTCGCGCAGCAGCGGGATGTCGTCCTCCGGGATGATGCCGCCGCCGAAGACCACGACGTCGTCGGCGCCCTGCGCCTTGAGCAGGTCCATGACCCGCCGGAACAGCGTCATGTGCGCGCCGGACAGCACAGACAGCCCGACGCAGTCGGCGTCCTCCTGGATCGTCGTCTCGACGATCTGCTCCGGCGTCTGGTGCAGCCCGGTGTAGATGACCTCCATGCCGGCGTCGCGCAGCGCGCGCGCGACGACCTTGGCACCGCGGTCGTGCCCGTCGAGGCCGGGCTTGGCGACGACGACGCGGATGCGACCAGGGCTGGTCATCGAGCCTCCCTCGGGCAACAGCAGGACGGTGCGAGAGTACGCCGCCATGGACGACGACTGGCGTGCCGCCCTGCTCGCCGGCGCCACCGCCGTCGACGTCCCCGCCGCGGGCCGCAACCCGGCGGGCTGGCCCGGCTACGTCCCGCGGCAGGCGGTGACGGTCTGGCGGCTGCCCCGCGGCCCGGTCGCGGCGGCCTGGGACTTCTCGGCGTACGGCGGCAGCTTCGGCGAGGACGACGCCACCGCGCTGGTCGCCGCTGCCCGGCTGGCGGTCAGCGAGCGCCGGCCGCTGCTGACGCTGGTCCGCTCCGGCGGCACCCGGCTGCAGGAGGGCATGGCCGCGCTGGTCGGCATCCCGCGGGCCCGCCTGGCGCTGCTCGACCTGGCCGCCGCCGGGCTCCCGCACGTGTCCGTGGCCGACGCCCCGACCACCGGCGGCGTCTGGATCGGCGTCGCCTCGGCGGCCGACCTGCGCTGCGCCGTCGAGGGGGCGACGGTCGGCTTCGCCGGTCCGCGGGTCGTCGAGGCGGTGACCGGCGTCCTGCCTGGCGAGGGCAGCCACACCGCGACCTCCGCCCACGCCGCGGGGCTCGTCGACGCGGTGCTGCCCGGGGCAGCCGTGGCGGCGTGGTTGGACCGGGTCCTGCTGGCCCTGACGCCCGGCCCCGTGGACCCCCCGCCGGCCGCTCCGGGTGCCTCCCCGCAGCGGACCGGGTGGTCGCAGGTGCAGGCGGCGCGGGGGCGCGCGCTCTCGGGCGCCGACCTGCTGACCCGGCTGGTCGCCGACGCCGTGCCCCTGCAGGCCCCTCGCGGGGACCGCACGGTCGCGGCGGCGGTCGGCCGCGTGGCCGGCCGGCCCGTGGTGGTGGTCGCTCTGGCGGCCGAGCTCGGCGGGCGGCCGACACCGGACGGCTACCGGCTGGCGACCCGGGCCTTCCGGCTGGCCGGCCGGCTGGCCCTTCCGGTGCTGTCGTTGGTGGACACCCCGGGGGCCGAGCCCGGCACGGCGGCCGAGGAGGACGGGATCGCCCCGGCCATGGGCGAGGCCCTGGACGCGCTGCTCACCTGTCCGACCCCGACGCTGGCCTACGTGCACGGCGAGGGCGGCTCCGGCGGCGCCCTGGCCGCCGCCGCCGCCGACCTGCTGCTCGTCGGTCCGGATGCCTACTTCGCCGCCATCGGCCCCGAGGGCGCCGAGGCCGCCCTGCGCCGGCCCGCGCCGGAGTGCGCCGACCTCATGCGCATCACCCCCGCCGACCTGCTGGCCCTGGGCGCCGCCGACGCGGTCGCGGCGCCCGAGGACGTCGCCGCCCACCTGGTCCGGCTGCTCGACGCGCCGGACCGCCTCGAACGACGCCGCGAGCGCTGGTCGAGCCCCCTGCCGGGCGCCGTCTGAGCGTGTCGAGGTGTGACCTCCGTCATAGCCGGGGAGGGCTCGGGCTAGCGTTGCCCCGCAGACGCCCCTGAACCGGCCCGGAGGCACCCGTGCGCGACCCTCGACCTGCCCTCGCGCAGGCCACCCGCACCGCTCGTCGCGGTGTCCGCACCCTCTGCACGCCCGCGGGCCTGCGCGGCGCCGGCACCGAGCTCGCGTGGGTCGCCGCCCACGGTGCGCTCTACCCGCTGGGCGTCCTGTCGGAGAAGGCGCGCGGCGACGGCCGCGAGTCGGCCGAGCGCTTCACCCTCGACGACCTGCCGCCCCTGCAGCGCGGGCTCCTGCTCGGTGACGTCGTCGCCGCGGGGACGCCGATCCTGCTCGTGCACGGCCTGGTCGACAACCGCTCGGTCTTCACCCTGCTGCGCCGGACGCTGCGCCGCCGCGGCTTCGGCCGAGTCATCCCGGTCAACTACAGCCCCTTCACCCAGGACGTCCGGACCGCCGCGGCGAGGCTGGCCGCACTGGTCGAGAAGACCTGCGAGGAAACGGGTTACGAGCGGGTGCACGTCGTGGGCCACTCCCTCGGCGGGGTCGTCGCGCGCTACTACGTGCAGCGCATGGGCGGCGACGCCAGGGTGCACACGCTCTGCACCCTGGGCAGTCCGCACGCCGGCACCCAGGCCGCCCACCTGCTGCCCTCGCGCCTGGTCCGACAGCTGCGTCCGGGCTCGCAGCTGATGCAGGAGCTCGCCGCTCCCGCGCCCGACTGCCGCACCCGCTTCGTGGCGTTCTGGAGCGACCTGGACCAGCTCATCGTCCCCAAGCGGGCGGCCCGGATCGACCACCCCGACCTGACCGTCCGCAACGTCCTGCTGCGCGGCGTCGGCCACATGTCGCTGCCCATCGACGGGCGGGTCGTCCACGAGATCGCCACCCTGCTCGCGCACCTGGACGAGGACGGCGCGACGGTCACCGCCGGCGTCACCCGGCTCGGCCTCAGCACCGCCTCACCGGCCTCACCCGCCCCGCGCCGGGCCCCCGATGAGGCCTCGACCACGGGCTGAGAGTTCACCCGAACGGGGTATCCAGCGGGGGTTTGAGGCGGGAGAGGCATTTGCCCCCGCACCCCCGGACCCGATAACGTCGCGGTAACGACCCGCCTCACAGCCCCTCCTCGGGGCGGGTCAGGCTCGAAGGCGATCCCGGTACGGGGTCGCGCTTCGACTGTCCTGACCCCGACGACGGAGCCTGTCACTTGCCCGCGCAAGCACGCCATGCCGCCCCGCCCTCCCGCCCCCGCGCCGCCCTCCTGCCCGGAGTTCTGCTCGCTGCCGCCGGCATCGCCTTCGGCGGGCTCGCCGCCTTCCCCGCGTCCGCTACGGACATCGCGCCGCGGGTGACGGCCGCCTCCGCGCTGCAGCCGGTCGAGCTGCCGGCCCCCGCGCCCGCCGCCCCCGCCAACGTCGCGCTCGGCAAGGCGCTCGCGCTCGGCCTGGCCGAGGCCAACAAGCCCCGGCCGGCACGGGCCTCCCGCGACCGCAACGCCTCCCCGGCTCCCGAGGGCGAGCCGGCCGTGGCCCAGCGGCTGTTCGTGCGTCCGGGCATGGGCCGTCTGACCTCCTCGTACGGCCGTCGCTGGGGCCGCCTGCACGCCGGCATCGACCTCGCGTCCGGCATGGGTTCGCCGATCAGCGCCGCCGCCGCGGGCGTGGTCCAGTCCGCCGGTCGCGAGAGCGGCTACGGCTACGTCGTCCGCATCATCCACGGGGACGGCACCGTCACCGTCTACGCGCACATGTCCGCGATCACCGTCAACGACGGCGAGCGGGTCAGCCCCGGCGAGCAGGTCGGGCGCGAGGGCAACACCGGGCGCTCCACCGGGCCGCACCTGCACTTCGAGGTCCGCATCAACGGCACGCCGGTCAACCCGATCAGCTGGTTGCGCAAGCGCGGGGTCGCGGTCTAGCTCGACGCTCCTTAGAGCTTCTCGAGCGGGGCGTAACGCAGCAGCAGCCACTTCGCGCCGGTCGCGCCACCGAAGTCCACCTCGGCCTGCGTGCTGTCACCGGCGCCGCGGGTCGCGGTCACGGTGCCGAGCCCGAAGGCGTCGTGGGTGACCCGGTCCCCCACCTCGAGGTTCGGGATCGGCCGCAGGCCAGGACCGGCGGACCGCCCGCGGGCGGTGCCGACCAGCCGGTCCGCGGCCCGGGTCAGCGCCGGCGGCGGTGCGGAGACGGACGACTCGCCGCGCTGCCACTCGACCAGCCCCTCGGGCACCTCGTCGAGGAACCGCGACGGCGGGTTGTAGGAGGTCTGCCCCCAGGCGCTGCGCACGTGCGCGCGGGACAGGTAGAGCCGCTCGCGGGCGCGGGTGATGCCGACGTAGGCCAGCCGGCGCTCCTCCTGCAGCTCGCGCTCGTCGCCCAGCGTGCGCAGGTGCGGGAACACCCCGTCCTCGAGCCCGGTCAGGAAGACGACGGGGTACTCCAGGCCCTTGGCGGCGTGCAGCGTCATGAGGGTGACCACGCCCTCGGAACCTGCCTCTGCATCGGGGATCTGGTCGGCGTCGGCCACCAGCGACACCTGCTCCATGAACTCCGCGACGCCGCCGTCGGGCACCCGCTCGCTGAACTCCCGGGCGACGCCGACGAGCTCGCTGAGGTTGTCGACCCGGCTCTCGTCCTGCGGGTCGGTGCTCTGCGCGAGCTCGGTGAGGTAGCCGGTGCGGTCCAGCACCGCCTCGATCACCTCGGCCGGCGGCATGTTGCCGGCGACCAGCGCGCGCAGCTCGTCCATGAGGTCGGCGAACTCGCGCACCGCCTTGGCGCTGCGCGTCGCCATGCCGCCGACCTCGTCGCACCGGCGCAGCGCCTCCGCGAACGGCACGCGCTCACGGCTGGCGAACGCCTCCAGGCACGCCTCCGCACGGTCGCCGATCCCGCGCCGCGGGGTGTTGAGGATCCGCCGCAGGCTGACGGTGTCCGACGGGTTGGCCAGCACGCGCAGGTAGGCGAGCGCATCGCGGACCTCCTTGCGCTCGTAGAAGCGCACCCCGCCGACCACCTTGTAGGGCAGGCCGACCCGGATGAACACCTCCTCGAAGACGCGGGACTGCGCGTTGGTCCGGTAGAAGACGGCCACCTGGTGGGCCTGGACGCCGTGCTCGTCGCCGAGCCGGTCGACCTCGCCGGCGACGAAGGCCGCCTCGTCGTGCTCGTTGTCCGCGACGTAGCCGACGATCCGATCGCCCTCGCCGGAGTCGGTCCACAGCCGCTTGGGCTTGCGGCTCGGGTTCTTGGCGATGACGGCGTTCGCGGCCGACAGGATCGTCTGCGTGGAGCGGTAGTTCTGCTCCAGCAGCACGACCTTGGCGTCGGGGTAGTCGTTCTCGAAGTCCTCGATGTTGCGGATGTCGGCGCCGCGGAAGGCGTAGATGCTCTGGTCGGCGTCGCCCACGACGCACAGCTCGGCGGGAGCGATCGCCCCCGGGGCGGTGGACCGCTGACCCCGACCGCCGGTGGCGCCGACCAGCTCGCGCACCAGTACGTACTGCGCGTGGTTGGTGTCCTGGTACTCGTCGACGAGCACATGGCGGAAGCGCCGCCGGTAGTGCTCCGCCACGTCCGGGAAGGCCTGGAACAGGTCGACCGTCGTCATGATGAGGTCGTCGAAGTCCAGCGCGTTGGCCTCCTTGAGCCGCGCCTGGTAGGTCGCGTAGACCTCGGCGACCTGCTTCTCGACGACCGTCTCGGCCTTGCTGCGGGCGGACTCCCAGTCGACGAGCTCGTTCTTCAGGTCGCTGACCTGGTTGCTCATCGAGCGGGCCGGGAAGCGCTTGGGATCGAGGTCGAGGTCGCGGCAGACCAGGGTCATGAGCCGCTGGGCGTCGGCCGAGTCGTAGATCGAGAAGGTGCTCGTGAAGCCGAGCTTCTTGGCCTCCGCCCGCAGGATCCGCACGCAGGCCGAGTGGAACGTCAGCACCCACATCGCCCGGGCGCGCGCGCCGACGGCGGCGGCCACGCGCTCGCGCATCTCGCCGGCGGCCTTGTTGGTGAACGTGATCGCGAGGACCTCGCCCGGCTGCACGTTGCGCGCCGCCAGCAGGTAGGCGATGCGGGAGGTGAGCGCCTTGGTCTTGCCCGAGCCGGCTCCGGCGACGATGAGCAGCGGACTGCCCTGGTGGACGACCGCCTCGCGCTGCTGCGGGTTCAGGCCCTCGAGCAGCCGCTCCGCGCGGGGTGCCGGAGGCGCGAGCACGGCCGGGCCGTAGTCATCGTCGTACGGCAGGCTCACCCGGACCAGTCTAGGTCGGGCCCCCGACACCCGAGGCCAGCTGCACACGGCCCTTGCCGTCCCTCTTGGCGACGTGCAGGGCCGCGTCCAGCGCTTCCATCGGCAGTCGCTGAGCGGAGTCCCCGCAGACACCGACCGACACCGACAGCCCCCGGTGCGCCCACGGCGCAGGCAGTCCCGCGTCGGCCACCGCCCTGGTCAGCCGCTCGGCGACGTCGAGCGCGGTGACCGCGTCGGCGCCAGGGAGCAGCAGCAGGAACTCGTCCCCGCCCCAGCGGACCAGGACGTCACCCGGACGACTGCAGGCCCGCAGCGCCCGGGCGACCGTCGCGAGGGCGGCGTCGCCGGCGAGGTGGCCGAGGTCGTCGTTGACCGCCTTGAGCCCGTCGACGTCCACGAGCAGCACGGCCGTGCCGCCCGCCGGGTCGCCGTCGAGGAACCGCTCGAGGTAGAAGCGGTTGTGCAGCCCGGTGAGCTGGTCGTGCTCGGCGAGCAGGAGGTTGGTGTCGACCTCGGCCTGGAGCCGGGCCGAGCGGCGGGCCCCGGCGTCCAGGGAGGTCACCAGGTGCTCGGCCGCGGCAGCCAGCTGGACCTCGACAGTGCTCTCCGGCACGGCCACCGAGGCCGCGATGTGGGCGCGTCCCCGAGCGACCGCGTCCGGGGGCAGCCGGTCCCCCAGCGCGTCCAGCAGGCGCGTCGCCTCCCCCGCGGCGACCCGGCGGCGGAAGCTCCACTGCGCCTGGAACAGCCGACTCGCCTGCAGGCTCCGCTCGCCCACGGCGAGGCGACGCAGGTCGGTGGCCACGAGCGCCGTGCCGAGCTGGCCGGCGAGCAGGACCATCGCCCACTCGACGCGCAGCGGGTCGGCGCTGCCGAGCTGCACCGCATGGACCCCCTCGGGCAGTCCGTCGGTCTGGCCGGCGAAGCCGACGATCACCAGGGTCCCGCGTGCGACGAGGGCGGCGTAGCGCTCGGCCTCGACGTCGAAGTGCGCCCGCTCCTGGAACAGGGCGATCACCAGCCCGCCTGAGCCGGTGTCGAAGGCCCGCTCCATGGCGTGGCTGAGCAGAAGCAGCAAGCGCTTGCTCGTCAGCCGGGGCGGCGGCAGCGCGGGGCGCGGGCCCGGCGCTCGCGCGGTGTCGAGAACGGGGTCCTCCGCCTGCTCGGGGGCCGGCCAGCGGCCGATGTCGTGGGGCTGTCCTGTGAGTGTGACCCGTACTCCCCGATCCGGTCAGGCGAAGGCAGGATGGAGATGCGCCGACCGTCGGCGCGCAGAGCAGGAGGCACCGTGACCCAGCCAGACCCGGTCGTCGAGCGGGCGCTGGTCGTGACCGCGCACCCCGACGACGTGGACTTCGGCGCAGGCGGCACAGTCGCGGCCTGGACCGCCGAGGGCATCGAGGTCTCGTACTGCATCTGCACCGACGGCGACGCGGGCGGCTTCGACCCCGACGTGCCGCGCGACCAGATCGCCGGCATCCGGCAGGCCGAGCAGCGGGCCGCCGCGAAGGAGCTCGGCGTCGAGGACGTCGTCTTCCTCGGCTACCCCGACGGACGGCTGCTCGTCAGCGTCGAGCTCCGCCGCGACATCAGCCGCGTGATCCGGCAGAAGCGCCCTCAGCGGATGCTCATCCAGTCGCCGGAGCGCAACTGGGAGCGCATCTACTCCTCGCACCCGGACCACCTGGCCGCCGGCGAGGCGGCCATCAGCGCGGTCTACCCGGACGCCCGCAACCCGTTCGCACACCTCGAGCTCGCCGCCGAGGGGCTGGAGGCGTGGACCGTCGACGAGGTGTGGGTGATGGGCGGGACGAGCGCGGGACCCAACCGCTACGTCGACGTCACCGACACCTTCGAGCAGAAGCACGCGGCGCTGCTCCAGCACGTCTCGCAGACCTCGCACATGGAGGACCTCGAGGGCATGCTCCGCGGCTGGCTCGGCATGAACGCCGTCGCCGCAGG
>JBKJQQ010000170.1:0-27553 GCA_046593875.1 Mycobacteriales bacterium | reverse complement strand
CTCGCTGGTGGAGGAGCTGCCCGACTTCGTCGGCGGACTGGTCGGGATCGCCATGCGCGGACGCTCCCTCGGCGTGCACCTCGTGCTGGCGACCCAGCGACCGGAGGGCGTGGTCTCGGCCGACATCCGCGCCAACACCAACCTCCGGCTCTGCCTGGCCGTCACCCGCGAGAGCGAGTCTCGGGACGTCATCGACGCGCCGCTGGCCGCCACCATCAGCCGGACCACCCCCGGACGGGCCTACGCCCGGACCGGTCACGCGGACCTCACGCCCTTCCAGGCCGGGCGGGTCGGGGGGCGCCGCCCGGCGTTCGTCGCGGCCTCGGTGGCCCCGACGGTGGAGGTGCTGCCCGCGGCCGAGCTCGGCGACCCCGTGCCCCGCGCGAGGATCGGTGCCGAGGAGGACGTCACCGACCTTGCGCTGCTGGTCGACGCCTGCGCCGGAGCGGCGCGTCACCTGTCCCTGCCGGCGCAGCGGTCGCCGTGGCTCCCGCCGCTGCCGGCGCTGGTCACGGTCGCGGATCTGCCCCCGGTCGACGACCCGCTTGCCGGCACGCCCGGCCGGGTGCCACCTCTGCCGTACGGGCTGGTGGACGTCCCGGGCGAGCAGGCGCAGCGGCCGCTGGTCCTCGACCTGGACCGCTCGACGCACCTGATGGTGCTCGGCTCGCCGCGCGCCGGTCGTACGACCGTCCTGCGCACGCTGGCCGGCGCCTTGGCGGCGGGGGCGTCCGCGGATGACGTGCACCTCTACGTCCTGGACCCCGGTGGCGGCGGGCTCGCACCGCTGGCCGGCCTGCCGCACACGGGTGCGGTCGTGTCGCGCGACCAGCCACAGCGGGTCGACCGGGTGCTGACCTGGCTGGCGGCCGAGGTCGGCCGGCGTCAGGCGCTGCTCTCGGCGGGCGGCCACGCCGACCTGACGGAGCAGCGCGCCGCAGCGCCGGCGTCGGACCGGCTGCCGCACCTGGTGCTGCTGCTGGACCGGTGGGAGGCATTCCTCGCGACGTTCCGGGACCTCGACACCGGGCGGCTGGTCGAGCTCGTCTACCGCCTGCTGCAGGAGGGACCGTCCGTCGGCCTGCACGTGGTGCTCACCGCCGACCGCAGCGGCATGGTCGGTCGGATCAGCTCGATGGTGGAGGACCAGCTGCTGCTGCGGCTGGCCGACAAGGCGGACTACGCAGCGGCGGGGCTCGCCTCACGCCTCGTGCCGGGAGAGCTGCCACCCGGACGTGGCTGGTCGATGCGCGGGGCGCCGCTGGTCGCGCAGGTCGCCCTGCTCGACGCCGATGCCTCCGGGCCCGGGCAGGCCGCGGCGCTGGGGGCGCTGGCCGCAGCGGCGGCGGCGCCGGTCCTGCACCGCCCGCGCCGGGTCGAGCTGCTGCCGGCCGTCGTGACGCTGTCCTCCCTGCCGCGCGGGTCCGGTGCCCGCTCGGTGGTGCTGGGCGTCGGTGGCGACGAGCTCGAGCCGGTCACCGTGGACCTCAGCGAGATGCCCTTCCTCATAGGCGGTCCCGCCACCTCCGGGCGGAGCAGCGCGCTGCTGACGATCGCGCAAGGGCTGCGAGGAGTGCTCCCCGTCGTCGCTGTGGCACCCCGGCCGTCCCCGCTGCGCGACCTGCCTGGCTGCCTCACCTCGCGTGACGACGCTGCGGCGCTCGAGGCGGCACTGGCTGCCGGGCCCTGCGCGCTGCTCGTCGATGACGCGGAGCTGCTGGTCGAGAGCGCGCTGTCGTACGTCTTGGAGAAGGCGGTACGGGAGGCGCGCGACGCGGGCACCGTCATCGTCGCGGCGGGCACGACCGAGGAGCTGGTGACGGGCTACCGCGGCTTCGTCGTCGACCTGCGCAAGGCCAGGGCCGGTGTCCTGCTGTCGCCGCAGGGGCCCGGCGACGGTGACCTGCTGGGCGCGCGGCTGTCCCGTGCGACCGGCGGGGAGGTGCTGCCCGGACGCGGGCTGCTCGTGCTGCGCGGTCGTACCGAACCGGTCCAGGTCGCGCGCCCAGGTTGACGCTGGCACCGTGCGTGCCCCACCTTGTGCCGATCATCGACGCGGCGGAGGGCACGAGATGGCCAGCAAGGACAAGCGGCTCGACCGCCTCAGCGAGGTGTCCATCTTCCGGGCGCTGTCGCGCAAGGAGCTCGAGACCCTCGGGCGGTCCACCGACACGGTGACCTTCCCGGCCGGCTCGGTGCTGGTGCGCGAGGGCGAGGCCGGTCAGGAGTTCTTCATCGTGCTGGAGGGCGAGGTCTCCGTGACGGTCGACGGCGAGGAGGTGGCCGTGCTCGAGGACGGCGCGTGGTTCGGCGAGCTGGCGATCATCGACCCCGCGCCGCGCGATGCGACCGTGACGACGCTGACCCCGTGCGAGCTGCTGGTCATCGACGGGCGGCGCTTCCTGCCGCTGCTCGAGGAGGTCCCCGTGCTGGCGAACAAGATCATGGTCGGACTCGCCCGGCGGGTGCGCGAGGCCGACCGGGCGCGGGTGTGGCAGGGCTGACGCCTGCAACCTCGGGCCCTGCTGCCGCAGGCACCACCGCTCCTCCCGGTGGCCGACCCTGACCTGTGGGCGGAGCTCAGTCCTTCGCTGCAGGGCGAAGCGCTTGGGCACGAGACAGCCGACCCGGCCGGCCTCGAGTTGCGCGCCGGGGGGACCGACGCCTCGGCGCAAGCCGACCGCGATGCCCTCGGCAGCCCGCTCCGGAGCGGTGCGACGGCGTGGAGCCTCGACCTCGACGATCCCTACGCGTGGCAGCCGGAGCTCGGCGACCGGTGACCCGACCGCCTCAGCCCCGGAGACCGCCTACGGGGTCAGCACGTTGTTGAACAGGAAGGCCACCAGCGCCAGGAAGACGAAGACCCCGAGCAGGCCGAACGCCCACTGGTAGTTGTCCCGCTCGCCTTCCTGCGTGCCCTCCTTGCCGAGCAGATCGGTCAGCGTCTGACCCTGCCCCGGCGGGCGGAAGCGGTCCGGGTCGTACGCCGGGTCGAGGCCGCGCGGCAGCTCCGGGTCGGCGGCCGCATCGAAGCGGTCCGGGTCCTTGGACATGTCCAGTCGCGGCGCGGGGGCGTCCGCCGGCTCGAGGCCGGGGACAGCAGGACGGTCGGCGGGATGGTCCTGTTCGGGGGTCACGCCTCGACTGTCCACCCGTGAGCGGCGCTTGTCAGCCCATGTGCGGGTACGCGTGGTCCTGAGTTGGAGGAACGAAGGTCGTCTTGATCGTGCGGGGGGACGTCCATCGCAGCAGGTTCAGCACCGATCCGGCCTTGTCGTTGGTCCCGCTCTGCCGCGCGCCGCCGAAGGGCTGCTGCCCCACGACCGCACCGGTCGGCTTGTCGTTGACGTAGAAGTTGCCGGCCGTGAAGCGCAGCCGCTGCGACGCCTCCGCGATCGCGTACGGGTCGTCGGCCAGGACGGCGCCGGTCAGCGCGTACGGCGCCGTGTCGTCGACCAGGTCGAGCGTGCGCGACCAGTCCGCGTCGTCGTAGACGTGCAGGGCGAGCACCGGCCCGAAGTACTCCTTGCTGAACACCTCGTGCCTCGGGTCCTCGCCGACGACGACGGTCGGGTCGATGAAGAAGCCTTCGCTGTCGTCGGCCGTGCCACCGGCCAGGACCTCGAGCGCGGGGTCGGAGGCCGCGCCGCGGACGACCGCGGAGAGGCGGTCCCACGCCCGTCGGTCGATGACCGCACCGCCGAAGTTCGACAGGTCGGTGACGTCGCCGTACGACAGCGACCGCACCCGGTCGGCGAGCGAGTCGCGCAGCCCCGCGTCCCAGAGCGACCGCGGCACGTACGCCCGGGACGCCGCCGAGCACTTCTGCCCCTGGTACTCGAAAGCCCCTCGTACGAGGGCGATCTCGAGGGCAGCCGGATCGGCGGACGGGTGCGCGAGCACGAAGTCCTTGCCGCCGGTCTCCCCCACGAGCCGCGGGTAGGAGCGGTACGTCGGCAGTCCGCGGGCGACCGCCTGCCACAGGGCCTGGAAGGTCGCGGTCGAGCCGGTGAAGTGGATGCCCGCCAGCTCCGGGTGCGGGACGGCGACCTCGCTGACGGCGCCGCCGTTCCCGGTCACCATGTTGATGACGCCGGGCGGCAGCCCTGCCGCCTCGAGCAGTCGCATCGTGAAGTGCGCCGAGAGCTGCTGCGTCGGCGACGGCTTCCACACGACGGTGTTGCCCATCAGCGCGGGCGCCAGCGGCAGGTTGCCCGCGATGGCCGTGAAGTTGAACGGCGTGATGGCCAGCACGAAGCCCTCGAGCGGGCGGTGGTCCATCCGGTTCCACACGCCGGGCGAGGACACCGGCTGCTCGTCGAGCACCTGCCGGCCGAACGCCACGTTGAACCGCAGGAAGTCGATGAGCTCGCAGGCGCTGTCGATCTCGGCCTGGAAGACGGTCTTGCTCTGGCCGAGCATCGTCGCGCCGTTGAGGGTGTCGCGCCACGGCCCGGCGAGCAGCTCGGCGGCGCGCAGCAGCACCGCAGCCCGGTCGTCGTACGACGTCGCGCGCCACGCCGGCGCGGCGGCCAGCGCGGCGTCGACGGCCGCCTGGACGTCCGCCGCCGTCGCGTCGCGGGTGGTGCCGAGCACGGCGCTGTGCCGGTGCGGCTGCACCACGTCGATCGGCGCGCCACCACCCGCGCGCTGCTCGCCGTCGATCGTCATGGTCAGGTCGAGCGGGCTCGCAGCCAGCTCCTTCAGGCGCGCCTCGAGCGACGTGCGCTCCGGGCTGCCGGGCGCGTACATCCGGATCGGCTCGTTCACGGGCGGGGGTACGGAGGTGACGGCGTCCACCGGGCCATGCTGCCACGCGAGCACCTACCTTCTGGGCGTGCGCACCCGCTTGCTCCTGCTCGCTGTAGGCGGGCGTGCAGGGCGGCGCGGAGGGGGACGTCGAGGCCGGCCACGAGGTGGCCGGGCCGTCCTTCACGCTGATGGACCAGTCCTCCGGCTTCTCCGGTCCGCACCGGTCCGGCCGACATCGACACCGTCGAGCTCGCTCAGGCCGGCGAGGCGTGCGGTGAGCAGGTGAGCCCCTCCCGTCGTCTGCTGCTCCAGGCCCTCGCGCTGCTCGCCGCGATCCTCGTCGGCTTCCTGCTGCTGGCCCGCGTCCTGGAGACCGAGCCCCTACCGGGGCGGGCCGCAGCGCAGGACGCGCTCGGGCCGGTCCTGCTCGTTCCCGGGTACGGCGGCTCGACGGGTGCGCTCGAGGTGCTGGCCACCAGCCTGCGCACGGCCGGCCGGGACGCCCGCATCGTCCCGCTGCCCGGCGACGGCCGCGGCGACCTGCGCGAAAGCGCGGCGGTGCTGAAGGCCGCGGCCGACGCCGCGCTCGCCGCGGGAGCGCCGTCCCTCGACCTGATCGGCTACAGCGCAGGCGGAGTCACCGCGCGCCTCTACGCCAAGGAGAACGCCGGGGACGTGCGGCGAGTGGTCACGCTCGGCTCTCCGCACCACGGCACGAAGATCGCCGCGCTGGGCATCGCCCTCTCTCCGGGCACCTGCCCCACCGCCTGCCAGCAGCTCGCCCCCGGCAGCGACCTGCTGGACGGCCTGAACGACGACGACGAGACGCCGGCCGGCCCGCAGTGGCTGGCGCTCTGGACCGAGCAGGACGAGACCGTGACCCCGCCCGAGAGCGCCCGGCTCGACGGCGCGGTCAACGTGTCGCTTCAGGGCCTGTGCCCGGGCCTGCAGGTCAGCCACAGCGCCCTGCCCACCGGCCCGGTCGTGAGATCGCTTGTCCTGCAGGCGCTCTCGACCGCGGACGTGGCACGCCCGACGAGCTGTCCTACCAGCTGAGCGGCAGCGACTCCACGGCGTAGATGCCGGTGGTCGGACCGAGCACCGGCGCGCCGTCCAGCGCCAGCTCGGGCGTCCGCGGCGCCAGGTAGCGGAAGGTCTCCACCAGCTCGGCGCGCGCCAGGTAGGCGCCCACGCAGTAGTGCGCGCCGAAGCCGAAGGTCAGCACGCTGGAGGTCCCACGGTCGCGGGTGATGTCGAAGAGCTCCGGCTCCTCGAACACCTCCGGGTCGCGGTTCGCCGTCGCCGCGCTGACGAACAGGACGGTGCCCGCGGGGATCGTCACGTCGCGCAGCTCGACGTCGGCCCGGGCGATGCGGGCCGTGAACGGCGTGATCGGCTCGTACCTCAGCACCTCCTCGACGGCGCGGTCGAGCAGCGACAGGTCCTCGCGCAGCGCCCGCCACTGGTCGGGGTGCTCGGCGAACAGCTTCAGCCCGTGTGCGAGCTGCGCGGTCGTCGTGTCGGTGCCGCCGCTGATGACGCTGCTGACCAGCGTCGCCGCCTCGTCGTCGCTGATCTTCTCGCCGGCCGTCGCGAGCACGCTGGCCAGGTCCTCCCCCGGCTCGGCGCGACGCTGCGCGAGCAGGTCGGCGACGTACGCCCGCACCTCGGTGTAGGCCTGCTCCACCTGCGGCGCCACCTCGGCCAGCCGCATCTTGAAGACCTCCTGCAGCTGGACGCTCCAGCGGGCCAGGGTCGGCGCGTCGCCCGGTACGCCCAGCAGCTCCGCGATCGCCCTCGACGGCAGGGGTTCGGCCAGCGTCGAGACGAACTCGCAGCGGCCCTGGTCCGCGACCGGCGCCCACAGCTCCTCGACGAGCGCGGCCAGCCGCGGTCGGAGCCGCTCGGCCGCCCGCGGGGTGAAGGCCGGCGCCAGCATGCGGCGCAGCCGGGAGTGCGCGTCGCCGGACTGCACCATCAGCCCGTCGGCGTTGCGGTCCCAGATCAGCCCCTCGGTGACCCCCTGGAGCTCGAGCAGCTCCATCGCCGGGAAGGCCATCCGGCGGTCGCGCAGCACCGCGTTGCCGGCCTCGTGGTCCAGGATCGCGTAGCCCAGGGCACCGCGCGCGATCCAGCTCTGCGCGGCCAGCTCGCCCAAGGCGGCATGGAAGTCCGGGGCGTCTGCGACGTGGTCGTACGACGGCAGGTCGAGCTCATCCACTCGCATGCGCCGGAACCTAGCCGGTGACGGCCTTGGTCATGAGGTTCGCCCAGGCGGCCGTCGCCGGCTGACTCAGCGGCGCTCGGCGGACGGCGCCACCTTCGGGACGACCATCAGGTCGTCCGGCCGCGGTGCCGGGATCGACCCCGGCTGCGGCAGGAGCTGCTGGTTGAACTGCCGCGTGACGTCCTCGGCCGGCTGGGGCTTCCCCATCAGGTAGCCCTGCAGCAGGTCGCAGCCGATCTCGCGCAGGAAGGCCGCCTGCGCCGCCGTCTCGACACCCTCGGCGACGACCTCGAGCCCGAGCCCGTGGCCCATCGCGACGGCCGCGGTCACGAGCGTGGCGCTGTCGCGGGGCAGCGCCCCGAGGCGGTCGACGAAGGACTTGTCGATCTTCATCTCGTCGAGCGGCAGGTCACCCAGGCGCGCGAGGGAGGAGTAGCCGGTCCCGAAGTCGTCCAGCGCCAGCCGGACCCCGAGCCCGCGCAGCTGCCAGAGCACGGCGACCGCCGCCTCGCTGTCCTCGACGAGCAGGCTCTCGGTCAGCTCCAGCACCAGCGTGGACGGGTCGATGCGCGAGCTCCAGAGCACCCGGCGCACGTCCTCGACGAAGCCGGCCTCCACGAGCTGGCGGGCCGAGACGTTCACCGCCACGGTGAAGTCGGGGGCCAACGCGGACCAGGACTGCAGCTGGGAGCAGGCCAGCTCGAGCACCCGCAGGCCGAGCGGCACGATCAGGCCGGTGCGCTCGGCCAGCCCGATGAAGGCGTCCGGCGGTACGAGACCGCGCTCCGGGTGCCGCCACCGGACCAGCGCCTCGACGCCGGTCATGCGGCCGGTGCTGCCGGACACCAGCGGCTGGTAGAGCAGGAAGAGCTCGTCGGCCTGCAGGCCGCGGGCCAGGTCGGCCTCGGTGAGGCCGTTGTCGGGCGTCACCGGCGCGAGCGCCTCGCCGGCGCCGACGACGACGGTCGGCTGCCCGGCGGTGCAGCGACGGTTCGCGGCCTCCGCGGCGCGGACCAGGGACCGCCCGCTGACCAGGCTGCCGGCCTCAGCAGCCACCACGCCGCTGCGCAGGCGCAGACCGCTTTCGACGTCCTCGTGGACGTAGGCCGCGTCGAGGGGGGCGAGCACCCGTGCGGCAACGGCCGCGGCGTCGCGCGCCACCATCCCGCTGAGCAGCACCCCGAAGCTGTCGCCACCGAGCCGGGCCACGACGTCGCCGCCCCGCACCGTGCCGACGAGCCGGCGGGCGAGCTCGGTCAGCGTGGCGTCGCCGAAGCGGTCGCCGTGCTCGTCGTTGACCGCGGTGAAGCCCGCGATGCTCACCACCAGCACCCCGGTCGGGTGCCCGGCGGTCAGCGTGCTGTCGATCAGGCGCAGGAACGCGCTGCGGTTCAGCAGACCGGTCAGGGCGTCGTGGGTGGACCAGTAGTGCAGCTGGCCCACGAGCTCCTGCTGCGACAGCTGCGCGGCGCGCACGTCGTCCTCGCGGGCGACGGCGGTACGCAGCGCAGCGGTGTGCGAGGCGGACGTCGCCCGGACGCAGGACGCCATGACCGCGGTGAGGCCGGCGAGCGCGAGGGCGGCGACGGCGGTGGAGCCGAGCTCGACGGGGGTGGTGCCGTCCGTGAGGGCGACGGCGGCGGCCGGCGCCAGCAGCAGCCGCGCGAGGCGACCGGACCACAGGCCGGCCAGCACGCAGAGCAGCACGGCCGGGGCGAGCGCGGCCGGTCCCGGCACGAGCAGTCCGGCAGCCACGGCGGCCAGCAGCAGCAGGCCGAGCAGGTACGGGGTCGAGCGCGGTCGGGGCGCGGACAGCAGGCGCGCGAGCCTGCGGTCAGCCACGGCGCAGACCGGAGGGCAGGCCCTCGGCAGGGCGGGGCACGGGCAGGCCGTCGAGCCGGACGGGGCGGCCGGGGGTCAGGACGGGCGGGGCGACGTGCACGCGCCAGCAGCCCTTGCCGGCGTCCTTGGCGCGGTAGAGCGCCCTGTCGGCGTTGCGCAGCAGCTCGTCGGCGTCCTGCTCGGGGCGCGGCAGAGCGATGCCGATGCTGGCGTCGACAACGACCCGGCGTCCCTGCACGCCGATCGGCTCCTGCAGCGCAGCCAGGACGCGCGACGCGACCGAGCACGCGGACGCCTCGTCGAGCTGGCCGGCCAGCAGGATCGCGAACTCGTCGCCCCCGAACCGCCCCACCAGGTCGTCGGTCCCCACGCAGGCGCGCAGCCGGCCGGCCACCGCGACGAGCACCTCGTCGCCGGCGGCGTGGCCGAGCTCGTCGTTGACCTCCTTGAAGCCGTCGAGGTCCAGGAACAGCAGCGTCTCGCCGCCATCGGTCAGCTCGAGCCGGGTGTCCAGGGCGGCGCGGTTGGCCAGCCCGGTCAGCGCGTCGGAGGTCGCCGCGCGGGCCAGCTCCTCGGCCTGCTGCTGGCTGCGCGCGTAGAGCCGGGCCTTGCTGATGGCGGTGGCCGCCTGCTCGGCGAACAGGCTCACGGCGCGCAGGTCGTACTCGCTGAAGTCGCCCTCGGCCGGAGCGGACAGGTTGAGCACGCCGAGCAGCTCGCCGCGCTCGAGCAGCGGCACGCACAGCGCGCTGCGGACCTTGTCGGTGCTGCGGCGGACCAGGCCGGGGAACAGCGACGAGGTCACCTTGCCGTCGATCAGGAGGGGCTCGTGGGTGCGGGCCACGTGGCCGGCGATGCCGTCCCCGACCGCGGCCCGCTTGCCGAGCGCGCCCTCGTTGCCGACGGCGGCGGCCACGACCAGCTCCTCACCCTCCAGCAGCATCACCGAACCGCTGCTGGCGGGGAGCAGGTCGGTGGCGCCGGCCAGGATCGAGTCCAGGACGCGGTCGAGCTCGAGGGTGGAGTTGACGGCGCGGCCCGCGTCGAGCAGCGCGCTGATCTCGTGCAGGCGGTTGGTCAGGGCGGTGGTCAGCAGCCGCTCGTCCATGAGGAGCGACGAGACCCGGCGCAGGCTCATCTCCTTCTCGATCGTGTAGCCCGACAGCACGACCGGCACCGCGAGCATGCCGAAGCGGGTGACCGGGTCGCGCAGGACGTCGGCCATCTTCTCGGGGTCCCAGGAGGTGAAGAGCACGATCGCGCCCATGACGCCCATGAGCATCAGCGTCGACATGAGCCAGAGCTCGAAGCGCCGCCTCTCCACCTGCTCGAAGGAGGGCAGCTTCCCGCCGCGGATCCCCGAGACGCGCGCCGCCTCCCGCAGCTCCTTCTCGGACATGCCCACTCCCTCGATATCGTTGCGAGAGTTGTCGGCAGCCGTCGGTACGGGTGACATAGCCCGTTGTGAGGATTTCTGCCTGACTAGCCCAGCTCGAGCAGCGGCCCGATCTCCTGCGTGGCGTACCACTGCAGCTCGTGCCCGTCGGCCTGCTCGACGACGAACGCGGCGTCGTCACTGCCGAGGTCGGCCTCGACCAGCGCCTCCGCGGCGGCCCGCACGTCGGTCGCGGCGTCCGGGTCGTCGACGTGCACGGCCTGCACCTGTCGCAGCGGCACCGGCTCGAGCACGCGCACCGCTGCGCGGTCGACGTCGGGCGCCATCTCGACCGCACCGACCTCGGCCACGACGACGACCCGGCGGGCCTTCAGGTCCGGCTCGAGCAGCAGACCCCGGTCGAGCAGGCGCAGGGACGCGCGAGCGGCCATCGCCATCGCGGCGTACTCCAGCTCCTCCTCGTCGCCCTCGGCGTACCACTCGCGCAGCGCCCCCGTGACGGCGTACGCGGGCAGCGGGGGGTGGAGGAAGCCGTCGTCGTCGAGCAGGGCCCGCAGGCCGGAGAGGGTCGAGGGGAGGTAGACGCGCATGACAGCGGTGTCAGCCCGCGGCGGCGTACGGCGGGGTGGACGCGCGCAGGGCGGCCGCCGACGTCCGCATCGAGGTCTCCAGGACGTCCACGCGCCGGCGCGGGTCCATGAGGTTGGCGCCGATCGCGGCGAGGTCCTCGGGCCCGGGGCCGAGCAGGGTGACCTTCGTGCCCGCCGCGGTGACCTTCTTGGCCTCCGACACCAGGCGCCGGGTGACGATCCGGCGGAAGCGGCGCTCGAGCTTGCCGGCGACCGTCGTGGGGTGGTCGTACTCCAGCGACGTCATCGGTGAGAGCACCACGACCTCGTCGAGCTCGAGCGGCAGGACGAGGTCGAGCGAGGTCGGCGAGCAGGCGCCGCCGTCGACGTAGCGCCGCCCGCCAGTGCTCACCGGGGTGTACCAGCCGGGGATCGCGCACGAGGCCATGACCGCGTCGCGCAGCGAGCAGTGCGGCGCCCCGTCGCGGCCGAAGGCGACCCGGCGGCCGCTGTCGTAGTCCATCGCGACGACCCAGGTCTGCGGGTGCCCGGCCCAGGCGCCCTTGGGGCAGACCGCGTCGACCAGGGTGCCGATCGGCGCGAGCGACCCGCGGCCCTGCGGCAGCACGGCGGACAGCGCGCCCATCGGGGTCACCTTCCACGGCCGCAGCGCCGTGCTGAGCACGCCGCGGGCCGAGCCGATCCCGGGACGGGGCAGCGGCGGGAGCGCGCCCCCGCCGTCGACGTCCGGGTCGTAGCTGATGTCCGGCGCCTCGGCGTGCACGATGCCGCGCTGGTGGTCCAGCAGCACGTCGACGCCGACGCCGCAGCCGAGGAAGGCCGCGAGGACCGAGCCTGCGGACGTGCCGATCAGCACCTCGCTGTCGCGCAGGTCGGTGCCGCGCTGCTCCTGCAGGGCGGCGAGCGCCCCGATGGTCCACGCGGCGCCGAGCACGCCACCGGCGCCGAGGACGAGTCCCGTACGAGTCATGAGCCCACCGTGCCCACCAGCTCGGCGAGCGACTCCTCGAGCAGTCCCGCGAGCACGTCGACGTCCGCCATCGCGTCCCGGTCGGCGTTGAGGCCGTAGTAGACGCCGCCGTCGTACGACGTGAGCCCGATCGACACGGCCTGTCCCTTCGCCAGCGGCACCACGGGGTACATCTCCAGCATCCGGGCGCCCGCGGCGTAGAGCGGGAACTGCGGCCCCGGCACGTTGGTGACGACCAGGTTGAACAGCCGCCGGGTGAAGCCGGACGCGACGCGCGCGCCGAGGGAGTGCAGCGTCGGCGGCGCGAAGCCGGACAGCGCGATGATGGCGTCGGCGCCGACCGCCTCACCGCTCTCCTTGTGCCCGCGCATGGCGAACGACACCTGGTGCAGCCGCATGACCGCGTTGCCCTCACCGACCGGCAGGTCCACGAAGTACGAGCTGACCCGGTTGCCGAGCTGGCCCTCCTGCCCGTCGGTGCGCACCGAGACGGGCACCATCGCGCGGATGGTCGTCGTCGGGGTGACGGCCTCGCCGCGGGTCATCAGCCACGACCGCAGCGCGCCGGCGACGACGGTCAGCACGACGTCGTTGACGGTGCCGCCGTGCGCCTTGCGCACCCGCTTGTAGTCCTCGAGGTCGGTCTTGGCCATGCCGAAGCGGCGCTGCTCGCCGATGCGGACGTTGAGCGGGGAGTCGGGTGCGGGGCGGGCGATCGTGGCCATGCTGGACATCACCCCGCCGGCCACCTCGGCGACCTTGCCGGCGGCCGCGCGGGCGTCGCCGACGGCCGAGCGCGCGGTGTCCAGCACCTGCGTCGGGCGCTTGACCAGGTCGGTGACGGCGCCGACCAGGAGCGACGCAGCCCCCGGCTCACGACGAGGGGTCCAGTCGTCGGTCGGCGTCTCCCGCGGCTCGGGCGTCAGGTCCAGGATCACCGTGCCGATGTCGACGGCCGACACCCCGTCAACCATCGCGTGGTGGGTCTTGGTGATGACGCCGACCCGGCCGCCCTCCAGTCCCTCGACGAGGTAGATCTCCCACAGCGGCCGGCTGCGGTCGAGCTGCCGGCTCTGCAGCCGGCCGACCAGGTCGCGCAGCTGCGCGTCGGTGCCCGGCTTGGGCAGGGCGCTGCGCCGTACGTGGTAGGTGACGTCGAAGTCCTCGTCGTCCACCCACACCGGGTTGGCCAGCCGCCCCGGGATGAAGCGGACCTTCTGCCGGTAGCGCGGCACCAGCGCGATCCGCTGGCTGATCAGCTCGACCAGCCGGTCGTAGTCGAAGCCGGCCTCCGGCGGCTCGAAGACGGCCACCCCGCCGACGTGCATCGCGGTCGTCGGCGTCTCCATGTAGAGGAAGGAGACGTCGAGCGGGCTGAGCCGATCGGTCATGCGCCATGGTCACACAGCGAAGATCAGCACCTCGAGCTCGGCCAGCGTGTCGGCGGCCGACATGTGGTGCACCCCGGTCATACCGGCCGGTGCGCAGTCCGGCGGCGCGCGCGCGCCGTACGACGTCCTGCATCACGGCCGCCTCGTCGTGCGCCACGCCACCCAGCACGCCCATGTCGTCGACCACGAGGGCGTCGTAGGACGGGCTCATCGGGCGACCCTAGGGTGAGGTGGAGCACACCCCCTTCGAGCGAGGACGTTTCGTGGACTTCGAGCACTCCGCCAAGGCCCAGGACTACCTGGGTCGCCTGCAGGACTTCATGGACACCCAGGTCTTCCCGGCCGAGAGGGCGTACGAGGAGTACCGCCGCGAGAAGGGCCCGGAGGACCACACCCTCCCGCCGGTGGTGGAGGAGCTGAAGGTCGAGGCCCGCTCGCGCGGCCTGTGGAACCTGTTCCTGCCCGACGTCTCCGGCCTGACCAACGTCGAGTACGCCGCCCTCGCCGAGGTCACCGGCTGGGCGACGCACATCGCTCCCGAGGCGATCAACTGCGACGCACCCAACACCGGCAACATGGAGGTGCTGCACATGTTCGGCACCGCCGAGCAGAAGTCGCAGTGGCTCGAGCCGCTCATGGAGGGCCAGATCCGGTCGGCCTTCGCCATGACCGAGCCCGACGTCGCGTCCTCCGACGCCACGAACATCTCGCTGACCATCGCGCGCGACGGCGACGACTACGTCCTCAACGGCCGCAAGTGGTGGATCTCGGGGGCGGCCGACCCGCGCTGCACGATCCTCATCGTCATGGGCAAGACCGACGTGAACGAGTCCCCCCACCGCCAGCAGTCGATGATCCTGGTCCCGATGGACACGCCGGGCCTGGAGAACGTCCGGCCGCTGCCGGTGTTCGGCTACCAGGACCAGCACGGCCACAACGAGCTGCGCTTCACCGACGTGCGGGTGCCGGCCTCCAACCTCATCGCCGGCGAGGGCGAGGGCTTCATGATCGCCCAGGCGCGCCTCGGGCCCGGCCGCATCCACCACTGCATGCGCTCGATCGGTGCGGCCGAGCGCGCCCTGAAGCTGATGTGCGAGCGGGCCGTCTCGCGCGTCGCCTTCGGCCAGGAGATCGCGAAGCAGGGCGTGGTCCGCGAGGCCATCGCCGAGTCGCGGATGGAGATCGACCAGGCCCGCCTCATGACGCTCAAGACCGCGTGGATGATCGACAAGTACGGCGCCAAGGGCGCCCGCTCGGAGATCGCGGCGATCAAGGTGATCGCGCCGCGGGTGGCGCTGAACGTCATCGACCGCGCCATCCAGATCCACGGCGCCGGCGGCGTGTCCGACGACTTCCCGCTCGCCCGGATGTGGGCCGGCATGCGCACGCTGCGCATCGCCGACGGCCCGGACGCCGTGCACATCCGCACCGTCGCCCGCCAGGAGCTCGGCAAGTACACCCAGGGCTCGTAGCCCCCCTCACCGCTGCGTCGATCTTCCCCTCGTACGCCGTGCTGCGGCGTGTCGCCCGGCACGAGCGCAAGATCGTCCGCGGGAGGGCGGCTCAGCGTCGGGACAGCAGTCGGCGCTTGGCCGGTGCGGGGGCGGCGACGCCCAGCAGGTGCGCCGCGACGGCGGCCACGGCGGTGCGCGCCGGCGAGGTCGGCGCCGCCTCGGTCAGCGTGCGCCCGGCGGCCAGGGCGCGGTCGAGCGACGCGACGTCGTACGGGACGAACAGGACCTGAGCGACGCCGGCGTAGCGGGAGAGAGCGCCGCGCACCTCCTGCTCGGCGTTGCCGGGGATCGCGGAGGCGCGCAGCTTGTTCACCACGACCACGGGCTGGACCCCCGGGACGGCCTCCTTGAGCTCGGCCAGCCCGCGCACCAGCCGCTGGAGCCCGACCGGGTCGGCGGCGCCGACGACGTAGACCACGTCGGCCGCCTCGAGGACCGTGAGCGTCGCGCCGTTGCGCCGCGGGGCGGCGGTGTCGTACGCCAGCTCCTCGTCCTGCTCGAGCGCGAAGCCGCAGTCGATCACCGTGGTCGACGCCAACGAGCGGCAGAGCTCCAGCACGACCTCGACAGCGGTCGGGCGCAGCTCGGGCCAGCGGTCCGCCCGGGCGATGCCGGACAGCACCCGCAGCGTCGGGCTGACGGTCCGGGCCAGGTCGGCGAGCGCGGGCAGGTCCAGGGCGCCGTTGTTGGCGAGCCGGCAGGCGGCGGCCAGGCCGGGCGCCTCGTCCAGCAGGCCGAGCACCTGCGCGACGACGCCGCCGTAGACGTCGGCGTCCACGAGCATCGCCCCGCGGCCGAGGGCGGCGACCTCGCTGGCGAGCGTGACAGCCAGCGTCGTACGACCGGGGGCGCCCGTCGGTCCCCAGACCGCCACGAGCCGACCGGTGCCCAGGCCGGTCTCCGGCGGTTCCACGGGGTCGGCCGGTGGAGGCGGCGGGGCGGGCAGGGCGTCGCGGGGGTCGGCGAGCGCGGCCCGCTCCCCCGGGCTCGGCGCCGTCGCCCCGTGCACCGCCTGCATGACGGCGGTGGACAGGTCCTCCGGCGTGCTGTCCGACGGCAGGACGTGCAGCACGCCGAGCTGGCGCAGCCGGCGCTCGGCCTCCTCGTCGCCCGGGGGGACCAGACCGACGACCGCGACTCCAGCGACCGACAACCGGCCGAGCGCGTCGCGGTCCAGCCGGCGCAGGTCGGCCGACAGCAGCGCGGCCTGGGCCTGCCCGGTGGCGGCGGTGGCCAGCAGGTCGGCCAGGTCGACGCAACGCCGGACGACGGCGACCCCGAGGTCCCCGCGCTCGAGGGCGGCGACGAGCTGGGCCTCCCACCGCGCGTCGCTGACGGCGGTGAGGACGGGGACCGCCATCAGTCCGACCCGGGCGCCGGCTGGAGCCGGCCCGAGGACTCGACCTCGCGCGGCACCGTGACCAGGTCGATGGTGCCGAGCGCCATCGCCGAGACCAGGCGCGCCACCTCGTCGGGGCGCACCTGCAGCTCGATCGGGACGGAGGTGCTCCCGCCGAAGCCGCCGCCCTCGCGGGCCACGCCGAGGACGGTGACGCCCTGCAGGACGAGCTTGGCGCCCTCGAGCACGAGCTCGTCGCCGGTGGCGGGCGGCGCGGCGGGGTCCTCGCCCTGCTCGTCGGCCGGGTCGTCCTGGCGGCCGTCCAGGTCGGGCGTCACCCACACGTCGACCTGCTGGTTGCGGCCGAGCTCGGCCGCGAAGTGGCCGTTCTGCACCGGCACCGTGACGAGCCGGAAGTCGACGTCCTTCTGCGGCACGGACAGGGCATCGCGCGGCAGCAGCTCGCCGGTGCTGATCGCGCGGCGCACGACGTAGCCGGACAGCGGGGGCCCGCCGACGGCGATGTACCGGTCGGCGTTGTCGAACAGGCGCACCCGCACCTGCTGGAGGTCCTCCGCCTTGAGCACGCTGCCGGCGGTGAGGTCCGCGCTCACCGCGTAGACCAGCGTGCTGCGGTCGGCCGCGGACAGCACCCGGGCGCCGACGACCACGCTGACCAGCACGAGCAGCACGCCGAGGACCAGCCGACCGTCGAGCCAGCCCGGGGTCGCCAGGCGGCTCGCCGTGGGCGAACCGGGGGTGTCGGACAACGCGCCTCCTCGTGCCTGCGCCTCCGGCGGACGCCGGGCACATCGTGACGCACCGGGTCCGACCGCCGCAGGACTGTCCACACGCCACGCCTGTGGACGACGTGCGCCCCGTCCTGGGCTCGGTGCCACACTCGACGCACGGTCCGCGATCCCTGCGCGGGCCGACCAGAGGGAGGACCCCGTGGCCGCTGAGCGCTTCCTGCAGCTGACCGACGTCGCGGAGATCCTCAACATCTCCTCCTCGCAGACCTACGCCCTGGTCCGTTCCGGCGAGCTGCCGGCGATCAAGATCGGCGGCCGCGGCCAGTGGCGCGTCGAGCGGACCGTGCTGGAGGAGTACATCCAGCGCTGCTACGACCAGACGCGGGCCTTCGTCAGCGCCCACCCGGTGCGCGACGGCGAGATGGTCGACGACTGAGCCGCCCCGTGGACCGGCCGTTCAGCCGCTCCGGACCAGCGCCAGCGCGGTCAGGGGCACCAGCCTGACCTGACGCACCGCCCCGGCCCGCCGCGGCTCGCCGAGGCCGTGCTCGGCGAGGTCGAGGTGGTCGGCGGCGACCCGGTCCAGCGTCCCGGTGACGAGCGACCCGTTTACCAGCCCGAGGGCGACGCCGGTCCGGCTGCGGGCCAGCCCGCGCAGCGCCCACCGCAGGTCCAGCCGCTTGGCGACGGGGCTGTCGTCGGGGGCGGCGGAGCGTGCGCCGAGCCCGGTGACGCCGAGGACTGCGGCCAGCGGTACGAGGACCTCGCGAGCCCCGGACTCCTCCAGCAGCAGCCAGTCGGCGCCCGCGTCGAGCAGCGTGCCGCGCACGGCGCCCGCCCCGGGCAGGACGACCGTCAGCGGGGCGCCCTCGGCGGCGCGGAGACGGTCGGCGAGGCGCAGCAGCGCGCTCTCCCGGCGGGTCCGCTCCGCCACCTCGCCGGCGAGCTCGGCCGCCTCCGCCGCGTCGAACTGCGCCTCCAGGTCGTCGAAGAGCCCTCGCCAGCGCATGCCCCGCACCCTGCCGCGTCCAGCACCGCTGTGCAAGTGGCCTTGACGGACGGTGAACGAGCGTCTACAAACGCAAACGTAGGCAAACGCAGGAAACAGTCGATTGGAGCAGACCATGGCCCCCGCCGCCCCGCACCGCCTGCTGGGCGCCGGCACCGCCGTGGCGGACGTCCTGCTGCTGCTCACAGCGCCGTCGCCCGCCGCCTCGGTCCACACCCTGGCCGGTGCCGGCGGCGCCACGGAGCAGGCCGCCCCGCTGGTCGCTCTGCTGTCGCTGGTCGCCTGGCTGCTCGCGTCCTGGCTCTTGCTCGTGCTGGTCGTGACGGCCGGCGGCCACCTGCCCGGCGCTGCCGGTCGCGCCCTCGCCGTCGTCGCCCGCCGCGTCGCCCCCGCCACCGTGCGCCGCGCCGTCGAGGTCGCGCTCGGGCTCACGATCGCCGTCGGCGTCCTGGGCGCCTCGCCTGCGGTCGCGGCGCCCGGGCCGGCCGAGCCGGTTGCGGGGGCGAGCCTCGACGGGGCGGCGCCCGCGCCGGGCCTGGACTGGGGGTCCCCAGCGCCCGCCGCTGCCCCGCCCGCACAGGACCTCGACCGGGCCGCGCAGGCCGCCGCCCCCGTACCTGCCCCAGCACCGGCAGCCGCCCCCGCCGACCCCGGCGTCGTCGTCCAGCGCGGCGACAGCCTCTGGGCGCTGGCCGAGCAGGACCTCGCCGCCCGCGGTGAGAGCACCACCGACGCCGCCGTCGCGCAGGCCTGGCCCACCTGGTGGGCCGCCAACCGCGACGCCGTCGGAGACGACCCCGACCTGCTGCAGCCCGGCACCCGCCTGGCCGCGCCTGCGGGCGACCGCCCGCCCCCCGCCTCGTCCTGACCCCACCCCACCCCGGAGGACCCGCATGTCCGTCACGAACGCCGAGGCACCGCTCGCCCTGGTCCCCGCCCTGCCCGCGCTCCGGCTGCTGCCGGTGCCCGCGAGCGAGCCGCCGTACGACGACGAGCTGCCCGTGCGGCTGCTCGCCCCGGCCGCTGCACCCCTCGGGCCCCTGCGCGGGCTCGCCCCGGCGCCGCTGCGGCTCGTCCCGGCGCTGCCCGCGCGGGACTCGGACGAGGACGGACCGGTCCGCACACCGGTCTCCGACCTGCCGGCGGCCCGCCCCGTCGCCCACGCGCTCGTCCAGGGGCTGCTCGAGGTGCTGTCCGGTGTCCGTCCGGTCAGCCAGCTCCAGCGCAGCACGACGCCTGAGCTGTTCCTCGAGCTCGAGCAGGTCGTGCACAGCCGCCCCCGCGCCGTCGGAGCGCGTCCGGTGACCGGCGCGGTCCGCAGCCTGCACGTCCAGGAGCGGCCGGAGGGCGTCGCCGAGGTGTGCGCGACGGTCCGCCGCGGACCGCGGATGGCCGCGATCGCCCTGCGCCTGGAGGGCATCGGCGGCCACTGGTGCTGCACTGAGCTCGCCGGCCTCTGACCGCGACGGACCCGCGTGCACACATCGTGATCCACTCGGGGCCGCGCTCGAGCGTGGGCGATCGCGAACACGATCACGACGTGTGCGTGCGGGTCACTTCCGCGGAGTCGCACCGCCCCGGGCGTCGGGGCCGGGGCGACGGCTCGAGCTAGGTGCGGGGGTCGCCGTGGCAGCGCTTGTACTTGCGGCCCGAGCCGCAGGCGCACAGCTCGTTGCGGCTCTGCTGCCCGGTGCTGGACCCGGGCTTCGGACCCTGACCGGCCAGGGCCGAGGTCGCCGGGCCGCTGCTGCGCTCCACGCCGGTCGAGCCGGGGGCGGCGTCCAGCGCCGGGCCGGTGTACTCCACCTGCTGCGGGCGCTCCGGCCGGCCGAAGTCGTCGGGCAGCACGGACCCGCCGGCGGTCGCGCCGGCCAGGGACGTCCCGCCGAGCGCCGAGTCTGGCGACGGCGACGGCGCAGCGGGTGCGGGCGCCGGGATCTCCACGGCCGACGACGGCTCGTCCACCGAGCCCACCGGCGCCTCGGACGGCACCGGTGACCCGGCCACCCCCGCCGGCTCGTCCATCGCGAGGTGCTCGACCATCGTCTCGCCCGGGTTCTCGCCCGGACCGGTCGCGACCAGGTCGACCAGCGGGGGCGCCGCGACGGGCTCCTCGGTCTTGACCTCCACGTTGAACAGGAAGCCGACCGACTCCTCCTTGATGGCCTCCATCATGGCGTTGAACATGTCGAAGCCCTCGCGCTGGTACTCCACCAGCGGGTCGCGCTGGCCCATCGCGCGCAGGCCGATGCCCTCCTGCAGGTAGTCCATCTCGTAGAGGTGCTCGCGCCACTTGCGGTCCATGACCGACAGCAGCACGCGCCGCTCCAGCTCGCGCATGACCGGCTCGCCCGTGGGCGACACGCCCAGCGAGGCCTCCCGCGCGTCGTACGCCCGCTGCGCGTCGGCCTGGACGTCCTCGATCAGACCCTCGGCGGACAGGCCGTCGCGGTCGTCGTCGTACTCCGCGAGCGGGATGGCGATCGGGTAGAGCGTCTTGAGCGCGGTCCACAGCTGGTCGAGGTCCCACTCGCTGGGGTAGCCCTCAGCCGTCGCGCCGAGCACGTAGCCCTCGACGGCGTCGTCGACCATGTTGCGGATCTGCTCGTGCAGGTCCGCGCCGTTCAGCACCTTGCGCCGCTCGTCGTAGATGACGGTGCGCTGGCGGTTGAGGACCTCGTCGTACTTGAGGACGTTCTTGCGGATCTCGAAGTTCTGCGACTCGACCTGGGTCTGCGCCGAGCGGATCGCCCGGCTGACCATCTTGGACTCGATCGGGACGTCGTCCGGGATGTTGAAGCGGTCCATGATCATCTCGACCGCGTTGGCGTTGAACAGCCGCATGAGGTCGTCGCCGAGCGAGAGGTAGAAGCGGGACAGGCCCGGGTCGCCCTGGCGACCGGAGCGACCGCGGAGCTGGTTGTCGATGCGGCGCGACTCGTGCCGCTCGGTGCCGAGGACGTAGAGCCCGCCGGCGTCGACGACCTCCTCGTGCTCGCTCTTGACCGACGCGGCGGCGCGCTCGAGCGCG
The DNA here is from genome assembly GCA_046593875.1 of Mycobacteriales bacterium. Lineage (GTDB taxonomy): Bacteria > Actinomycetota > Actinomycetes > Mycobacteriales > SCTD01 > SCTD01. Next base: position 6,740 of record JBKJQQ010000170.1, on the reverse strand, counting down.
TCCGGCCAGGCCGCCTCGTACTCGGCGGGGGTGGCGACCGGGGACAGGCCGCGGCTGCGCAGCTCGTCGGCCGCGATGTGCTCGGGGTTGCCGCCGAGCATGATGTCGGTGCCGCGGCCGGCCATGTTGGTGGCGACCGTGACGGCGCCCTTGCGCCCGGCCTGCGCGACGATCGTCGCCTCGCGGTCGTGCTGCTTGGCGTTGAGGACCTCGTGCGGGATGCCGCGCTTGCGCAGCAGCTGGGACAGGTACTCCGACTTCTCGACCGAGATCGTGCCGACCAGGACCGGCTGGCCGGCCTCGTGCTTCTCGGCGATGTCCTCGACGACGGCGTCGTACTTGGCCTGCTCGCTCTTGTAGACGACGTCGGGCTCGTCGATGCGCCGCGGGTCGCGGTTGGTCGGGATCTCCACGACGCCGAGGTCGTAGGTCTGGCTGAACTCCGCGGCCTCGGTGGCCGCGGTGCCGGTCATGCCGCCGAGCTTGCCGTAGAGGCGGAAGTAGTTCTGCAGCGTGATCGTGGCGAGCGTCTGGTTCTCGTCCTTGATCCGCACGCCCTCCTTGGCCTCGATGGCCTGGTGCATGCCCTCGTTGTAGCGGCGACCGGCCAGCACACGGCCGGTGTGCTCGTCGACGATGAGCACCTCGCCGTCGATGACGACGTACTCCTTGTCCTTGCGGTAGAGCTCCTTGGCCTTCAGGGCGTTCTGCAGGTAGCCGACCAGCGGGGTGTTCACCGACTCGTAGAGGTTGTCGATGCCGAGCTGGTCCTCGACCTTCTCCACGCCGGACTCCAGGATGCCGACCGTCCGCTTCTTCTCGTCGACCTCGTAGTCCACGTCGCGCACCAGGCGCGGGATGATCCGGGCGAACTCGGAGTACCACTTGGTGGCCTGGTCCGACGGGCCGCTGATGATCAGCGGGGTGCGGGCCTCGTCGATGAGGATCGAGTCGACCTCGTCGACGATCGCGTAGTGGTGGCCGCGCTGCACGAGCTCCTCGGCGCTCCAGGCCATGTTGTCGCGCAGGTAGTCGAAGCCGAACTCGTTGTTGGTGCCGTAGGTGATGTCGCAGCCGTACGACGGACGCCGCACGTCGGGTCGCTCGTTGGCCAGGATGACGCCGACCTCGAGGCCCAGGAAGCGGTGCACCCGGCCCATCCACTCGGAGTCGCGGCGGGCCAGGTAGTCGTTGACCGTGACGACGTGGACGCCCTTGCCCTCGAGGGCGTTGAGGTAGGCCGGCAGCGTGCAGGTGAGGGTCTTGCCCTCACCGGTGCGCATCTCGGAGATGTTGCCGAGGTGGAGGGCGGCGCCGCCCATGACCTGCACGTCGAAGTGCCGCTGGCCCAGGGTGCGCTTGGCCGCCTCGCGGCCGACGGCGAAGGCCTCCACGAGCAGGTCGTCCACGGTCTGCCCGTCGGCGAGCCGCTCGCGGAACTCGTCGGTCTTGGCGCGCAGCTCGGCGTCCGTGAGCGGCAGGATGTCGTCCTCGTAGCCGTTCACGGCGTCGGCGATGTTCTTCAACCGGCGGAGGGTCTTGCCCTCGCCGGCGCGCAGGAGCTTGCTGAAGACCACTCTGTGTGCACCTCTTCGCTGGACGTCTCGGGCATCGTAGGCGGGTAACGGGTCGCGACGGCCGGGCGTGCCCCGGCACACTGCAGCCGTGGAGCCGACCGAGATCACCGCCGGGCGCCTGCACCTGCGTCCCTGGCAGCCGGGCGACGTCGACGGGCTGCAGCGCCTGCTCGACGACCCCGAGGTGGCGCGCTGGACACCGCACCCGTCGCCCTACCGGACCAGCGACGCCGCCGACCGCATCGCCGCGGACGCTGCGCACTGGGCTGCCGGCACCCGCGCCGAGCTGGCGGTGCTGGACGCGACCTCGGCCGAGCTGCTCGGGACGGCGGGGCTCTACCGGCTGGCCGGGACGCAGGCCGAGGTCGGCTGGGTGACCTCAGCACGGGCCCGCGGCCGCGGCATCGCCGGGGAGGCGGTCGGGGCGGTGTGCCGCTGGGGGTTCGGCGCGCTCGCGCTGCACCGCATCGAGGCCCGTGTGGGCGTCGGCAACTGGGCCTCGCGGCGGGTCGCGGAGAAGGTCGGCCTCAGCGTCGAGGGGACCGCCCGTGGCGGGGCGGGCGACGAGGACCTCTGGGTCTTCTCCCGGCTGGCCGGCGAGCCGGACCGCGACACCTCGCGGCTCCCCGCCTACCCCGACCGCACCGACGGTGTCGTGACGGTGCGCCGGTGGCGCTCGTCGGACGCACCAGAGGTCGCGCGCGCCTGCGCCGATCCCGAAATCGGCCGCTGGCTCCCGGTCCCCGTGCCGTACACGCTCGAGGTCGCCCACGGCTACGTCGACGGCACCGTGCCGACCGAGTGGTTCGAGGGGATGGTCGCCAACTGCGCGGTGACCGACGCCGTCGACGGCGGCCTGCTCGGCGCGGTCGGGCTCACCGTGCGCGGGACGGTCGGCGAGGTCGGCTACTGGGTCGCCCCCTGGGCCCGCGGCCGCGCCGTGGCCGGCCGGGCCGCGCGACTGCACGCGGACTGGGGCTTCGAGGCGCTGGGCCTGGCCCGCGTCGAGCTGCTCGCCGACGTCGCGAACCACGCCTCGCTGCGGACGGCGGAGAAGGCCGGCTGGGTCCGCGAGGGGGTGGCCCGGGCGGTCCGCCCCGCGCCGCGCGACCCGGCGCGACGGGTCGACATGGTGGTGCACGCACGGCTGCGGACGGACCTGGCGGGTCAGGCGGAGTAGTTGCGCTGCTCCCACGAGGCCGGACCGCCGGCCGGGCGCGCGACCTTCTCGCGCCGCGGCTTGGACGGCCGATCAGGATCGGGCGAGACCTCCTCCGGCAGCGGCGAGAAGGCCCGCAGGCGAAGGCTGTTCGTGACGACGAAGACGCTGGAGAACGCCATGGCGGCCGCAGCGATCAACGGGTTCAGCAGCCCCGCGAGCGCGAGCGGGATGCCGAGCACGTTGTAGGCGAACGCCCAGAACAGGTTGCCCTTGATGACCCGCAGCGTGCGGCGGGACAGCCGGATCGCGTCCGCCGCCGAGGTGAGGTCGCCGCGGACCAGCGTCAGGTCGCTGGCCTCGATGGCGACGTCGGTGCCGGTGCCGATGGCGAGCCCCAGGTCGGCCTGGGCCAGCGCCGGGGCGTCGTTGACGCCGTCGCCGACCATCGCCACGACCCGGCCCTCGGCCTGCAGCCGCGTGATGACGCTGACCTTGTCGGCCGGCAGGACGTCGGCGATGACCTCGTCGATGCCCACCTCGGCGGCGACGGCACGGGCGGTGGCCTCGTTGTCGCCCGTGAGCAGGACCGGGTGCAGCCCGAGCGCGCGCAGCCGGCGTACGGCCAGCGCGCTGGTGGGCTTGACGGTGTCGGCGACGACCAGCGCCGCGCGCACCGCGCCGTCCCAGCCGGCGACCACGACGGTACGGCCGGCGGCGCGCGCCTGGTCGACCGCGTCCTGCAGCTCGGCCGGCATCGTGAGCGACCAGTCGGCGAGCAGCTGCGGCCGGCCGGCGACGACGGCGTGACCGTCGACGACACCCTGCACGCCGAGCCCCTCGCGGTTCTCGAAGCCCTCGACAGCAGGCAGATCGCCGACCCGCTCGCGCGCGGCAGCCGCGATCGCGCGGGCGATCGGGTGCTCGCTGGCGTCCTCGAGCGCGCCGACCAGCCGCAGCACCTCGTCCTCCTCGGCGCCGGCGGTGGCGACCGACAGCAGGCTCATCTGCCCGGTGGTCACGGTGCCGGTCTTGTCGAGCACGACGGTGTCGACGCGGCGGGTGGACTCGAGGACCTCCGGGCCCTTGATGAGGATGCCGAGCTGCGCGCCCCGGCCGGTGCCGACCAGCAGCGCGGTCGGGGTGGCCAGGCCGAGGGCGCACGGGCAGGCGATGACCAGCACGGCGACCGCGACGGTGATCGCCTTGGCCGTCGAGGCGCCGGCACCGAGCCACCAGCCCAGGCCGGCGACGGACAGGGCCAGCACGATCGGGACGAAGACGGCGGCGACGCGGTCGGCGAGCCGCTGGACGGGCGCCTTGCCGGTCTGGGCGGCGGTGACCAGCCGGCCGATCTGGGCCAGCGCGGTGTCGCTGCCGACCCGGATGGCCTGCACGACCAGCCGGCCGCCGACGTTGACGGTCGCCCCCGTGACGGCGTCGCCCTCGCCGACCTCGACCGGGACGGACTCCCCGGTGAGCAGCGACAGGTCGACCGCGCTGCGCCCCTCGAGCACGGTGCCGTCGGTGGCGATCTTCTCGCCGGGACGGACGACGAAGCGGTCCCCGACCACGAGGGAGTCGACCGGGACCCGCTCCTCGAGGCCGTCGGCGGTGAGGCGCGCGGCGTCCTTGGCCCCCAGCGCCAGCAGCGCCTTGAGCGCCGCGCCGCTGCTGCGCTTGGCCCGGGCCTCCAGGTAGCGCCCGGACAGCAGGAAGGCGGTCAGCGCGGCGCCGACCTCGAGGTAGAGCTCCGGCGTCGTGCCGTGCGACCCGACCCGCAGCTCGAACGGCATGCGGAAGCCGGTGTTGCCGGCCGAGGTCGTCAGCAGGACGACGATCGAGTAGATCCAGCTGACCAGCGCGCCCATCGAGACGAGCGTGTCCATCGAGGCGGTGCCGAGGCGGGTGTTGGCCCAGGCGACGCGGTGGAAGGGCCAGGCGCCCCAGAGGATGACGGGGGTGGCCAGCTGCAGCGCGACCCACTGCCAGTTGTCGAACTGCAGCGCCGGCACCATCGACATGGCCAGCACCGGGAGCGTGAGCGCCCAGGAGACGGCCAGCCGGCGCAGCAGCGCCCGGGTCGGGTCGACCGGCTCGGCCGCGGGTGCGTCGGCGGCTGTCCCTGGTCCGCCGAGCGTCGGCAGCACGGCCTTGTAGCCGGCGGCCTCGACGGCCTTGACCAGGTCGTGGGGCGTGACGACCGCGGCGTCGTAGGTCACCGACGCCTGCTCGGTCGCGTAGTTGACGGTCGCGGTGACGCCCTCGAGCTTGTTGAGCTTGCGCTCGATGCGGTTGGCGCACGAGGCGCACGTCATCCCCTGGACGGGGAGGTCGAGGGCGGTCATGCGGTCACCTCCAGGGTGAACGGAGCGAGGCGAACCCGACCGTCGACCTGCAGCTCGAGGAAGAGCCGGTAGGAGCCGGCTCCGGGTAGCTCCGCCTCGTACGACGTCGTCGCGCCGTCCTGGCCGGACGGGTGGACGTGGGCGTAGGCGAGGTCGCCGGCGCGGAAGGCGACCAGGTGGCCGCGGGCGCCGAGGTAGGGCTCGGGGGTGATGGGGCTGCTGCCGCGGAAGGCGGTGAAGGACAGCACGTTGCCGTCCCGCTCGAGCTCGACGCGCAGGTCGTCGACCATGGCGCTGGTCGACGCCGGCGGCAGCGGCTTCGGCTGGAACGGACCGGGCGCCGCGACGTCGACGGCCAGGCTGCGGCGCTCGCCGTCGACGACGAAGTCCGCGACGGCGCGGTAGGTGTCGGGGGCCAGGGTGAGCCGGGTCGACCAGGTGCCGTCGGCGGCCATGACCGGGTGCACGTGCGCGTGCCGGGACAGGTCGCGGCTGACCAGCACCAGGTGCATCCGCTTGCTCTGCTCGACGTCGAACTCCGTCACCGGTCCGTCCGCGCCGAGGACGCGGAAGCTGAAGGTCGTCGCCTGGAGCGGGGGCAGCACGGTCGTCGGGACGTCCAGGCGGAGCCCGTCCGCGGACAGGCTCGTCCCGGTGACGGCGGCATAGGCGGACTCGGAGCCGGTCCTCCCGGTCATGGCGCCGCCGCCGTGCTCCTGTCCGCCACCGCTCTCCTGCGCGACCGACGTCGGGGCTGCGTCGGCGACCGCACCGCCGGTGGCCCGGCCGAGGCTCAGCGAGCCGGCCAGGACGACGGCCAGGCCGATGCCGAACAGGCCCAGTCGCACGGGCGGGGTCAGCTCCCTCATGAGGCGGCCACCGCGTAGCCCGCCTCCTCGACCGCGGCCTTGACCGCGGCGTCGGAGACGCCGTCGCCGGTGACCGTGACGGCCCCGGTCTCGAGGACCACGTCGACGCTCTGCACGCCGGCGACCTCCCCGACCTCCTCGGTGACGCTGGCGACGCAGTGGCCGCAGGTCATGCCGGTGACGGTGTAGGTGCGCTGCTCCACGAGGTCCTCCTGGGGTCGGTGTTCTCGTGACAACCATACCCCCCATGGGTATGTTCCTGCCATGGCTGACACCCCTCCCCTACCCGCTCGCGGCTACACGACGAGCAAGGAGCAGCTGCAGAAGCGGCTGGCTCGCGTCGAGGGGCAGGTCCGCGGGATCTCGCGGATGGTCGAACAGGACCGCTACTGCGTCGACGTCCTCACCCAGATCAACGCCGTGCGCGCCGCACTCGACAAGGTCGCGCTGGGCCTGCTGGACGGCCATGCCCGGCACTGCCTGCTCGGGCACGGCGGCGGACCAGAGGACCCGGAGGCGCAGGTGCAGGAGCTGATGGGCGCCGTCGGCCGGATGCTCAGCCGCTGACGCGGCGCCTCACGTCCAACGCGTGACGTCCCCGGCACCGGGGTGCTGGGGACGTCACGGACCAGCGCAGGCTCAGGTGATCTCGAGCAGCTTCTCGCGGACGGCGTAGACCACGGCCTCCATCCGGGAGTGCAGCTGCAGCTTCTCCAGGATGTTGCGGATGTGGTTCTTCACGGTGTTCTCGCTGATGAACAACTGCTTGGCGATGTCGCGGTTGTTC
>JBKJQQ010000127.1:0-6260 GCA_046593875.1 Mycobacteriales bacterium | reverse complement strand
CTCGCTGTACTTGACGGCGTTGTCGACGAACTCGTCGAGTGCCTTGGCGACCCAGCGCGGGTCGACGGAAACCTCGGGCAGTCCCACCGGGAGCCGTCGGCGCAGGTCACCGGCGCGGGCCGGAGCGCGTCGGCGCCAGTCCACCAACCGCGCCTCGACGAGCTCGGCGATCCCGGTCGCCCGAGGCTCTGCGACCACCCGACCAGCCTCGAACGCGGCGACGTCGACGAGGAGGTCGACCGCGCGGCCCATCGTGTAGGTCGCCTCCAGGATGGTGCCCACGTACGCAGCGACCTTGTCCGGGGGCAGGTCCGGGCGGCGCAGCAGGATCTCGGCGTACCCGCGGATCGGTGTCAACGGGGTCCGCAGCTCGTGGCTGACGTTGGACAGGAACTCGGTCTTCATCCGCTCGACCTCGCGCTCGCGGGCCGTGTCGCGCAGCACCAGGACCACGCCCTCGCCGCCGTCCAGCGGCGCGAGCGCGACCTTGACCGGCACGGGGTCGCCGTCCAGCGGGTGCACCGCGGCGTCCACGTCGGGCTGGCCGGTGTCGGCCAGGTCCAGCGGCTCCCCCGCGACGCGGACGTCGATGACGTCGGCCAGCTGGAAGCCCAGGGCGCCGGCCGGGTCGGACAGCCCGGCCATCGCGAGCGCCGCGCGGTTGATGCTCGTCACGCACCCCTGCCCGTCGGTCGCGACCAGCCCGTCGGTCATGGAGGCCAGCACCGTCTCGAGCCGGCCGGCCGAGGCGCGCAGGTCGCCGGTGAGGCGCGCCACCGAGCCGGTCATCGCGTCGAAGGTCCGGGACAGCGCCCCGACCTCGTCGCGGCTGGACAGCCCGGTGGTGACGGTGAGGTCGCCGCCGGCGACCCGGGAGGCGGCGGCGGTGAGGCGTTGCAGCGGCTCGACCGTGCGCCGGCCGAGCAGCAGCGCGAGACTGCCGACCAGCGCGGTCGCCGCGAGCGAGACCAGGAGCAGCGTCCGGAGCGCGTCCTGCTGCGACTTCAGGGCCTCCCGGGCCGTGCGCGAGAGGGCGAGCGTGCCGATCGGCTTGCCGCTCACGTCGGTGACCGAGGTGAAGAAGACGGTCGGCGCGGACCCCTCGGCCGGGACGACCCGCTCGTCGCCGGGGGCGGCGGCCGCCACCCGCGCGTCGCGGGCGATGCGCTCGACGACGGCGCGCTCGTTGGCGCTCCCGCTGGAGGCGACCACCCGGTCGCCGATCAGCAGCGAGGAGCCGAAGCCGGAGAACTCCCGGTCCCGGCCCAGGTAGCTGTCGTCCAGGCGCACCCCGATGGCCAGCGCCGAGGTCGCCCGCGAGGTCGGCGTCGGCCGGCCCTGCGGGACCAGCACGACCAGCGCCAGCGACTGCGGCGAGCCGACCAGGCGGACCTGGGTGCCGAGGGCGTCCCGCTGGGCGTTCGGGCCCCCGACCAGCACCTGCTCCAGCAGCGCCGAACCGGCCAGCCCGAGCGCCTCCGGACCGGTGAGCTGGGCGCGGCCGCCGAGGATCGTGGGTCCGCCGCTCGCGGGCAGCAGGGCGGCGAAGGTCGGGACCTCGGGTCCGGCGAGCGCGTCGACGGCGGCGCCGCACCCGGTCGGCCGGGCGCGGCAGAGCGGCGCGGCGAAGCGGGCGTCGTTCAGGACGTTGTCCAGGCTCTGCTGCAGGACCGCGAGCCGGCCGTTGGCGGCGTCGCGGAGCACCGACTCCTGCTCCTGCTGCGCGTTCTGCGCGACCACCGTGCCGACGACGCCGACAGCGGCCAGGGCCATCAGCAGGACGCCGGCCAGGATCGCGCCCACGACCTTGCCGAGCACGCTGCTGCGGGCCAGCACCGCCAGCGAGGCCAGCACCAGGAGCGCCGCCGCGCCGCGCAGCAGCAGGACGAGCAGGGCCCCGCCCGCGCGGTCGGCCAGCGGGGCGGCCGCGGCGGACGTGGCGGCCAGCAGCAGACCGGCCCCCAGCAGCAGTCCGGGCAGGTCACGACGGGCGCGGACGGCGGCCGCGGCGGCGGCCAGCCCGGCCAGCGCCGCCAGGACGGTCGGCGCGGGCGCGGCGGCCAGCGGCACGACAACGCCCGGCACCGCCGGACGGCGCAGACCGCCACCCAGGGCGCCCGCGAACAGGCCCGCGGCGAGCAGCAGCAGCCCCGCCGCCCGGGCGTTCTGCAGCAGCTCGCTGCTGTCGGCCCCGAAGTCGGTCGCGGTGATCGTCTCGACCACGGCGAGGACCACCCCGCCGGCGAGCACGAGCAGACCGGGCAGCCGTCCGGCGCGCGCCCCGACCAGCGCCGTCGCCCCGAGCCCGGCCCAGGCCGCGACGGCCAGCAACGACACCGCGCCGAGGAGCGCGAAGGGGACGCCGGGCTCCATGGCCGGAGTCTAGGGACGCGAGGGCGTCCGGAAGGTCAGCGCGCGCAGCCGGTCGGCGTCGTGCCGCGACGCAACGCCTGGAGGCCGTCGAGCGCGTCGGTGAGCGTCCCGACCCGGATCAGCGTCAGGCCCGCCGGCGGCCGTACGGCGGCCTCGGTGCAGTTGTCCGCCGGCACGAGGAAGGCGACGGCGCCCTTGCGGCGCGCCGCGATGAGCTTCTGCGTGATGCCGCCGATGGGGCCGACCGAGCCGTCCGGCGAGATCTCCCCCGTACCCGCGATGTACTTGCCGCCGGTCAGGGAGTCGACGCCGAGCTTGTCGATGATGCCGAGGGTGAACATCAGGCCGGCGCTCGGACCGCCGACGTCCTGGAGGTTGATGGTCACGTCGAACGGCACGTCGACGGCCTTCTCCTCGGTGACCACGCCGATGACGGGCCGCTTCTCGCCGTCGCCGCCGGACGTCCCGGTCGTGATGCGGGCCTGGGAGCGGGCGCCGCCCCGCTCGTACGTGATCGTCACGGGGTCGCCGGCGGTGCGACCGCTGATGAGGGAGCGCAGCTCCGCCGCGTCACGGACGTCCTTGCCGTCGACGGCGAGCAGCACGTCGCCGACCCGCAGCCGGCCCTGCGCCGGCGAGGCGTCGCCGAGCTCGGAGACCCGTACCTCTGCGACCTTGAAGCCCAGCTGCCGCGCGGCGGCGAGCAGGGCGGAGCTCTGCGACTCCACCATCGCCTCGACGTTCTCCTGCTCGACCTGCTCGTCGGTGCGGCCGGGCGGGAACACCACCTCGCGGGGGACGACGGCCAGGTCGCGGGCGAACCACCCGCGCAGCGCTTGGGCGAGCGTGAGCCGCGCCTGCACGCCGACGGTGGTCAGGTCCAGCTGACCGTCGGTCGGGAAGGTGCGCCGGCCCTCGACCTCGAGCACCGGGGTGCCGTCGAACTCGCCGAGCGTGTCGTAGGTGGGGCCCGGGCCCAGGGCGACGTACGGGACCCGCGCGATCGCCGCGGCGAGCGTGAGTCCGAGCGCCAGCAGACTGGCCAGCAGCAGGGTCAGCAGACGCCGGGACACCTGATCAGACTAGGTGCCGGTGTGTCCGTGCGCTCAGGCGAAGAAGCCCAGGCTCTGCGGGCTGTGGCCGTTGCTCGCCACCAGGACGGGCTCCTCGGCCGGGACGTCCTCGACCAGGGCAAGGGCGGGCGCCTCCTGCAGCGGCTCGACGTCGACGGCGGCCTGCGACTCGACGGGGGCGAGCTCGGGGGCGGGCTCGGGCTGGGCGGGGACCAGCGCCTCCGCAGCGGTGGGCACCTCCACGCGGTAGTAGGCGCGGAAAGCCAGCGGGACCTCGGTCAGCGCGTGGACGCTGACGCTGTTGACGCCCTCGACGTTGCGCAGGTGCTCGACGAGGCGGACGGCCTCCTCGAGGGTCGGCACGCGGCGGAAGGCCGGCGAGCCGTCGGGGGCGGGGAAGAAGACGACGTGCTCCACGGGAGTGCCTCTCGCTAGGGGGGACCTGGACGTCCACCCGGTCCCTGGAGGTGTCGGCACGGGCCCGGGCGGTACTTGAGCACCCGTCGGGACACGACCGGTCCGTCCGGATCTGAAGGTTCTCGGCACAGGAGCGCGACGTTCTGCGTCGAACGACGTTGAGGGGGTGTCGGGATCCCCAGCCCTCGACGGAAGGGGTCGACGATGTCGTCCCTGCTCGACCTGCCGCACCCAGACGAGGCGGCGCCCGCGCGCGCGCACCTGCGCGCGCTGCCCGACGCTGCCCCGCTGGACTTCGAGGACGTCGTACGGCGCCTGACGCCGCGGCTGCAGCGCTACGCCACCCGTCGCCTGGGCGACCGGCACGAGGCCGAGGAGCTGGTCCAGGAGGCGCTGCTGCGCGCCTACGACCACCGGCACGAGCTGCAGACCGAGGACGACGTGGCCGCCTGGTCGACCTGCGTCACCGGCCGCCTGGTCATCGACCGCCTGCGGGTACGTGGACGCAGCACCTCGGTCGCCGAGGTCCCGGAGGGCAGCCGCGTCGGGCGCGACACCGCCGACGTCGTCGTCGCCCGCGACGAGGCCCGCACCGCCCTGGACGCCCTGGACGCGATGCCGGCCCGGCAGGCCGCCGTGCTGTGGGCGCGCGAGGTCGAGGGGCTGAGCTACGACGAGATGGGCGCGCGCTTCGGCATGACCGAGCCGGCCGTGCGCTCGGTGCTCAGCCGGGCCCGCAAGGCGCTGCGCAAGGAGTTCGCGACGCGCGGCGGCACGCTGCCGGCCGGCGGCCTGGTGGCGCTGGCCCCGTGGCTCGACGGCCTGTCCTTCCTGGACCGGCTGCGCCGCGCCGCCGCCCGCGCCACGGCGCCCGCCGTCCTCGGCGTCGCGTCGCTCGGCGTGATCAGCGGCCTGATCGTCGCCCCCTTCAGCACCGACGCAGGCACGGCCCCGGGCGGCCGGCCCGCGGTCGTCGAGCTGCCGGCGTACGAGGTGGCGTCCGTGCGTGCCGGTGCCCCGGCGGCCGCTCCGGCGGTGGACCCCGGGGCAGCCGCCCCCGCCGTCCGGGCTCCGCAGGCGGCAGCACCGGCAACTCCCCCGCAGGCCGTCCTCGGCAGGACGGGAGTCGACGACTCCTGCGTCGACGCCGGCGGCGCGACCGCCGGCGGCCGCGGCTGCGACGACCACTCCGACCCCGTGCTCCACGTCGGCCCGCCGCTGCCGGACAACCCCACGGGCGTGAAGCGCGTCGGCGTCGAGTCCGACCGGATCGACTGCGCGGCCGTCCCGACCACCCCGCTCACCCAGTGCACGACAGACGGAGACGACCGATGAGCCGCAGGACGATCGTGACCGCACTGACCGGCCTGGTGCTGCTGACCGGACTCGGCGCTCCGGCGCTCGCGGGCCCGGGCGAGGAGGGCGACCGCGAGAACGTCTGCCTTCGCCTGGACCCCGAGGGCGGCCGCGAGGGCGTCTGCGTCTGGCTCCCGCCGACGCTGCGCTAGCCCGACGCTCCGCTAGTCCGCCTCGGGCCGCTCGCCGGGCGCCAGCGCCGCCCGGAACTTCGCGTACGCCTGCACACCCTCGTCCGTGTCCTGGGGCCCGCGGCTGCGGCCGGTCCACGCGGCCCAGGCGACGGCGCCGACCGTCGCCACCGGGACGGGCAGCAGCCACAGCAGCCAGGCCGGCACGCTCACGGCGTCCCCACCCACTCCTGCTCGCCGTCGCTGAAGACCTGCCGCTTCCAGATCGGCACGGTCGCCTTGAGGTCGTCGATGAGCCGCCGCGCCGCCTCGAAGGCCTGCCCGCGGTGGGCCGCCGACGCCGCGACGACCACGGCGACGTCCCCGACCTGCAGCAGGCCGGTCCGGTGGGTGGCGGCCAGGGCGTGCACCGGCAGGTCGGCGGCCACGGCCTCGGCGACCCGGCGCAGGGCTGCCTCCGCGTCCGGGTGCGCGGTGTACTCCAGCTCGGTCACCCCGCGCCCGCCGTCGTGGTCCCGGACCAGGCCGGTGAAGCTGACGACGCCGCCCGCGCGCGGGTCCTCGACCGCGGCGAGCACCTCGGCCGGGTCCAGCGGGGTGTCGCGCAGGGCGAGCAGCCGGATCACGTCCATGCCCCGACCGTACGGGCAGGCCCCGCGCGAGGGGCCGCCCCGCTCAGCGACCGCGGCGCCGCCGGGCCCGTCGGACGAGCGCTGCCGTGCCCATGAGCGCCACGGTCGCCCCGGCACCGGCCGCGGTGTAGGCGCCCGCGCGACCACCGGCGGCCGGCCGGGCGACCAGGTGCGCCACCAGGGCGTCGCGGGTCGTCCAGGCCGGCGTCCAGCCCGCTTCGCGCAGCCGGCGGGCGTCGACCACCAGCGGCGACAGCAGCCGGTCCAGCTCGGCGGGC
>JBKJQQ010000106.1:0-10463 GCA_046593875.1 Mycobacteriales bacterium | reverse complement strand
AGATCGGGCTGGCGATCGCCTTCACGCTCATCCCGCTACGGCTGCTGACCGGGGTGTGGCTGCCCCGCGCCGCCGCGCTGCTGGTCCTGGCGGTCGCCTTCGGGCTGCAGGCGCTGTCCCGCTACCTCAACGCCCGCGCCGGCCGGAGGTGACCTACCGGTACGGCGCCTGGGCCGGCGGCCGTGACCCGCTCGAGCCGCCGTACGACGTCGCTGCCGCCCTGGACGAGATCGGCGAGGCGGTCCTTTCCGGCGCCAGCGCCCGGCAGGCCCTGCGCGACCTCATGCGGCGCGGGGCCGACGGCCTGCGCGGGCTGGACGACCTGCGCCGGCAGGTGGCCAAGCGGCAGCGGCAGGCGCGACAGAAGGGCCAGCTGGACGGCACGCTGCAGGAGGTGCGCGAGCTGCTCGAGCAGGCGCTGGGGGCCGAGCGGCGGGAGCTGTTCCCCGACCCCTCGGACGAGGCCCGCCTGCGCGAGCTCGAGCTGGACACCCTGCCGACGGAGACGGCCCGCGCGGTGCAGGCGCTCAAGCCCTACGACTGGCGCAGCGACGAGGCCCGGCAGGCCTACGAGCGGATCGACGACCTGCTGCGTCGCGAAGTGCTGGACAGCCAGTTCACGGGGATGAAAGCGGCGCTCGAGAACGCCGACCCGGCCGCGATGCAGGCGGTCAAGGACATGCTCAGCGACCTCAACGCGATGCTCGACGCCGACGCCCGCGGCACGCACACCCAGGAGCAGTTCGACGACTTCATGACCAGGCACGGGGAGTTCTTCCCGTCCGCCCCGCAGACGCTCGAGGAGCTCGTCGACGACCTCGCCCGTCGCGCCGCCGCCCAGCAGCGGCTGATGGACTCCCTCACGCCCCAGCAGCGCCAGGAGCTCGGCGAGTTGATGCAGGGCGCGCTGGACCTGGACCTCGCCGCCCAGATGGCCCAGCTCGGCGACAGCCTGCGCAACGCCCGGCCCGACCTGCCCTGGGGGGGCAAGGAGCGGATGCGCGGCGAGCAGGGAATGGGCATGGGCGACGCGACGACCGCGCTCGAGGAGCTGGCCGACCTCGACGACCTCGAGGCGTCGCTGGGCCAGGACTACCCCGGCGCCTCGCTCGACGACATCGACGAGGCGGCCGTGATGCGCGCGCTCGGCCGCGGAGCGGTCGACGACGTCGCGGCGCTGCGCCGGATCGAGCGCGAGCTGCTCGAGCAGGGCTACCTCGTGCGCGACAGCCGCGGCCGGCTCGAGCTCTCGCCGCGCGCGGTCCGCCGGGTCGGTGCCACCGCGCTGCGCAAGGTGTTCACACAGCTGCAGGCCGGGGGGCGCGGCGGCCACGACGTGCAGGACGCGGGCGCGGCCGGCGAGACCACCGGAGCGTCCCGGACGTGGCAGTTCGGCGACGAGCAGCCGCTGGACGTGGTGCGCACCGTGCGCAACGCCGTGCTCCGGGGCCAGGGCAGCCCCGTGCGGCTCATGGTCGACGACTTCGAGGTCGTGGAGACCGAGCGTCGTACGAGCGCCGCGGTGGCCCTGCTGGTCGACCTGTCGTTCTCGATGGAGTTGCGCGGCACCTGGGGCACCGCAAAGCAGACGGCGCTGGCGCTGCACTCGCTGGTGACGACGAAGTACCCGCAGGACGCGATCGAGATCATCGGCTTCAGCGACTATGCCCAGGTGCTGACCCCGGAGAAGCTGGCCGGCCTGGACGCCCAGCGCGTGCAGGGCACCAATCTGCAGCACGCCCTGGTCCTGGCCGGCCGGCACCTGGCCAAGCACCCCGATGCCGAGCCTGTCGTCCTGGTCGTCACCGACGGCGAGCCCACCGCGCACCTGACCCGCAGCGGCCGCGCAGAGTTCTGCTGGCCGCCGCTGCCCGAGACGCTCGAGCTGACCATGGCCGAGGTCGAGCGCGTCACGCGTCGGGGGGCGACCATCAACGTCTTCATGCTCGACGACGAGCCGCGGCTCGTGGACTTCGTCGAGCGCCTGGCCGCGCGCAACGGGGGGCGGGTCTTCGCCCCCGATCCGGCCCGGCTCGGGGAGTACGTCGTCAGTGACTACCTGCGAGCCCGCCGCGGTCGCCGACGATGAGGGATCAGTAGAGGATCGCGACCGCGCGCAGCCGCTCGTCCTGGAACGTCTGCCCCTCGTCCGGGGCACCTCGGTAGCCGCTGACCGAGTAGCGCAGCGAACGGCTCTCCGGCGCGCCGGGCTCCAGCCGGGCCGAGATCTGGGACTCGCCCCCGGGCCGCCCGAGCGACGGGGAGTAGCGCTCGCACTGCGGGGCGGTCGTCGCGCACATCCGCAGGTCGTCGACCCGGGTGCCCTTCATCAGCACGACCTGGACCGCGCGGCGCCCCGGCGCGAGGGTGCCCAGGTCGACCCGGCCGCTGGTCACCCCGCCCTCGAGCGCCTCCGCCCGGGCCAGGAACTGCTGGCGCAGCGGCGTCCGCGGCCGTAGGACGACGTTCGGCGCCTCCGGGTCGGTCAGGGGGAAGGTCGCCCGCACCGCGCCCTGACCGAGCAGCGTGACGCGGTAGGTGGCGGGGACCAGATGACCGTCGACGCCCAGGGGGGCCACGGCGTCCTGCGTGCCGTCGCCGAAGGCCCGGACCTGGACGCCCCCGAGTCGACGACCGGTCCGGCTCTGCGTGGCGCGCTGCTCCTCCACCAGCGCGACGGCGAAGCCGCCGCCGCCCTCGAAGGTCGGCAGGAAGCTGCGCAGGTAGACGTCCTTCGCGAGGACCACGTCGACCGTCGTGCCGCCCCGGCCCTCGATCACCAGCAGGCCGCGCTCGGGCGCCGCGGACGCGCCGCCCGCGACCGCAGCCGGACCGAGCAGGGCAACGGCCAGAGCAGTCATCACCAGCCGGCGGGACGAGGTGGGGCGAAGGGGGCGAACCCACTGCTCACGCGGTCGTGCTGCGGTCATGAGCAGGAGTTCGACACGTGACGGCGAATCCCCTCCCCACTAGCCTGACCGTCCTGCACGGCCCGACCGCGCTGTCCCTCGACACGATGGAGCCCCATCCATGACTCCCACGCCCGGCCCGAACTTCGGCAAGCTCGGCGGCAAGGCCGGTCTGGCGCTCGCCGCCATCGGCCTGATCGCCATCGCGTTCGGCTGGAACGGCGCGGCCGGCCAGACCTCCACGCTGGCCCAGATGCCCTACATCCTGTCCGGCGGCCTGGTCGGCATCGCCTTCGTCATCCTCGGCGCCGCGATGCTCGTCGTGCAGAGCAACCGCGAGGACCGCGCGCTGCTCGAGGCCAAGTTCGACCTGCTCGCCGAGGCCTTCCTCGAGGGCCAGGGCCGGGCTGCCAAGGCGGACGCCCCCGGTGACGTCTCGGGTCTGGTCGTCGCCGGCTCCGCGAGCTACCACGTCCCCGGCTGCCGCCTGGTCGACGGTCGCGAGGAGACCAGCTACCTCACCCCCGCCGAGGCCCGCGGTCGCGACCTCAAGGCCTGCCGCGTCTGCCAGCCGGAGAACTCCGCCACGGACATCAGCATCCGCTAGGTCACACCGAGCACGACGAAGGCCGGGTCCCCGAGGGGCCCGGCCTTCGTCGTGCGTGCAGAGCTACTCCTCGGTCTCGCCGAGGTAGGTGCGCTTGAGCTCGCCGGACTCCTCGAGCTCCTTGCCGCGCCCGTTGAAGGTCAGGGACCCCTTCTCCATGATCAGCGCCTGGTCGGCGTAGGGCAGCACGCCGACGTTCTGCTCGACGATGATCACGGTGGTGCCGTCGTCGTTGATCTGCGAGACGACCTGGAACACCGTCTGCGCCAGCTTGGGCGACAGGCCCAGCGACGCCTCGTCGATCATGAGCATCCGCGGCTTGCACATGATGGCCCGACCGATGGCCAGCATCTGCTGCTCGCCGCCGGACAGCGTTCCGGCCAGCTGGTCCTTGCGCTCGTCCAGCCGGGGGAAGTAGCCGAAGACCTGCTGGACGGTCTCGGCGATGCCCTTCTGGTCCTTGCGGATCCAGGCCCCCAGCTCGAGGTTCTTGAGCACGGACAGGCCGGGCCAGACGCGCCGGCCCTCGGGGGACAACGCCACGCCGGCCTTGACGATGCCGGGCGCGTCCTTGCCGCTGATCTTCTGCCCGTCGAAGCGGATCTCGCCGCTCCACGTCGGCAGCACGCCGGCCAGGCAGTTGACGGTCGTCGTCTTGCCGGCGCCGTTCAGCCCGAAGATGACGGCGGTCTCGCCCTCCTCCACGGAGAACGAGATCCCCTGCAGCACCGGGAGCGCGCCGTAGCCGGTGCGCAGGTCCTCCACCTCGAGCAGGCTCACGCGTCTCCCTCGTCATCGGTCACGGCGGCACGCTTGCGGGGCGCGCGCTTCTTGGGTCGGATCCGCTCCGGGGCGTCGCTGGTCGCCGCGGCAGCGGCCGCGGTGCGCCGGCGGCGGGCGGGCGTCGGCTCGGGCTCGGCGAGCTCGGGGGCAGGGACGCTCGGGTCGTCGTGGTGCTTGGCCGCCTGCTCGGTGAGGCGGTCGAGCTCGGCGTCCTCCTCGGTCTCCTGCGTCTGCTCCAGGGCCTCCGGCGCCTCGCCACCGAGGTAGGCCGCGACGACCTCCGGGTGGGTCTGGATCACGCTGGGCTTGCCCTCGGCGAGCAGCCGACCGAAGTTCAAGACGTAGACGTGGTCGCACACGCGCAGCACCAGCGGCACGTGGTGCTCGATGACGAGCATGGTCAGCGCGAACTCGCGCCGCAGCGTGAGCAGTCGCTCGCCCAGCTCGTCGGACTCGTCCGGCCCCATGCCCGAGGTCGGCTCGTCCAGCAGCAGGATGTCGGGGTCGGTGGCCAGGGCGCAGCCCAGCTCGAGCAGCTTGAGCGTGCCGTAGGACTGCCCGCCGACCTTCTTGTTGCGGATGTCGCCCAGGCCCAGCAGGTCAAGGATCGCGTCGGCCTTGGCCTCGAGCCGCTTCTCGACGGCCAGGCTGTTCGGAGCGCCGATCAGCCCGCTGGCCACGTCGTACTCGGTCTTGGCGTGCTGGGCGGTCTTGAGGTTCTCGAGCGCGGTGGCGCTCTTGACCATCCCGACGTTCTGGAACGTGCGGCCGAAGCCCATGGCCGCCTTCACGTGCGGCGGCGACTTCGTGACGTCGCGCCCGCGGTACTTCACCGTGCCCTGGTTGGGCTGGTAGAAGCCGGTGATGCAGTTGAAGGCGGTGGTCTTGCCGGCGCCGTTCGGCCCGATGAGGCCGACGATCTCGTACTCGTTGACCTCCATGTTCAGGCCCTGCAGGGCCTGCAGGCCACCGAAGCGGATGGCCAGGTCGTTCACCTCAAGCACGGACATTGGAGCCCTCCACAGCGCCGGGACCGGACTCCTTGTCGCCGTGCAGCGAGAAGGGCTTCCCGGCGAGCCAGTCGAAGAACGGCTTGTTCTGCTGGGCGATGCCGCCGGGGTTGAACACGAGCGTGAGCAGCAGGCCGAGCGCGCCGATGAAGGCCACGTCGTACTGCTCGAGGTTGTTCTGGTTGAGGTTCAGGAACGTCCCGGCGTTGACGAAGCCGCGCTCGATGACGTTGAGGAAGGTCTCCTCGAGCAGGTAGTCCAGGGTGGCGAACAGCGCGCCGCCCAGGATCACCCCGAGCCGGTTGCCCAGCCCTCCGACCACCGTCATCAGGACGAACGTCAGAGCAAGGAAGAAGCCGAAGTCCGAGCCGACGACGTTGCCGACGCGGAAGGCGTAGAGCGCACCGGCCAGCCCGCACAGGCCACCGGAGATGACGAACGCCAGCAGCTTGAAGGTCGTGACGTTGATGCCGAAGGCCTCCGCGACCCGCTCGTTCTCCTTCAGGGCCAGCAGCGCGCGGCCGGTCTTGGAGGAGGTGAGCCGGTAGTCGAGGTAGAACGCGACCGCCAGGAAGGCCAGGCAGAACAGGTAGAAGCGCCCGTCGTCGAACAGGAACTCGGGGCGGTCGGCGGGCTGGCCGGCGCCGGAGTTGGTGAACTCCGCGACCTCGAACAGCGACCCCTCGAGCGTCAGCCCGAAGACCAGCGTGATGAGGGCGAGGTACAGGCCGGTGATGCGCAGCGCCACGACGCCCAGCAGCAGCGCGAACAGCGCGGCCACGACGATGGCGATCAGGAAGGTCGCCGCGAACGGCACCCCGCGCACGGTCAGGGAGTAGGCCGCGGCGAAGGCGCCGATGCCGAAGAAGCCCTGGTGCCCGAGCGACAGCTGACCGGTGTAGCCGATGATGATGTTGAGGCTGAGCGCCACGATGCCGTAGATGACGGCGTCCGCCGCGAAGGGCGCGTAGATCTCCGAGCCCGGGATGAGCACGAGCAGCCAGTAGGCCAGCAGCACGTAGACGATGGCCCGCGGGACCCAGCGGACCGGCCCGTAGTCCTTGCCCGGGCCGTGACCGTCGTCGGGGGCGGCGTCGACCGCCTCCGGCTCGGATGCCGTGGTGGTCATCAGGTCTCCTTACCGAGCAGGCCGGCGGGACGGACGAGCAGGACGAGCAGGAGGATCGCGAAGACCACGACCTGGTTGGCCGAGGGCACCACGCTCTCCGGGATGTTGCGGCCGCCCACGGCCTGGATGATGCCGATGACCACGCCGCCGAGGAAGGCCCCCGGCAGGCTGGTGATGCCGCCGAAGACCGCCGCGGTGAAGGCGGGGATCAGGGCCAGGCCGGTCAGCGCTCCCGGGCCGAGGACGCCCACGTTGCCGGCGAACAGGATGCCGCCGATGCCGCCGAGCAGACCCGCCAGGCCCCACGTCAGCGCGCTGACGCGGTTGACGCTGATGCCGACCAAGCTGGTCGCGGTCGGCTCCTGCGAGACGGCGATGATCGCGGTGCCCAGCTTGGTGCGGCTGAAGAACAGCGCCGACAGCCCTGCCAGGACGGCCAGGGCGACGACGATGACGACGCCCTGCTTGGTGATGCGCAGGCCCCCGCTGGTGAAGGCCTCACCGCTGACGGCCGGGCCGAGCGAGACCGGGCTCGCGCCGAAGACGAAGCCCTCGATGGCGATGAGGGTCAGCGCGACGCCGGCTGTGGCCACGACCAGCGTGACCTTGGCCTGCCGGAACAGCGGCCGGACGACCAGGCGCTCGGTGAGCAGCGCGGTCACCACGGCCAGCGAGACGCCGAAGAAGGCCGCCGGCACGTAGCCCATCTTGGGCATGAAGCCGGTGCCGGACAGGCCCGCGAAGGCGCCGAAGGCGGCGACCGTGCCGAACTCGCCCTGCGCGAAGTTGAAGATCTTGTTGCTCTTGTAGAGCAGGACGATGCCGAGGCCCAGCAGGCCGTACACCGCCCCGTTGATGGCACCGGACACAACAGGTGTGACGATCCGGGAGCCGAACTCGAACGCCTGAGGCGTCACGCGGGGAACCCCTTCCGACAGTGCGCTGGGCGCACGAGACGTGGGCATCATGCCGCACGAGCGTCCCCCGCCGGGAAGCCGGTCGGGGGACGCTCGCGCGGTGGTGCTGAGGGGGGTTAGTAGAAGCCGTTGGTGACGTGCTGACCCTTGGTGCAGTCCATCTGCAGGGCGTAGGCCTTGCTGCCGCCGAAGCGGTTCTTGGCGAAGCTGATGCCCGGGAAGATGCCGCCCTTGAAGGACTTCCCGCTCACCGCCGCGATGAAGGACTCGCGGGTGAAGCTCGGGCCGGGGACGGCCAGCAGCATCTGCTCGAGGATCTGGCTGGAGCCGTAGATGCTGAACTCGATGTCGTCCTTGAAGCTCACGCCGGGAGCGAACTGCGGCGCCTTGTCCAGGCCCGGGTAGGGGCTGAGGAACTCGCCCTTGTACGCGCGGCCGGTGACGTTACAGCTCTGGCCGCCGATGCTGTTGGCGCCCATGGAGACGCCGACGCCGGTCCACTGCGGGCAGTAGGCCGGGCAGCCGACGCGGCCGGTCAGCTCGATGAAGAACAGCGGCTGGCCGAGGAAGTAGACGGTCTCGAAGCCACCCTCACGAAGCTGGTTCGCCACGGTGCCGGCGTCCGCGCCGCTCTTCGGCGTGCGGATGACGGTCACCTTCTCGCCGCTCGCCTTGACCGCGTTGACGATGGCCGTCTCGGCGTCCAGGAAGTTCGGCGTGTTGGAGATGACGACGGCCCAGCCCTTGCCGTTCTTGGTCTTGAGGTAGTTGCCCTTGGTCGCCATCTGCACGACCAGCTTGGCCTGCGCCGGGTAGGTCAGCGAGGTGGCGAAGTAGTTCTTCAGCCCGCCGAGGCCGTTCTCGGTCACGCCGGCCGAGAGGTAGGGCACGTTGCCACGGGCCAGGACCGACGACCGGGCACAGGCCTGGATCTGGTCCGTGCCGGCGCCGCCGACGATGAGGAAGCCCTCCTTGGCCTTGGCGTTGCACGCCTTGACCGCCGGACCGGGCTGGTACTTGTCGTCGAAGGCTTCCGCGATGACGCGGTAGCCCTTGATCTTCTTGCCCTCCCAGTACTTGGGGGTGCCGCTCTTGAACGAGTCCTGCGGCACGCCGGCACCCGTGAGGGGACCATGCAGGAAGATCTTGATGGTCTTGGCCTTGTCGTCGATCCCGATCTTGCTGTCGGGGCCGAGCTGCTCGGTCGTGGTGCCGCCGGTCGTGCCACCCGTCGTCCCGCCGGTGGTGCCGGTGGTACCACCCGTGGTGCCGGTGGTGCCGCCCGTGGTGCCGCCGGTCGACCCGCCCGTGGTCCCACCGGTCGTGCCGCCGGTGGTGCCGCCCGTGACCGCGCCGCCGTCGACGGTGCCGGCGTCCGTACCGGCGGCGCCCGCGTCGACGAAGGAGTCGGCCGTGCCGTCACCGTCGGTGTCGACGGCGACCTGACCCTCGGGCGCCGCTTGGCCGGCGATGGCGCCGCCACCCGTGGCCAGGGAGTCCTTGACCTCGGGCTTGAGCCCGCAGGCGGCCGTGAGGACCGCCGAGCAGAGCAGGGCGGCGACGAAGCCGCGGGAACGGTGCAGGTTCATGAGGAGGAGCTCCTGGTCCGGGTGCTGGGGACGGTTGGGTCGGGCGGTGGGACGGGTCAGATGCTGAGCGGGCGCGTGGCCAGGCGGGGCCCGCGGGCCGAGACGGTCTCCCGCTGCTGCAGGGCCTTGCTCAAGCGCGACCCGCTGCCCGTGGACTGGGCGGGGATGCGGCTGTCGCCGAGGATCAGCGACAGCAGGGCCAGCAGCGCAGCCACGGCGAGCATGCCGAGCCAGAAGCTGGGCGCCGGCGTGAGCGGGACCTCCTTGGCCAGCGCGACGTTCTGCACGGCCGTCGGCGCCACGGCGGGGGCCGGGGCCTCCATCGTCTCCGGGGCCGGAGCCGGGAGGGCGGTGTCGACCACGGGCGACTCGACCGCGCCGAAGCCGCCGGTCTCGGGCGCCGGCAGCGCGGCGTCGAAGGTGCCGGTGCTGCCGGAGAAGCCCGTCCCGGAGTCCGGCGTCGTGACGGTCGTGTCCGGCGCGACGACGTCGGTGACGACCTCCTCGACGGGGGCGGTGAACGTCAGCGCGATCGTGGCGTCGAGCATGGGCTTGAAGACGACCTGGAACGGCGAGGTCAGCGCGCTCGGCGTCAGCGCCAGGCCGTTGTTGGCGTCCGTGAGCCAGCTGGCCGCGAGCGCCGAGACGTCGAACTCGTAGGCCTTCTTGTCCGCGCTCTCCTTGCCGACGACCTTGAACTTGTCGCACAGCGTCGAGGGGGCGCCGGCGGTGTTCGCGCCGTCCTCGCCGTTGAAGCCCTCGTCACCGGCCATGCAGACGGTCACCTTCTCCGCCGCCGGGCTCATCTGCGTGTTGCCGGGCTCGGTGGCCAGCGGCACGGTCACCACGGCCTTGGTGATCGTGGCGTCGAAGGGGACCGACGCGAGGTCGAAGGACAGGAACGACAGCTTGTCGACCCGGCCCGGCGTGCGCACGGCGACGGCGAGGTGGTCGGGCGCGACCCCGTCGGTCATGTTCTGCGTGATGGGCGGCGGCTGGGTCGGCGACTGCTCGGGCTTGTCGATGCCCAGGCTGTAGTAGTAGGCGCCGACGGAGGCGGGCTCGCTGGCGCTCTCGGCGTAGCTCGGAGCTGCCCAGAACGGGACCATCAGACCGGCGGCTGCGACGATGGCAGACGCACGAAGGACCTTGTTCATCCTGATTCCTCCACGAGCACGCTCGGCTGGGTTACCGACGCGTAGTAGGCAATGTTTCGACGGCGGTGCACGAACTCCTGCTGACGACGTGATCTGACCTGGAGAGCCAGGTCACACCACGGGGGTCCCCCATGGTGGCGGGCATCACGCCCTCCTGTCCAACGCCCCCCTGCCGATAACGTGCCCGGTATGACCTACTCGGGCGCGTACGCCGTCGTCCTGACCCTCCACCTGATCACCGTGGCCTTCGTCGTGGGGCCTTCGACCGTCGCCGCGTCGCTGTCGGCCCGGCAGGCCCGCGAGGGCCGCGGCGACGCGTTGCGCGACGCGATGCGCACGACCCGCCTGTTCACGCTGGCCAC
>JBKJQQ010000204.1:0-5184 GCA_046593875.1 Mycobacteriales bacterium | reverse complement strand
GAGGCCAGCTGCGGGGTGGTGACCACCAGGATCTCGGCGCTCGGGACCAGCTGGGCCACCGAGATGGCGATGTCCCCGGTGCCGGGCGGCAGGTCCATGAGCAGCACGTCCAGGTCGCCCCAGTAGACGTCGGCCAGGAACTGCTGGAGCGCGCGGTGCAGCATCGGCCCGCGCCAGACGACCGGGGTGTTGTCCTTGGTGAACATGCCGATCGAGATGACCTTCACGCCGTGCGCCGACGGCGGCATGATCATCGACTCGACCTGCGTCGGCCGGTGCTGGACGCCGAGCATGCGCGGGATGCTGAAGCCGTAGATGTCGGCGTCGAGCACGCCGACGTTCAGGCCCTTCTGCGCCATCGCGGCGGCCAGGTTGACCGTCACGCTGGACTTGCCGACGCCGCCCTTGCCGGACGCGACCGCGAAGACCTTGGTCAGCGAGCCGGGCAGCGCGAACGGGATGTCGCGCACCGGGTTGTCGCCGCGCAGCAGCGTCTGCAGGGCCTGCCGCTGCTCGGTGCTCATCACGTCGAGCTCGACGGCCACGCTGGAGACCCCTGGCAGCGCGCCCACCGCGGTCGTGACCCGCTCGGTGATCGTGTCCTTCATCGGGCAGCCGCTGACGGTCAGGTAGATGCCGATGCGGGCCGTGCCGTCGGGGTCGACCACCGCCGACTTGACCATGCCGAGCTCGGTCACCGGGCGGCGGATCTCGGGGTCGATGACGGTGGAGAGCGCCGCGGTCAGCTGCTCGTCGGTCGGCAGGGCGAGGGTCAACGGGTTCCTTGCGCAGGGGGCCGTACGGGGCTCTCGATCGTACGTCCGCCCCCCGCCCCCCACCTTCTCGGCTTGTCCGCCCGCAGCAACATCATCCGGCCGCGTGGACGTTGCTGCGGACGGACAAGCGCAGGGGAGGGGCCGGCTTGTCCGCCCGCAGCAACATCATCCGGCCGTGTGGATGTTGCTGCGGACGGACAAGCGCGGGGTACGGGCCGGCTTGTCCGCCCGCAGCGACATCATCCGGCCGCGTGGATGTTGCTGCGGACGGACAAGCGCGGGAGGGGGTCAGCCGAGGGCGGCGATGGCCTCGGCGGTCGCGAGCGTGCGGCGGGCGTTGTCGACGTGCAGGTTCTCGATCATCCGGCCGTCCACCGTGACGACGCCCTTGCCCTCGCGCTCGGCCTCCTCGAAGGCCTCGATGACGCGGCGCGCGTGGTCGACGTCGTCCGCCGACGGCGCCCACACGGCGTTGGTCGGCTCCACCTGCGAGGGGTGCACGAGGGTCTTGCCGTCGAAGCCCAGCTCGTAGCCCTGCCGCGCCTCGGCCTCGAAGCCCTCAGCGTCCTTCACGTCGTTGTAGACGCCGTCGAGCACGTCGATGCCGGCCTCGCGCGCGGCGAGCAGCGCCGTGGCCAGGTGCGGGAGCAGCGGCGCGCGGCCCGGGACGAGCTGGGCGCGCAGCTCCTTGGCCAGGTCGTTGGTACCCATCACGAGGACGTCGACCTGGGGGTGCGCGGCGATCTCGCGGACCGCGAAGATCGCCGACGGCGTCTCCACCATCGCCCAGATGCGGGTGTCCGCACCGACGACCGCGGCGACGGCGGCGAGGTGCTCCGGCCCGCTCACCTTGGGGATGACGACGGCGGCGGGACGCGCGGCCGCGGCGGCCTCGAGGTCCGCCTGCCCCCACGGGGTGTCCAGCCCGTTGCAGCGGATCGTCAGGGTGCGCTTGCCGTACTCGCCGGAGGCGACCGCGGCGCAGGCCTGCGCCCGCGCAGTCTCCTTGGCGTCCGGCGCGACGGCATCCTCGAGGTCGAAGATGATCGCGTCGGCGGCGATTGTCTTGGCCTTCTCCAGCGCCCGCGCGTTGGAGCTCGGCATGTACAGGACCGACCTCAGCACGCTCACAGGTCGTACGCCTCGGCCAGCTCGGGGTCGCGCTTCGCCAGGTCCTGCGCCAGCTTCAGCACGACCTGGCACTGCTTGTACGTCGCGTCGTCCTGCATCTTGCCGTCGATCATCACCGCGCCGGCGCCGCCCTCGGGCATCTCCTCGACGACCTTCCTGGCCCAGGCCACGTCGGCGACCTCCGGGGAGAACACGCGACGCGCGATGTCGACCTGCACCGGGTGCAGCGTCCACGTCCCGACGCAGCCGAGCAGGTAGGCGTTGCGGAACTGGTCCTCGCACGCGAGGACGTCCTTGATGTCGCCGAACGGCCCGTAGTAGGCGTAGATCCCGGCCTGCACGCAGGCGTCGACCATGCGCGCGACGGTGTAGTGCCAGAGGTCCTGCTGGTACGTGGCGCGCGGGCCGTCCTCCGCAGTCGGGTCCTGGCGCACGAGGTAGCCGGGGTGCCCGCCGCCGACGCGCGTGGTCTTCATCCGGCGGTCGGCGGCCAGGTCGGCCGGGCCGAGCGAGATGCCCTGCATGCGGGGCGAGGCCTGGCAGATCTCCTCGACGCGGGACACACCGGAGGCCGTCTCGAGGATGGCGTGCACCTGGATCGGGCGGGTCACGCCGGCGCGCGCCTCGAGCTGGGCGAGCAGGCGGTCGACGTAGTGGATGTCCTCCGGGCCCTCGACCTTCGGGACCATGATCACGTCGAGCTTGTCGCCCACCTCGGTGACCAGCGTCGTGAGGTCGTCGAGGACCCAGGGGGAGTCCAGGCTGTTGACCCGGGTCCACAACTGGCAGTCGCCGAGGTCCGCGGTGCGAGCGACCTCGACCAGGCCGGCGCGGGCGGCCTCCTTGTTGGAGGCCAGGATCGCGTCCTCGAGGTTGCCCAGCAGCACGTCGACCTTGGTGGCCAGGTCCGGGACCTTGGCGACCATCTTCGGGTTCGACGGGTCGAAGAAGTGGATCATCCTCGACGGGCGCCACGGGATCTCGCGGAGCGGCTCGGGGGCACCGACGGCCAGCGGGCGGAAGAAGTCCTTGGGGCTGCGCACGACGCCAGGTTATTGCGCCGCCCCCGGGCCTGCGCTGCCGGGCCTACGCTGACAGCGTGACCGTGCAGGAGGGGCTGACCGCCGTGGAGCTGTCCGCGTGGCGGACGTTCCTGCGCGCGCACGCCACCGTGACGCGCCGGCTCGAGGCCGAGCTGGTGGCCGAGCACGAGCTGCCGCTCGCGTCCTACGACGTCCTGGTTCAGCTGTCCGAGGCGCCCGGCCGGGCGCTGCGGATGACCGAGCTGGCCGACCGCGTCCTGCTCTCCCGCTCCGGGCTGACCCGCCTGGCCGACCGCCTGGAGCGCGACGGTCTGCTGACCCGCACGGCCTGCCCGAGCGACGCCCGCGGGACCCTGGCCGTGCTGTCCGACGCCGGCCTGGCCAAGCTCGAGCAGGCCTGGCTGACCCACCGCCGCGGCGTGGCAGAGCACGTCACCGGCCGGCTGAGCAGCGACGAGATCGCCCTGCTGGGAGCACTTCTCGGCAAGCTCGTCGACGACGGGCCGCTGCCCGAGGACGCCTGCGACGGCAAGCGCTGAGCGACCCGACGCTGAGGGACCGGCGCGCGGTCCAGCGCGACGGGTACGGCCTCGGCTTCGCCGTCGGGCTGTACGGCGCGTCGTTCGGGGCCGCAGCGGTCACCGCCGGGCTGAGCACGGCGCAGGCCTGCGTGCTGTCGCTGCTGATGTTCACCGGGGCGTCGCAGTTCGCGCTGATCGGGGTGCTGGGGGCGGGTGGTGGTGCGGCGGCGGCGGTCGCGGGGGCGCTGCTCCTCGGCTCGCGCAACACCCTCTACGCGGTGCGGCTGGCGTCCCTGATCCCGGAGCGGGGCGTACGCCGGCTCGCCGCAGCGCAGGTCACCATCGACGAGTCGACGGCCATGGCGGTCGCCGCACCCGCCGAGCACGCCCGGGCGGCCTTCTGGGCCACCGGGCTGGGCGTCTTCGTCTTCTGGAACCTGTTCACGCTGCTGGGCGCGCTCGGGGCCGCCCAGCTCGGCGATCCGGCGGCCCTCGGGCTGGACGCCCTGGTGCCCGCGGCGTTCCTGGCCCTGCTGTGGCCGCAGCTGGTCGCCCGCAGCCGGGTCGCGCTCGCGGTGGCCGGGGCACTGGTGGCGCTGCTCGCGTTGCCCGTCGTCCCGGCCGGCGTTCCGGTGCTGCTGGCTGGCCTGGTCGTCCTGCCCGCGCTGGTGCGCCGGTGATCTGGACCGCGGTGCTGGTGGCCTCCGTCGGCTGCGCGCTGCTCAAGCTGGCCGGCTGGTCGCTGCCCCGGCGGTGGCTCGACGGGGAGCGGCTGCAGCGCGCGGCGGCGCTGCTGCCGGTGGCCCTGCTCGCCGCGCTGGTCGCCGTGCAGACGGCTGCAGGGGGATCGATCGGGCCGCGGCTGGCCGGGGTCGGCGTCGCCGCGGGCCTGCTGGCGATGCGGGCGCCGTTCCTCGTCGTCATCCTCGCCGCGGCCGCCACGGCCGCGGGCCTGCGCGCCCTCTAGTCGACCCAGCAGTACGGGCAGGCGTTCCACTCCTCCTCGAGCGGGCGCTCGCACCCCTCGCACAGACCGGAGTGCGCGGGCGTCCCGTCGTAGGGGCAGCGGACCATGTCGTCGGCCAGCGCGCGGGCGCAGGTGCCGCACCGGCGGCCGGCTCCCCCGTCCAGGGTGGTGACCCGCAGGACCTCCTCGTAGGTGGTGCGACCGTGGTGCGCGGCCACCAGCGCCGAGCCGCGCAGCGTCAGCATCCCGAGCTCGGCGGCTGCGGCGCGCAGCGCCGACTCCGTCGGCGAGTGCAGCAGGACCCTGCGCAGGGCGGCGGTCACCGGCAGCACCTCGAAGACGCCGGTACGTCCGCGGTAGCCGGTGCCGCCGCAGTCGCTGCAGCCCGTGCCCCGGCGCGGGGTGGCGGCCTCCAGGTCGCGTTCGGTCAGCCCCAGCAGCGCCAGCGTCCCCTCCGAGGGCACGTACGGCGTCGCGCAGCGGGCACACGGCCGACGGGCCAGCCGCTGGGCCACCACGAGGGTCAGCGAGGAGGCGACGAGGAAGGGCTCGACGCCCATGTCGACCAGGCGGGTGACGGCGGCCACGGCGTCGTTGGTGTGCAGCGTGGTGAGGACCAGGTGGCCGGTGAGGGAGGCCTTGAGCGCGAGCTCGGCGGTCTCGGGGTCGCGGACCTCACCGACGAGCACGATGTCGGGGTCCTGCCGCAGGATGCTGCGCAGCCCGCGGGCGAAGGTCAGCCCGGA
>JBKJQQ010000047.1:0-6871 GCA_046593875.1 Mycobacteriales bacterium | reverse complement strand
CGCGGCCACCGTGCCGACGGTCAGCAACCTCAACCTGGCGCGCGGGACGACCCGGGCCAACAGCGCCATCGTCAAGACCGGCACCGACGGACGGGTCCGCGTGCGCAACGGCGCCGGACAGGTCAACCTCATCGGCGACCTCGCTGGCTACATGATCGGCTAGCTACCGCGCCTCGAAGGGTCGGCCTCCCGCTGGGGGACCGGCCCTTCGCGCGTCCCGTCCCTGCGCTGATCTTCCTGTTGTGCAGCGCGCTGCCGCGTGTCGCGGTGCACGAGGGGAAGATCGCCGGTCAACCGTGGTTGCCGTCGCGGACGTCGCGTGCGATGTCGGCCTCGACCGCCTCGAAGGCCTTGCGGGCGGCGATCAGCACCGGGTCCCACACCGGCGCGAACGGCGGCGCATAGGACAGGTCGAGGCTGAGCACCTCGTCGACGCTCATCTCGTTCCAGATGGCGGTCGCCAGCACGTCGATGCGCTTGGCCGCGCCCTCACGCCCGGCGATCTGCGCACCGAGGAGCGTGCCGCTGCGCTTCTCCGCGATCAGCTTCACCCGGATCGGCTTGGCCCCGGGGAAGTAGCCCGCACGGGTGGTCGAGTCGACGTACGCCGTGACGTAGCGGTAGCCGGCCGCCTCGGCCTCCGCCTCGGAAAGACCTGTGCGGGCGACCTCGAGGTCGCACACCTTGGTGACCGCGGTGCCGATGACGCCGGGAAAGGTCGCGTAGCCGCCCCCGAGGTTGATGCCGACAACGCGACCCTGCTTGTTGGCGTGCGTGCCGAGGGCGACGACCAGCCGTTGGCCGGACAGGCGGTGCCAGCTCTCGACGCAGTCTCCTGCCGACCAGACGCCGGGCACGTCGGTGCGCATCCGGTTGTCGACGGCGATGCCCCCGGACGCGCCGAGCGGGATGCCGGCCGCCTTCGCGAGAGCGACGTTCGGGCGCACGCCGAGGCCGAGCACGACCAGATCAGCGGGCAGCCGGGTGCCGTCGGCCGTGAGGACAGCGCTGGCCCGGCCGTCCGGCCCGGTCTCGACGCGGACGGCCGGCTGACCGAAGACCAGCCGGATGCCCATCCTCGCGACCGCGTCGGCGATGAACGCCCCGATGTCGGGGTCGAAGGTGCCGATCGGCGTGGCCGAGCGGTTGACCACCGTGACGTCCAGCCCGCGCACCTGGCACGCCTCGGCGAGCTCGAGCCCGATGTAGCCGCCGCCCACCACGACGACCCGCTCCACCCGCCCGCTGTCGAGCTCGGCGATCAGCTCGCGCCCGTCGTCGAGCACCTGCACGCCGTAGACCCCTGGCGCGTCGAAACCCTCCGCGGTCGGTCGCATCGGGACGCTGCCGGTCGCGTAGACGAGCTGGTCGTACGCCTGCTCGTACTCCCTGCCGGTCTCGAGGTCGCGCGCCGTCACCCGCTTGGCCGCCAGGTCGATCGCCGTCACCTCGGTGCGCATCCGCACGTCGATGCCGTTCGCGCGGTGCTGCTCGGGCGAGCGCGAGATGAGCTCCGCTTCGCTGCCGACGGCGCCGCCGATCCAGTACGGGATGCCACAGGCGGAGTAGGACGTCGCGCGCCCGCGCTCGAAGGCGACGATCTCGAGGTCGTCGACGTCCCGCCGCTTGCGCGCCTGGCTCGCTGCGCTCATGCCGGCCGCGTCACCACCGATGACGACCAGGCGCTCGCGGGACATGGGAGGCACGCTAACCGGCGGCTAGCCTGACTCGGTGGCATCGACCCTGCTCGCGACCCCCCTGGCTCTGGGCCCCGAGTGGCTCTCCCCGGACGCGCTCGTCGGGGCCGGACTGCTCGCGCTGCTGGCCGTCGTCTTCGTCGAGAGCGGCCTGCTCGTGGGCTTCTTCCTGCCCGGGGACTCGCTGCTGTTCACCGCCGGCCTGCTCATCAACACCCAGGACGTGCTGCCGCTGTGGCTGGTGCTGCTGACCGTGCCGATGGCGGCGATCGCCGGTGACCAGGTCGGCTACTTCATCGGCAGGAAGGCCGGGCCGCGCATCTTCAGCCGGCCGGACTCCCGCGTGTTCCGACAGGAGTACGTCGACAAGTCCTACGAGTTCTTCGAGAAGTACGGCGCGCGCACGATCGTCATCGCCCGCTTCGTGCCGATCGTGCGCACCTTCGCGCCCGTGGTCGCGGGCGTCTCGCGGATGCGGTACCGCACCTTCGTCACCTACAACGTCATCGGCGGCATCCTGTGGGGCGCCGGCGTGGTGCTGCTCGGCTACTTCCTCGGCAAGATCCAGTTCGTCGCCGACAACATCGAGCCGATCATCCTCCTCATCATCGGGCTGTCGCTGCTGCCGATCGTCGTCGAGGTGCTGCGCGCCCGCCGCCAGCCGCGCTCCGGTCCGCCGCCGGCAGCCGAGCGCGACCTGTCCGACGACATCCCCACCGAGTAGACGCCGGGGTCGCTAGGACAGCCCGAGGTCCTCGAGCGAGTAGGCGAACCGGTAGGGCACACCCTCGGCCTCGATCTTCTCCGCGGCGCCGGTCGCGCGATCGGCGATGACCGCCACGCCGACCGCGGTCGCGCCGGCCTCGCGCACCGCCTGCAGCGCGGTCAGCGGCGAGCCACCGGTCGTCGAGGTGTCTTCGAGCACCAGCACCCGGCGGCCGGCGATCTCGGGCCCTTCGACCTGCCGCTGCAGTCCGTGCGCCTTGGCCTCCTTGCGCACCACGAAGGCGTCCAGCTGGCGGCCCTGCGCGGCAGCGGCGTGCAGCATCGCGGCGGCCACCGGGTCGGCGCCCATCGTCAGGCCGCCGACGGCGTCGTAGTCGAGATCCTGGGTCAGCTCGAGCATGACGCGTCCGACGAGCGGGGCCGCGCGGCCGGAGAGCGTGATCCGGCGCAGGTCGACGTAGTAGTCCGCCTCGCGGCCGGACGACAGCGTCACCTTCCCGTGCACGATGGCGAGCTCACGGACGAGGGACAGCAGGTCATCGCGGTCGGTCACGACCCCGACCCTAGGCCGTCGCGTCCGGTCAGTCCTTCCGTCCGGGGAAGCGGCTCTGCAGGCCGCGCAGGACGATCCGCTGCACGCTCGGCGGGATGACGCGGGTAGCCGTGACGATGGCCTTGTACTGGGCACCCGGGACGCTCAGCGACTTGCCCTTGTCCAGGTCGGACAGCGCCGTGGCGACGACCTCCTCGGCGTCCAACCACAGTCGTGCCGGGACGCCGCTGATGTCCATCTCGGCGCGGCTGTGGAACTCCGTGCGGGTGAACCCCGGGCACAGCGCAAGCACCTTCACGCCGTGCTCGCCGTACTGCAGGTGCAGCGACTCGCTGAAGTTCGTGACGTAGGCCTTGCTGGCGCTGTAGGTCGCCGCGCGGGTGCCCGGCGCGAAGCCCGCGACGCTGCTGACGTTGACGATCGCGCCGCTGCCTCGCGCCACCATCGACGGCAGCGCGGCGTGCGTCAACCGCATCACCGCACGCACGTTGACCCGCAGCATGTGCTCCTCGTGCACGAGGTCGATCTCGTGGAAGTCGCCCTTGGTGCCGAGCCCGGCGTTGTTCACCAGCACGTCGACGCCGGCCTTGCAGCGCTCCTCGACGGCAGCGCACCCCGCGTCGTCGGCCAGGTCGGCCGACAGCACCTCGACCTGCACGCCGTACGACCGCAGCTGCTGGGCTGCGCTCTCCAGCCGTGCGGCGTCGCGGGCGACGAGCACGAGGTCGTGGCCGCGGGCGGCGAGCTGGCGGGCGAAGGCAGCGCCGATGCCGGCGGTCGCGCCGGTGACGAGGGCAGTGGTCATAGCGCCGAGGCTAGCCAGCGCGGGTGCCACCCCGAGCGGTGGACGTCGACGGGGCTGAGGTCGCCGACCTGCTCCGTGCAGCGGGCGCGCTGTTCGGCTTCGTGTACGCGAGCCGGGCAGCCGGGACCGCAGGACAACAGCGACGTCATGACGGTCCTCGGGCGCCGCGGCGTCCTGCCAGACCACCTCGCCGTCGAGACGCGCCGGGCGGTGGGCTTCCGCAACGTCCTCGTGCACGGGTACGTCGCCGTGGACGACACCGTGGTCGTGGACCGGCTCGCGGACCTTAGAGACCTGGAGCAGTTCGTCGCCGCCGTCAGCGAGTGGCTGCCCAGCCCTACGTCGTGACGCGGACCGCCGGGACGACGGACAGCCCGTCCCCAGCGCGGTCGACGACCACCTCGTCGCCGTCGCGGACTTCTCCGGACAGCAGCGCCCGCGCGAGCGCGTCGCCGATCGCCTTCTGCACCAGGCGTCGCAGCGGCCGCGCGCCGTAGGCCGGGTCGTAGCCGGTGAGCGTCAGCCACTCCCTCGCGGCGTCGGTCACGGTCAACGTCAGACGCCGGTCCTGCAGCCGCCGCGCGAGCGAGGCGATCTGGAGGTCGACGATGCGCGCGAGCTCGTCCGTGCCGAGCGCGTCGAACACCACGACCTCGTCGAGCCGGTTGAGGAACTCCGGCTTGAACGCCGACCGCACCACGTCCATCACCTTGTCCCGGCGCTGGTCCACGGTGAGGAGCGGGTCGCTGACGTAGGCCGAGCCGAGGTTCGACGTCAGCACCAGGATCGTGTTGCGGAAGTCGACCGTTCGGCCCTGCCCGTCGGTGAGCCGCCC
Source organism: Mycobacteriales bacterium (assembly GCA_046593875.1). Lineage (GTDB taxonomy): Bacteria > Actinomycetota > Actinomycetes > Mycobacteriales > SCTD01 > SCTD01. The sequence goes on along the minus strand of JBKJQQ010000047.1, from coordinate 2,255 downwards.
GTCGTCGAGCACCTGCAGCAGCACGTCGAAGACGTCCGGATGCGCCTTCTCCACCTCGTCGAGCAGCACAACGGCGTACGGCCGGCGGCGCACCGCTTCGGTGAGCTGCCCGCCGCTCTCGTAGCCGACGTAGCCGGGCGGCGCGCCGACGAGCCGCGCGACGGAGTGCTTCTCGCCGTACTCGCTCATGTCGATGCGCGTGACCGCGCGCTCGTCGTCGAACAGGAACTCCGCGAGCGCCTTCGCCAGCTCGGTCTTGCCGACGCCGGTCGGCCCGAGGAACAGGAACGAGCCGGTCGGGCGGTCCGGGTCGGAGATGCCGGCCCGCGCGCGGCGCACCGCATCGGAGACCGCTTCCACGGCAGTCCGCTGGCCGACCAGGCGCGCGCCGATCGCGTCCTCCATACGCAGCAGCTTCCCGGTCTCACCCTCGAGCATCCGGCCGGCCGGGATGCCGGTCCAGGCGCTGACGACCTGCGCGATGTCATCGGCGCCGACCTGCTCCTCGACCATCCGGTCGGTGTGCTGCTCCGCCTCGGCGGCCTCGGCCAGCTCCTTCTCCAGCGCCGGGATGTCGGCGTACGACAGCCGCGACGCGGTGGTGAGGTCGCCCTCGCGCTGCGCGCGCTCGACCTGAGTGCGCAGCTCGTCGAGCCGCTGCTTGAGCTCGCCGACGCGGTTGAGGCTGCTCTGCTCGCGGTCCCAGCGCGCTGTCAGCGCCGCGAGATCCGATGATCTGTCGGCCATCTCGCGTCGCAGCTGGCTCAGCCTCTCGGCGGAGGCGGCATCGGTCTCCCGCTCCAGTGCGAGCTCCTCCATCCGCAGCCGGTCCAGGCCGCGCTGCAGCTCGTCGATCTCGACCGGCTTGCTGTCGATCTCCATGCGCAGTCGCGACGCCGCCTCGTCGACCAGGTCGATCGCCTTGTCCGGCAGGAAGCGCGACGGGATGTAGCGGTCGGACAGGGCGGCTGCGGCGACCAGGGCGGCGTCGGCGATCTCCACCTTGTGGTGCGCCTCGTACCGGCCCTTGAGACCGCGCAGGATCGCGATCGTGTCCTCGACCGACGGCTCACCGACGAGCACCTGCTGGAAGCGCCGCTCCAGGGCGGGGTCCTTCTCGATGTTCGTGCGGAACTCGTCCAGCGTCGTCGCGCCGACCATCCGCAGCTCGCCGCGGGCGAGCATCGGCTTGAGCATGTTGCCGGCGTCCATCGAGCCCTCGGCCTTGCCGGCGCCGACGACGGTGTGCATCTCGTCGAGGAAGGTGATGACCTGCCCGTCGGACTGCTTGATCTCCTCGAGCACTGCCTTGAGCCGCTCCTCGAACTGCCCGCGGTACTGCGCGCCGGCGACCATGGCCGCGAGGTCGAGCGCGACGATGCTCTTGCCGCGCAAGCTGTCGGGGACGTCGCCGTCGACGACCCGCTGCGCGAGGCCTTCGACGACGGCGGTCTTGCCGACGCCCGGCTCGCCGATGAGGACCGGGTTGTTCTTGGTCCGGCGTGACAGCACCTGGATGACGCGGCGGATCTCGTTGTCACGACCGATCACCGGGTCGAGCTCGCCGCGGCGGGCGCGATCGGTGAGGTCGACGCCGTACTTCTCGAGCGCCTTGTAGGTCGACTCCGGGTCCTGCGTCGTGACGCGACGCATGCCGCCGCGGACCTTGGCGAAAGCGTCGACCAGCGCCTTGGGCAGGGCGTTGTTGCTCTTCAGCAGCTGGGCGACGTCCCCACCGGAGTCAGCCAGCCCGACGAGCAGGTGCTCGGTCGAGACGTACTCGTCGCCGACCTCCGTGGCCTTGCTCTGCGCGACGTTCATGACCGCCATGAGGGAGCGGGACAGTCCGGGCGCGGCGACGTTCGCACCGCTGGCCGTGGGCAGCGCGTGCAGGATCGCCTCGGCGCGGGTGCGCACCTGCGCGGGGTCGGCGCCGACCGCCTGCAGCAGCGGCGCGGCGATGCCGTCGCCCTGGTCGAGCAGCGCGAGCAGCAGGTGGACGGGCGCGACCTCGGGGTGCCCCTCGGTGGCGGCGCGGCGGACGGCCGTGGACACGGCCTCCTGGCTCCTGGTGGTCAGACGGTCAGCGTCCATGCAGGTGCTCCTTCGTTCGTGCCTGCTCCGTGCAACGGCTTTGGGCTTGAGCCTGTTCCGCTCAAGTTCGATGCGCCGGGAATGGTCCTTTCGGGGGATTCACCCTTGCGCCGTACGGGCCTACGGTCGCGGTAGTGGCCCGAGGTGCGGGCTGCGTCAGC
>JBKJQQ010000213.1:0-4739 GCA_046593875.1 Mycobacteriales bacterium | reverse complement strand
GCCACCCGCAGCGCCGAGCACCTCAGCCTGGTCATGGTCGACATCGACCACTTCAAGTCGCTCAACGACACGCACGGCCACCAGGCCGGCGACGAGGTGCTGCGCAACGTCGCGGCCGCGCTCGCGATCGAGTGCCGCGACTTCGACACCCCCGCCCGCTACGGCGGTGAGGAGTTCGCCGTCGTGCTGCCTGGCTGCGGTCCCGACGAGGCGCTGAAGATCGCCGAGCGGCTGCGCCAGGCCGTCTCCGCCGCCCCGTCGATCGTCCCGATCACCGCGAGCGCCGGCGTCGCGAGCTTCCCCGGGCACGCCGGCGACGCCGACACCCTCGTACGAGCGGCGGACGACGCGCTGTACGAGAGCAAGCGCGGCGGCCGCAACCGCACCACGGCCTCGCAGGGCGTGCCGCCCGAGGCGCAGGTCGACGCGCTGCTGCGCCGTGCGGTCTACCAGCGGCTGGGACGCGTCCCGGACGGGGCCACCGCCGACGCCGCCCCCGCTCCGCGCACGTCGCAGAAGAGCTGACCTCAGTCGGTCGGGCGGTCCACGACGGCTTCGAGGTCGGCCGGGTCCTGCGCGTCGGGCGCGTCGCGCCCCATCAGCAGGCGTCCGACGAACAGCGCGACGGCCGCACCTGCCGCGGCGCCGAGCACGGCCGCGCCCACCGCCCACGGCCAGCGGCGCACCGCCACCGGCGGACCGACCCGGTGACCACGCAGGGCGGTGAGGGCCGCGTCACCGCGGACCGTGCCCGCCTCCAGGACGTCGTCCAGGCGGCTGCTCAGGTCGTACGCCATCTGCCGTCCTCCGGTCGGTCGATCGTGCTCGCTCCGCACAGCCTGCCCCAGGCCCGCGTGCAAGACTTGACCGCCCCGATACCGAGATGAAGGAGCCCGCCGCGTGGCCAGCGAGCTGTACGCCACCCTCACCACCAGCCTCGGCCCGGTCCGGGTGAAGCTCTTCCCGAACCACGCGCCCAAGACGGTGCAGAACTTCGTCGGCCTGGCCGACGGCTCGGGCGAGTGGACCGACCCGAAGACCGGCACGAAGGGCGAGGGCTCGCTCTACGCCGGCACCGTCTTCCACCGCGTCATCAACGGCTTCATGATCCAGGGCGGCGACCCGCTCGGCACCGGTACCGGCGGCCCGGGCTACCGGTTCAAGGACGAGTTCCACCCCGAGCTGCAGTTCGACCGCCCGTACCTGCTCGCGATGGCCAACGCCGGCCCCGGCACCAACGGCAGCCAGTTCTTCGTCACGGTCGGCCCGACGCCGCACCTGAACAACAAGCACACGATCTTCGGCGAGGTCGCCGACCAGGCCGGGCGCGACGTCGTCGACAAGATCGCCACGACCCCGACCGGTCGCATGGACCGCCCGCAGACCGACGTCGTGATCACCTCGATCGAGGTCGAAGAGGTCGACAGCTGACCCAGCCCGAGGTCGCGCCCACCTGCTACCGGCACAGCGACCGCGAGACCTACGTCCGCTGCACGCGGTGCGAGCGGCCGATCTGCCCGGACTGCATGCGCTCGGCGTCGGTGGGCTTCCAGTGCCCGGACGACGTCGCGGCGGGCGCGAAGACGATCCGGCAGGGCCGGACGGTCTTCGGGGGTCGCGTCAGCGGTGACACCAGCCGGGTCAGCATCACGCTGGTCGCGCTCAACGTCCTGGTCTTCGTCGTCGGCCTGCTGGTCGGCGAGCGGTCGCTGCAGGAGTCGTACGGGATGCTGCCCGGTCCCGTGGTGCTGTCCGACGGCACGGTCGGTGGCGTCGCGACCGGCGAGTACTACCGGCTGCTCACCGCCGCCTTCCTGCACGGCGGGCCGTTCCACCTCGCGATGAACATGTTCGCGCTGGCGACCCTCGGTCCGACGCTCGAGACCGCGCTCGGCCGCAGCCGTTACCTGGCGCTCTACCTGCTGAGCGCGCTCGGCGGGTCGACGCTGTCGTTCCTGCTGAGCAGCCCGGGGCAGCTCGGCGTGGGCGCCTCTGGTGCGATCTTCGGGTTGTTCGGCGCCTACTACGTCGTCGTCCGCAAGCTCGGCGGCGAGACCCGGCAGATCGTCACGCTGCTCGGCATCAACCTGGTCATCACGTTCGCCGTGCCGATCATCGACTGGCGCGCGCACCTCGGCGGCCTGGCGACCGGCGCGCTCGTGGCCGCTGCGCTGGCGTACGTGCCCAGGGGGCCACGACGCACCGCGCTGCAGGCCGGCGCCTGCGGGGTCGTCCTGCTGGTGCTCGTCGTGCTGGTCGTCGTGCGCAAGTCCGCTCTCGGGGGCTGACCTACACTCCGTTGTGAACCGTCGTTCACATTCATCCTCACTCGGGAGACCTGCCATGCGCGACGCCGTGATCGTCGAAGCCGTCCGTACGCCCACCGGCAAGCGCAACGGCGGGCTGTCCGGCGTCCACTCCGCCGACCTGTCCGCGCACGTGCTGCGCGCGCTGGCCGAGCGCACCGGCATCGACCCCTCCGTCGTCGACGACGTGATCTGGGGCTGCGTCATGCAGATCGGCGAGCAGACCTTCGACATCGCCCGCACCGCCGTGCTGTCCGCCGGCTGGCCCGAGTCGGTCCCCGGGACGACGGTCGACCGCCAGTGCGGCTCCTCCCAGCAGGCCGTGCACTTCGCCGCGGCCGGCGTCATCAGCGGGCAGTACGACGTGGCCGTCGCCGGTGGCGTCGAGGTCATGTCGCGCACCCCGATGGGCTCGAGCTTCACCGCCAGCCCGCTCGGTGCCGACTACATCGCGCGCTACGGCTCGGACTTCCCGAACCAGGGCATCGGCGCGGAGGACATCGCCGACACCTGGGGCTTCTCGCGCGAGCAGCTCGACGAGTACGCGCTGCGCTCGCACGAGCGTGCGCACACCGCCCAGACCGAGGGCCGCTTCGACGCGCAGATCGCGCCGGTCGCGGGCGTCTCGCAGGACGAGGGCATCCGCCCCGGCGGCACGATGGAGAAGCTGGGCTCGCTCAAGCCGGCCTTCAAGGAGGACGGCAAGATCACCGCCGCCAACTCCTCGCAGATCTCCGACGGCGCCGCTGCGCTGCTCATCATGACCAGCGAGAAGGCCGCCTCGCTCGGCCTCACCCCGATCGCGCGCTTCCACACGGGCGTGCTCGCCGGTGTGGCGCCGATGCCGATGCTGCACGCGCCGATGCCCGCCACCCTGAAGGCGTTCGCGAAGTCCGGCCTCAAGGCCTCCGACATCGGTGCCTACGAGGTCAACGAGGCGTTCGCGTCCGTGCCGCTGGCCTGGCTCAAGGACATCGGCGCCGACGACAAGACCGTCAACCCGAACGGCGGCGCCATCGCCCTCGGCCACCCGCTCGGCGGCTCCGGCGCGCGCCTGATGACCACGCTGGTGCACCACATGCGCGACAACGGCATCCAGTACGGCCTGCAGACCATGTGCGAGGGCGGCGGCCAGGCCAACGCCACCATCCTCGAGCTGGTCTAGCCGCTCCACCCTCCGTCGTCGGAGCGCCTCCCGGGCCGCGTGCCCGGGAGGTGGAACCCTCGGCGCGTGCTCGCTCGCCCGTTGGTCGCTGTCGTCGTGCTGCTGACCGCGGGTGCGGGGAGCCTGGTCGTGGCCGGGGGTACGAGCGCCGCGGACGGCCCGGTCGTGCTGCGGCACGCGGCCGCGCCGCGCGTGGTCTACGGGCCGGTAGCCGTCCCGTCCCGCTCGCTGCCGGGGGCGCTGCCGGTGGTGCTGCCGGGGGCGCTGTCGGGGGCCGGCGCCCCGTCGCTGACCCGACTGCTCCCGGCGACCCCCGTTGCGCCGGGCCCGCCGGTCGGTCCGGCGACCGGGTCCCCGGCGATGGGCCCGCCCGGCGTGATCGGTCCCGACTCGCCGCTGCGCCAGGTGCGTGCGGTGCAGCGTCTGCTCAACCGGGTCGGCGCGGCGCTGCGCGTCGACGGTGCGTGGGGACCGGCCACGACGCGCGCGGTCATCGCCGTGCAGGCGCGCACCGGCCTGCCCGTCGACGGTCGGGTCGGTCCGCGGACGCTGGCCGTCCTGCGCGCGCAGTCCTAGGGCGTGTGCCCGGGCCGCACCGTGCGGTCGAGGATGCCGAGGGTCGCGCGCAGCGCCGCCTCCGGGAGCACGGGGAAGATCCCCAGCGGCCGGTACTGCTCCTCGATCTGGCTCCAGTCGTAGTACGAGGTGACGAGCGTCCCGCCCTCGGACGGCTCCAGCCGGTAGCCGTAGAGGTGCTTCAGCGGCGGCTGGACGGTGCCGGAGATGGTCCACTCGACCAGGGCATCCGGTTCCAGCTGCGTGATGATCACCGTGACGTCGTACTGCCCCATCGGGTAGTCGTTCAGCGCCGCGCGATCCATGTGCACGACGAAGGTGTCGCCCGGTGCCGTGACCCGGTCACCGTCGGCGGACATGAGCATCCCGGAGCTGTCGATCGCCACGTGCCCCTGTGGGTCTGTCAGGACGGCGAAGACCGCCTCGGGCGGGGCCGCGATCAACCGCTGGACCTCGAAACGCTCAGCACTCATCGGTGCGCTCCTTCTCGTCGGATCCGAGCCTTGCGGCAACGCTAGATCTGGTTGCTGCCATGGCTACTGGACCCAGCCGTGCTCGTTGAGGCGTCGGCCGTCTTTGAGGGTGAGGGTGTGGCCGCGGTGCAGGGCTGTGTGGTCGCTGTCGCAGAGCCAGGCGGTGTCGCCGAGTGCGGTGGTGCGGGTGGTGGCCCAGGCGTCGGGGTGGTGGGGGAC
>JBKJQQ010000160.1:0-21360 GCA_046593875.1 Mycobacteriales bacterium | reverse complement strand
CTCCTTGAGCTTCCACGGCGCCTGGTCCGACAGGTACCTGTTGGCCTCGGCCACGACCCTCATCGCCTCCGACAGCGCCGCCTTGTTCTGCGCCCGGCCGAGCAGCACGCCGATCGGGGCGAAGGAGGCCTCGGACGCAGCGAGCACCTCGCGGTCGGCGTCGGTGAGCTCACCGGCGGCCGGGATCGCCCCGACGTTCTTCTCCACCATCGCGACCGTGCGGTTCACCAGGTTGCCCCAGGCGCCGACGAGCTCGGTGTTGTTGCGCGTGACGAACTGCTCCCAGGTGAAGTCGGTGTCGCTGGTCTCGGGCCCGGCCGCCGCGAGGTAGTAGCGCAGCGGGTCGGCGCCGTACCGCTCCAGCACGTCGCGCACGTAGATCACGACCGACCGCGACGAGGAGAACTTCCTGCCCTCCATGGTGAGGAACTCGCTGCTGACGACCTCGCTGGGCAGGGCGAGGTCGCCGTACGCGCCGCCCTGGGCGCCCAGCAGGATCGAGGGCCAGATGACGGAGTGGAAGACGACGTTGTCCTTGCCCATGAAGTAGCGGGCGTCCGCACTGCCGTCCCAGAAGGGCCGCCAGGCCTCGGGGTCACCGGTCCGCCGGGCCCACTCGACCGACGCCGACAGGTAGCCGATGACCGCGTCGAACCAGACGTACAGCCGCTTGTCCCCCCGCTCGGACCAACCCGGCAGCGGGATCGGCACCCCCCAGTCGAGGTCCCGGCTGATCGCCCGCGGCTTGAGGTCGTCGAGCAGGTTGGCGGAGAACTTCAGGACGTTCGGGCGCCAGTCGGTACGGGTCTGGAGCCACCCGCCGAGCTGCTCGGCGAAGGCCGGCAGGTCCAGGAAGAACTGCGCGCTCTCCACGAACCTCGGTGCCTTGCCGTCGATCTTGGAGCGCGGGTTGATCAGGTCCTGCGGGTCGAGCTGGTTGCCGCAGCTGTCGCACTGGTCGCCGCGCGCCCCGTCGTAGGAGCAGATCGGGCAGGTGCCCTCGACGTAGCGGTCGGGCAGCCCGCGGCCGGTCGACGGGTCGATCGCCGACAGCTGCGACTTCTCGGTGACGTAGCCGTTGGCGTGCAGTTGCGTGAACATCGCCTGCACCACGCTGTAGTGGTTGCGCGTCGTGGTGCGCGTGAACAGGTCGTACGACAGCCCCAGCCCCTGCAGGTCCTCGGCGATCACGCGGTTGTAGCGGTCGGCGAGCTCGCGGGCGGTGACGCCCTCGCGGTCGGCCTGGACCTGGATCGGGGTGCCGTGCTCGTCGGTCCCGCTGACCATGAGGACGTCGCGGCCGGTCATCCGCTGGTAGCGGCTGAAGATGTCGCTGGGGACGCCGAAGCCGGCGACGTGGCCGATGTGGCGCGGGCCGTTGGCGTACGGCCAGGCGACGGCGGTGAGGACGCGGGACATGGGCGTCACCCTAGGACTCTTGCCCCTTCCGCCTGTGGTCAGCAGCGACGCTCCGGACCTGGGCGCTCGTTCCTCGCGCCTTCTGCGGTCCTTCCGCGCGGCCGCCGACCTCCGGCGTCATCGATGCCTCGTGGGCTGACCCCGTCGCACACATCGTGATCGTTGTCGGGGGCGGCCCACGCTCGGCGGGCCTCAGAGTGGATCAGGTTGTGTGCGCACGGGTCAGGGATGCTTGGCGGCGACCATGGCGTCGTAGACGGTGCTCCTGGGGAGGCCGGTCTCGGAAGCGACGGCCGCCAGGGCCTCCTTGCGGGTGAGGCCGGCGGCCTCGCGGACCGACACGAGCCGGACGAGCTCGTCGGCGGTCAGCTCGACCGACGACGGCGCAGCCCCGGCCAGGACGAGGGTGACCTCGCCGCGCACGCCGGCCCCCGCCCACACCACCAGCTCGTCCAGAGTGCCGCGGACGACCTCCTCGTAGGTCTTGGTCAGCTCGCGGCAGACGACAGCCCGGCGCGAACCGCCCAGCACCGCAGCCATGTCGGCCAGCGAGGCGGCCAGCCGGTGCGGCGCCTCGAACAGCACGCAGGTACGGGCCTCGGCCTGCAGCGCCGCCAGCCGGGCCCGCCGCTCGCCGGCCTTGCGCGGCAGGAACCCCTCGAAGCAGAAGCGGTCCGTCGGCAGCCCGCTGACGGCCAGCGCCGTCGTCACCGCGGACGGTCCGGGGACGCAGGTGACCGGCAGGCCCTCGGCCGCGGCGGCCGCCACCAGCCGGTAGCCCGGGTCGGACACCGTCGGCATCCCCGCATCGGTGACCAGCACGACCCGCTGCCCGGCCCGCAGCGCCTCCAGCAGCGACGGCGTCCGCTGCGCCTCGTTGCCCTCGAAGTAGCTGACCACCCGGCCGGACAGCTCGACGCCGAGGTCCGCGCACAGGCGGTGCAGCCGGCGGGTGTCCTCGGCGGCGACGACCTGGGCCGACGCGAGCGCCGCGACCAGCCGCGGGCTGGCGTCGTCGGCCTGGCCGATCGGCGCGCCGGCCAGGACGAGGGGCATCCGCGGAGTCAAGCAGTTCCCTAGGCTGCGCCCATGACCGCGACGCTCGAGCGAGCCGAGGCTGCCCCTGGCCCGCAGGCCGTCCCGACCAGCGCCTGGCGCACCCGGATCCTGCCGCCCACGAGCGGCCGCGGCGGCTGGCTGGCGACCCTCGCGGTCGCGCTGCTGGCCGGCGTGCTGCGCGTCGTCCGGCTCGACATCCCGCGGGGCCGCATCTTCGACGAGATCTACTACGCCTGCGACGCGGAGAACCTGCTGCGCTACGGCGTCGAGGCCGGTACCGAGAGCGGCGACCCCGGCGTCCAGGCGCAGTGCACGCCCAACGGCCAGGCCGGCTTCATCGTCCACCCGCCGCTCGGCAAGTGGGCGATCGCCTTGGGGATGCGGGTGTTCGGCGTCAACGAGTTCGGCTGGCGCATCGCCGCCGCCGTCGCCGGCACGCTGATGGTCGTCGCCCTGATCCGCGTCACCCGCCGGATGACCGGCTCGACGGTGCTGGCCTGCCTGGCCGGCCTGCTGCTCACCCTCGACGGCCTGCACTTCGTCCAGAGCCGGGTCGCGATGCTCGACGTCTTCCTGGCGATGTGGGTCCTGTTCGCCTTCGCCTGCCTGGTCGCCGACCGCGACGCCGTACGACGGCGGCTGGCCGTCACCGACGACGACGAGCTCGCCGGCGGCGGGCCGCACCTGGGCTGGCGTCCCTGGCGGATCGCGGCCGGCCTGTGCCTCGGCGCCGCGGTCGCCACCAAGTGGAGCGGCCTCTACTACGTGGTCGTGCTGATCCTGCTGACCTTCGCCTGGGAGGTCGGCGCCCGGCGCACCGCGGGCGTCCGGTCACCGGTCCGCTCGACCGTCGTCCGCTCCGGCTACCTCGTGCTGCTGACCCTGCTGGTGCTGCCTGCCGCGCTCTACCTGCTGTCGTGGTTCGGCTGGTTCACCAGCACTGCCGCCGACCAGCTCGCCTGGGACCGCAACTGGGCCGACACCAGCCCCGCGAGCGGCCTGACCGGCCTGGTCCCCGACGGGCTGCGGTCCTGGTGGCACTACCACCAGGCGCAGTTCAACTTCCACGACGACCTGCGCGCCAAGCACCCGTACCAGTCGCACCCCGCCGGCTGGCTGCTGCTGGCGCGGCCGGTCTCCTACTACTACCCGGCGGGCGTGGGGCTCGGCGACTACGGCTGCGAGGTCGACTCCTGCTCGCGCGAGGTGCTCGCGATCGGCACGCCGGCGATCTGGTGGATGACGATCCCCGTGCTGTTCCTGCTGCTGTGGCTGTGGCTGGCCAAGCGCGACTGGCGTCCCGCGGCGGTGCTCGCGATGATCCTCACCGCGATCGTGCCCTGGATCCGCGACGACCTCGACGGCCGCACGATGTTCCTGTTCTACGTGCTGCCCGCCGTGCCGTTCATGTGCCTGGGGATGGCGCTGGTGGCCGGCTGGCTCGTCGGCGGCCGCGGGGCCTCGTCCCGCCGGCGCACGGCGGCCGCGATGGGGGTCGGCCTCTACGTCGCGATCGTCGTCCTGAACTTCGCCTACCTCTACCCGATCCTCGCCGCGCAGACGCTGCCCTACGCCGACTGGCAGGACCGGATGTGGTTCACCAGCTGGATCTAGTGCGACGAGAGAAGGCCCCGTCCGACGCGGACGGGGCCTTCTTCGTGCGGGTGGAGCTGAGGGGATTCGAACCCCTGACCCCCTCGATGCGAACGAGGTGCGCTACCGGACTGCGCCACAGCCCCGCGGCCGAAAGGCTAGCAGCGGTCAGTCGTTGACGGCCCGGCGGCGCTCGAGGATCTCGTCCAGCTCGGGGCCCTCGTCCACGATGCCCAGATCCCGTTCGGCCTCGGCCAGGCCGTCGGTGTAGGCGCCCGGGGTCGTCAGGTCGACCACGCGGCGCGGCGCGGTCGGTGCCGACAGGTAGGTCGGGGTCGGTACGGGGACCGGCGACCAGGCCTCGCCCTGCGCGCCGCGCACCTCGTCGTAGCGGGCGGCGGGCGCGGCCACCGGGACGCGCGCCGGCATCCGGTCGGGGATGCCGGCCACATGGGCAGGCACGCGCAGCACGGGCTCCGGCACGACCTCGGCCTCGACCGGCACCACGGGCGCCGGCGCGGGCCGGTGGCGACGCTGCGGAGCCACCCGCCACTGGCGCTCGGCGCGGGCGGCGGCGGTACGACGCAGGTGCACGAGGAAGGCGCCGACCAGCAGGTCGGCGACCAGGTGCGGAGCCAGCAGCCACAGCGGACCGGCGACGGCGCCGACCAGCGTGCCGGCGGCGAGCACCAGCAGGCCGAGCAAGAGCCGGCGACGGCGGGCGGCGGGGGTCAGCGGGGTGCGCGCCGCAGCCCGGTCGGCGAAGCGCTGACGCAGGACGGCGATCCGGCCCGTGGGCAGCTCGTCCGGCTCGGCGTCGACCGCGGCGGCGGTGCCGTCAGCAGCACCAGATCGCCGCGACAGCACCCGCATCGCGTCCTGGAAGCGGTCGGCGGACCGCAGGTGGGTGTCGTGCTTGCGCAACGCCATCGGGACCAGGACGGCGAGCCAAGCGCCGACGATGCCGAGGAGAACCAGTCCGCTGCCCACGGCGCCGAACGCTAGTGATCAGCGCCTGCGCGGTGGCGACGGCGCGCCGGACGTCAGGCGTGTTTCTGCAGGTAGGAGTGCAGGACGCCGCCCGGGTGGTCGTCGCGGAGCATCGCGAAGCTGACGTGGTCGCGCCAGGCCTCGTCGATGAACAGGTACTGCGCGTGCAGGCCCTCCTCGCGGAAGCCGAGCTTGTCGACGACCCGGCACGAGGCGGTGTTCTCCGGCCGGACGTCGGCCTCGATGCGGTGCAGCCCGACCGGGCCGAAGCAGTGGTCGAGCACCAGCGCGAGCGCGGTGGGCAGCACGCCGCGACCCGCCACCCGCTCGTCGACCCAGTAGCCGACGTAGCCGCAGTCGAATGCCCCGCGCACGATGCTGTTGACGGTCACCTGCCCGGACAGCCGCCCGTCGACGAGCACCGCCAGGGGCAGCATCCGGCCGGCCCGCGCCTCGCGGCGGTGCAGACGCAGCATCGCGGCGAAGACCGACGTGCTGTGCCGGTCACGCCAGCCGGCCGGCGGCTGCCCGGGGTTGCGCCCCTCCCACGGCGACAGCCAGCGCTCGTTGCGGATCCGCACCTCCGACCACGCCGCGGCGTCCCGCGCCCGCAGCCCACGCACCTCGACGTCACCGTGCGCGAGCCGGGCCGGCCAGCCGGGCGCGCTCATGCGGCCGCCCTCAGTGGTCGCCGCCCCGCAGCTGGGACAGGGCGTGGGCGAGCACCGGCGCGAGCACCGCGACGCCGTCGCGCACGCCGCCCATCGAGCCGGGCAGATTGACGACGAGCGTCGTGCCGATCGTGCCGGCCAGGCCGCGGGACAGCACCGAGGTCGGGACCTTGCCGGCGTTGCGCTGGCGCAGCGCCTCGGCGATGCCGGGCAGCTCGCGGTCCAGCAGCGGCCGGGTCGCTTCCGGCGTGACGTCGCGCGGCGTCAGCCCGGTGCCGCCCGTCGTCACCACCACGTCGTAGGCCGCCGCCGCCTCGCGCACCGCCACCTGCACGGCCTGGACCTCGTCCGGGACGATGACGGGATCGCCTGCATCCAGGCCGATCTCGCGCAGCAGCGACGCCAGCAGCGGACCGGACGCGTCCTCGCGCTCACCGCGCCACGACCGGTCGGAGACCGTGATCACCGCGGCGCGCCACGTCACCGCGACCAGTCGCCCTTCTTGCCGCCGGTCTTGCTCTCGACCTGGATGCGGCCGATGACGGCGAGCGGGTCGACCGCCTTGGTCATGTCGACCAGCGTCAGGCAGGCCACGGAGACGGCGGTCAGCGCCTCCATCTCGACGCCGGTGCGATCGGCCGTGCGGGCCGTCGCGGTCACGGCGACCCCGGCGTCGTCGACGACGAGGTCGACGGTCACGCCGGACAGCCCGATCGGGTGGCAGAGCGGTACGAGGTCGGGCGTCCGCTTGGCCCCCATGATCCCGGCGACCCGCGCGACGGCGAGGGCGTCGCCCTTCGGCACGCCCTCCCCGCGCAGCAGCGACACGCACTCCGGCGACAGGTCGACCCGGCCGCTCGCCGTCGCGGTGCGGGCGGTCACGTCCTTGCCGGTCACGTCGACCATGCGCGCCGCGCCGCTGTCGTCGAGGTGGGTGAACGACATCAGCGACCGCGCCGCTCGAGCACCAGCACGTCGACCGCCTCGCCGACGGCCACCTTCTCGACGTCCTCCGGCACGATCGCCAGCGCGTTGGCCCGCGACATGCCGGCCAGCAGGTGCGAGCCCGGCCCGCTCACGGGCGTCACGACGTACGCCCCCTTCTTGACCTCCAGCGCGACCCGGAGGAACGAGCGCTTGCCGGCCGAGGAGGTCAGCGCCTTGGTCGTGACGGCCCGGACGCGCGGTCGCTCGATCGGCGTCGCGCCGAGCATCTTGCGCAGGGCCGGACGCACGAACGCCTCGAACGACACCAGCGCGCTGACCGGGTTGCCCGGCAGGCCGAAGACGGGGGTGCTGTCCGGGCCGATCGTGCCGAAGCCCTGCGGCATCCCGGGCTGCATGGCGACCTTGTCGAAGTCGACGGTGCCCAGGCGCGAGAGCACCTCCTTGACGACGTCGTACGCCCCGACGCTCACGCCGCCGCTGGTCACCAGGACGTCGGCGCGCACGAGCTGGTCCTCGAGCGTCGAGGCCAGCAGTCGCGGGTCGTCCGGGACGATGCCGACGCGGTAGGCGATGGCGCCGGCCTCGACCGCCGCGGCGGTCAGCGCCAGGCTGTTGCTGTCGTAGATGCGGCCGGGCGCCAGGGGGGCGCCGGCCTCGGTGAGCTCGCTGCCGGTGGACACGACCACGACGCGCGGCCGGGGGCGGACCATGAGCCGGGACCGGCCCACCGCGGCCGCGAGGCCGATCTGCACGGCGCCGAGGTGGGTGCCGATCGGCAGCACGACCTCGCCCTCGGACACGTCCTCACCGATCCGCCGGACGTTGGCCCCGAGGGGGGCGGCCCGGGTGATCGACACCTGCGCGACACCCCCGTCGGTCCACTCGACCGGGACCACCGCGTCGGCGCCGGCCGGCATCATCGCGCCGGTCATGATGCGGACGCAGACGCCCGGCTGGACCCGCAGCGGGGAGGCCGGTCCGGCGGCGACGTCACCGGTCACGGGCAGCACGACGGGACGGTCCTCGCGGGCGCCGGCCACGTCGGCGGCGCGCACGGCGTAGCCGTCCATCGAGCTGTTGTCGAAGGCCGGCAGCGGGGCCGGGGCGACGACGTCCTCGGTGAGGACGCAGCCGTGCGCGTCCATCAGCCCGAGCTGGAGCGGGGACAGCGGCTGGACGACCTCGAGCACCCGGGCGAGGTGCTGCGCGACGGTGATCACGGCTGGTCGGCCAGCCAGGTGCGCAGCCAGGCGAGCAGCGGAGGGCCGAGGTCCTCGCGCTCCGCGGCCAGGCGCACGACGGCCTTGAGGTAGTCGAGCCGGTCGCCGGTGTCGTAGCGGCGGCCGCGGAAGACGACGCCGTGCACGGGCTCGGTGGCGATGAGCTCCTGCAAGGCGTCGGTGAGCTGGTACTCCCCGCCACGACCCGGCGGGATCGTGCGCAGGACCTCGAACACGGTCGGCGCCAGCACGTAGCGGCCGATGATCGCGAGGTCGCTCGGCGCCTCGTCGGCCGGGGGCTTCTCGACCAGGCCGGTGATCCGGACGACGTCGCCGGCCCCCTCGACGGCCGCGCAGCCGTACAGGCTGATCTGGTCGTGCGGGACCTCCATGAGGGCGATGACGCTGCCGCCCTTCTCCTGCTGGACGGCGACCATCTGCTCGAGCAGCAGGTCGCGGTGGTCGATCAGGTCGTCGCCGAGCAGGACGGCGAACGGCTCGTCGCCGACGTGCGGCGCGGCGGCCAGCACGGCGTGGCCGAGGCCCATCGCGTCGCCCTGCCGGACGTAGTGGACGGTCGCGAGGTCGTTGGTGTGCTGGACGGCGGCCAGCCGCTCGGCGTCGCCCTTCTTCTCCAGCGCGAGCTCGAGCTCCACGGCCCGGTCGAAGTGGTCCTCCAGCGGCCGCTTGTTGCGTCCGGTGACCATCAGCACGTCGGTCAGCCCGGCCCGGACGGCCTCCTCGACGACGTACTGGATGGCCGGCTTGTCGACGACCGGGAGCATCTCCTTGGGAGAGGCCTTGGTGGCCGGCAGGAAGCGCGTGCCGAGGCCGGCCGCCGGGATGACGGCCTTGGTGACGGGCCTGGTGGCGGGCTGAGGCATGCGGCGAACCCTATGTCGGGCGCGACTCCTCGGCGGCGGAGACGTCTGCCAGCCGCCAGGTGTCCCGGCCGGACCGCTTCGCGGCGTAGAGGGCCTCGTCCGCCCGGCGCAGCAGGCTGGTCGAACCCGCGCCGTGCACGGGGAAGACGGCCACGCCGACGCTGACCGTGATCTCGAGCGGCTCCTCGCCGGGCTCACCGAAGGGGCGTCGCTTCACGGCGCCGCGGATGCGCTCGGCGATGTGCGCGGCGCCCTCCTCGTCGGTCTCCGGGAGGATCACGACGAACTCCTCGCCGCCGTAGCGGGCGACGGTGTCGACGTCGCGGACCTCGGCGCGGGCCCGGCCTGCGAGCTCGACCAGCACGGCGTCGCCGCGCTGGTGGCCGTGCACGTCGTTGACCAGCTTGAAGTGGTCGAGGTCGAGGATCAGCAGCGCGAGCGGACGGCTGAAGCGGGCCGCGCGCTCGATCTCCTTGCCGATGGTCATCGTGAAGTAGCGGTAGTTCCACAGGCCGGTCAGGCCGTCGGTGATCGACAGCCGGCGGGCCTCCTCGTGCAGCACGACGTTGTCGACGGCCACGGTCGCCTGGCTGGTGAAGGTGCGCAGCGTCGCGAGGTCGGCCTCGTCGAAGGGCTCGCCGTCCGCGCGGTCGTAGAGGCAGAGCACGCCGATGACGGTGGTGGAGGACTTCAGCGGCACGGCGACCAGCGTCGTCGCGTCGGGCTCGCCCGGCGCGGGCTGGAGCTCGCCGACGCCGACCCGACCGCGCAGGGCCTCCCCGCTGCGGGCGACCCGGCCGGCGATGCCGACACCGAGCGGCAGGCGCAGCGCGGGGGTGACGCCGTGCTCCTCGAGGCCCTGGCTGACGGCGAGCTCGAGCTCGGTGCGGTCGGCGCCCAGCAGCAGCACCGCGCCGGCGCGGGCCCGGGTCGAGGCCATCGCGGTCTCGAGCACGACGCCGAGGATGCGGTCGAGGTCGTGGGTGGCCGAGAGGGTGTCGCCGATGCGGGCCACGCCGGCCTGCAGCTCGTCGCGGCTGGCCTGCAGCGCCCCGACGTAGCGGCGCAGCTCCTCGGTCATCCGGTTGAAGGACTGCGCGAGGTGGCCGACCTCGTCGCGCGAGCGCACCTCGATCGTGGTGTCGAGGTCGCCACTGGCCACCCGGGCGGCGGCCTCGCCGAGCTCGCCGATCGGGCGCGTGGTGGCGCGGGCGAGCAGCAGGGCGATGCCGACCGCGAGCACGACGGCGCCCGCGGCGACGCCGAGTGCCACGACGACGACGTTCGGGCCCTCGGCTGCGGCCTCGGTGACGAGCACCGCCACCGGCTGGCCGGGCCGCGCCGGGGCGACGACGGCGAAGACCCCGTCGAGGCGGACCGGGTCGCCCTCCGCGCGCAGGGCCCGGGCGACCAGCGCGTCGGGCACCTCCCCGCTGCGGGCCACCAGCTGGCCGGCCGCCACCAGGGCGACCTCGCCGCCGGTGGACATCTGCAGCCGGTCGGCGAGCGCGTCGTCGACGGTGAGCCCGGCGACGGCCGCGCCGGCGGGCGAGCTGTCGCCGCCGCCCGGCCGGCCCAGCTCGACGACCGCGGCGAGCTGCACGACGGCGCCGGCCCGGACCACCTCGCCCGTCGTGCAGTCGCGCGCCGGGACGGGCGGGGCGGAGCCCGCCGCACCGACGGTCTGCCCGACCGAGCCGGTCACCCGCACGCCGTCGGCCACGCCACGCCGGACCAGCTCCTCGAGCACGGGACGCAGCTGGGCCGTGCTGGAGGTGGCCGCGGCCGCCCGCGCGACCGCCTCGGCCGCGGCGGTCGCGCGGTCGCACAGACCGGCGACGACGGAGGCGGCGAGCCGGCTGCTGGAGAGCAGGCCCTCCTCCTGGCGCTCGTCGAGGGCAGCGGGGAGCGTGGCGGTCACCAGCGTGACGACCACGAGCAGGGGGACGAGGACGACCAGGACGAACGCCGCCGTCAGGCGTGTGCGCAGTGTCACCGTCCGTCCCCCCTCCCGTCGCTCTGCGTGGCCCTGGAATGCTCCCACGGTGACCACAGCCGCGGGAGCGAGTCTGGGCGCGGGCACCGACAAGCCGTCCCTGCGTCGGGCCCTGCTGTCCCGGCGGGCGGCCCTGCCGGCGGCCGAGAGCGCGCGGGCCGGCCAGGCCGCCGTCGACGCGCTGCTGCCGGGCGCGACCGGCCGGGTGGCGGCCTACCTCTCGGTCGGCGGCGAGCCCTCGACGGCCGCGCTGCTGGCCGCCCTCGCGGGCCACGTCGAGGTGCTGCTCCCGGTGCTGCTCCCGGACGGCGACCTGGACTGGGCGCTCGCCGGCGCCGGCACCGCCCCCGGTCCGCACGGCCTGCTCGAGCCGACCGGCCCGCGCCTGGGCAGGGATGCGCTGGCGGACTGCACGCTGGTGGTCGTCCCGGCGCTGGCGGTGGACCGGACCGGCACCCGGCTGGGCCGCGGCGGCGGGTCGTACGACCGCGCGCTGGCCCGCACCGGCGCCCGCACGGTCGCCCTGCTGCACGACGGCGAGGCGGTCGACGTGCTGCCTGTCGAGCCCCACGACCGGCCGGTCCACGCCCTGGTGACGCCGGGACGCGGACTGGTCGATCTGACACGAGGAGCGAGATGAGCGAGGGGTACGAGGACCTGCTGGCGGCCAACGAGGCCTACAGCGGACAGTTCACCAGCGGCGCGCTCCCCGGCAGGGCCGCGCGCGGGCTGGCGGTCGTCACCTGCATGGACTCCCGGATCGAGCCGCTGCAGATGCTCGGCCTGTCCAAGGGCGACGCCAAGATCCTGCGCAACGCCGGCGGGCGGGTCACCGACGACGTCCTGCGCACGCTGGTGCTCGCCACGCACCTGCTGGGCGTCGAGCGGGTGATGGTCGTCGAGCACACCGACTGCGGGATGACCAAGGTCAGCGACGACGAGGCCCACGAGGTGATCCGCGAGCTGTCCGGGATGGACACCCGGAGCCTGGAGTTCCGCACGATCCCGGACCAGCGGGCCTGCCTGACCCTGGACGTGCAGCGGATCCGCAGCTTCCCGTACCTGCCGGGCATGCCGGTGATCGGCTGCCTCTACGACGTGCGGACCGGCCGCGTCGAGGTCGTCGTCCCGCTCGAGGACTAGGAGCCGATCCGCTTCCACGGGCCGATCTGGACCGCTGGCCGGCGGAACGGCCCGCGCACCTCGTACGTCGTGCCGTCGCCGCTGGTGCCGGCCGCGCCGCGCTGGCTGGAGAGGTACAGCCGCCTGCCGTCGGGGCTGAACGCCGGGCCGGTCACCTCCGACCGCGGGTGGCCGATGACCTGGAGGAACGGCGCGACGGTGCCGCGTGCGGTGATGACGCAGATCTGCATGTCGCCGCCGTCCTCGGCCACGAACAGCTCGCCCGCGTCGCTGCCCACGACGTTGTCGACTCCGGTGAGCGGCGCGCCCGCGACCGCGTCGTCGTACGCCACCGTCAGCCGGCGCTCGGGCACGTCGTAGCGCCAGACCCGCCCGTCGCCCTTGGTCGTGAACCAGCAGGTGCCCTCGGCGTACCAGCAGCCCTCTCCGCCGTTGAAGCGGCGCGCCCCGGCGACCTGGTAGCGGGTGCGGGTCGTGGCGGCCGAGGGGTCGGGCACCCGGGCCCACGAGCCGTCGGTGCGCAGGAGCTCGAGCACGCCGGCGGTGAGGTCGGGCCAGCGGCTCGGGCGGTAGCGGTAGAAGCAGCCGTCCGGCTCGTCCTCGGTGAGGTAGACGACGCGGGCGAGCGGGTCGACGGCGGCGGCCTCGTGCTGGAAGCGACCCATCGCGGCGCGGCGCACCGGCGGCGTCGCCCCGGTCGGGTCGGTGTCGTAGACGTAGCCGCGGTCGACCTCCTCGCAGGACAGCCAGCGACCCCAGGGCGTGGCGCCGCCGGCGCAGTTGGCCCGGGTCCCGGACAGGATCCGGCGGGCGCCGGTGACCCGCCCTGCGGCGTCGAAGCGCAGCGCGCTGACGCCGCCGTCCGGGATCACCTCACTGTTGGAGACGTAGCTCCAGCCGCCGTCGGCGTGCGGGAAGCAGGCGCCGCCGTCGGGTGCGTCGTGCCACAGGTAGCCGGTGCCGCCGACCGGGCGGCGGGAGCGGGCGAGGACGCGGCTGGTGAAGCCGGTGGGCAGCGCGAGGCCGTTCGCGTCGGGCGGCTGGAGCGGGCCGTAGCGGGACGGTCCGGGGACGGCCGACGCGGCCAGGGCGGCGTCCCGCCAGAGCGAGCCGCCGAGCGCGACCGTCGCCGTGGTGACGGTGGCGGCGCGCAGGAAGGCGCGGCGGGCGACGGTCACGGAGCCTCCTGGGTCGGCCTCCGGACCGTACCCGCGGACCGGACGTTGGACGGCGGCCGACGTCGTGCCGCACACTGGCACTCGACCGATCCGAGTGCCAGGGGGACGAACCGTGCCGACCTACCAGTACGCCTGCACCGCGTGCGACGAGCGCCTGGAGGCGGTGCAGTCCTTCACGGACGCAGCGCTGACCGAGTGCCCCGCCTGCGGCGGCGCGCTGCGCAAGGTGTTCAGCGCGGTCGGCGTCGTCTTCAAGGGCTCCGGCTTCTACAAGACCGACAGCCGGGAGAAGGCCAAGACCGGGGCCTCCTCGGGGTCGTCCTCGTCCTCCGACGGGTCCTCGTCGTCCGACAGCTCCTCGAGCACGACGGCCAAGACCGAGTCGAAGGGCGACGCCAAGAGCGAGTCCAAGACCCCCGCCAAGACCGAGTCGAAGCCGGCTGCCACGACCTCGGCCCCGGCGCGCAAGACCGCCTGAGCGATCTGTGGACGGCCGCGCCCCGCGGCCCGTCCTGCGTACGCGCCCCTAGGGTCGGCTCCTCGTCCAGCGACAGGAGCAGCGCGTGCACGTCATCGGCGTCATCGGCGGGTCCGGCCTCTACGCGCTGCTCGAGGACGCGCGCACCGTCGAGGTCGAGACGCCGTACGGCCCGCCGAGCGACCCGCTGGTCGTCGGGTCGCTGAGCGGACGCGAGGTCGCCTTCGTGCCGCGGCACGGCCGCGACCACCGCTTCCCCCCGCACGGCATCCCCTACCGCGCCAACCTGTGGGCGCTGCGCAGCCTCGGCGTGCGCCAGGTCCTGGCGCCCTGTGCTGTCGGCGGGCTGCGCTCCTCGCTGGGCCCGGGGGCGCTCGTCGTGCCCGACCAGCTGGTCGACCGCACCTCCGGGCGGGCGCAGACCTTCCACGAGACCGGCGCCGTGCACGTCCCCTTCGCCGACCCCTACTGCCCGACCGGGCGCGCCGTGGCGGTGGACCGGGCCGGCGCCGCGGGCTGGCCGGTCACCGACGGGGGCACGATGGTCGTCGTCGAGGGGCCGCGGTTCTCCACCCGGGCGGAGTCGCAGTGGTTCGCCGCGCAGGGCTGGTCGATCGTCAACATGACCGGTCATCCCGAGGCGGTCCTGGCCCGCGAGCTCGCGCTCTGCTACACCGCGATCGCCCTGGTCACCGACCTGGACGCGGGCATCGACGGCGGCCACGCCGTGACGCAGGCGGAGGTCTTCCGGGTCTTCGGGGAGAACACCGAGCGGCTGCGCACCCTGCTGTTCGACGTGCTGGCAGCGCTGCCGGAGCAGGGCGACTGCGTCTGCGGCACCGCGCTCGACGGCATCGCGACCGACCTGGTGCTCCCGTGAGCGGAGGATGCGCCCGGCGCCCCGCGACGCAGGAGCGGGTGTCCTGGTCGCTTCCGGATCGGGTCCAGGTGTCGTCGTGAGGGGCCTCGCCCCCCGGGACCTGCTGCGGGCGGCGTCCCGGCACCGGGTGCTGCTCGCCTCCGGGCTGGCCGCTGCCGCTGTCGCGAGCGGGCTGACCGCCGTGGTCCCGCCCGCTGCACCGACGGTCCCCGTGCTCACCGCCGCACGCGACCTGGCTGCAGGTGCGGTGCTCGGACCGGACGACCTCGTAGCCGCGGACGTCCCGCGGGAGCTGGTCCCGGCGGGAGCGCTGACCGACGTCGCCCAGGTCGCCGGGCGGCTGGTCGCCGGACCGGTCCGCCGAGGTGAGTCGCTCACCGACGTCCGCCTGCTCGGCGCGACCCTGCTGCCGGAGGGCAACCAGGTCGCGGTCACCGTCCGGCTGGCCGAGCCGGCGACGGCGGCGCTGGTGCGGGCCGGTGACCTCGTCGACGTGCTGTCGGCCGCCCCCGAGGGCGGGCCGTTCGCCTCGCTGGTCGCCGAGCGGCTCGCGGTGCTGTCCGTGCCCGACCTGTCCGATGCCGCCGGCGAGGGCGCGCTCGTCGTCGTGGCCGCCACCCGCTCCACCGCCGCCCGGCTGGCGGCCGCCGCGGTCACCGGCCGCCTGTCCGTCGCGGTGCACGGCCGATGAGCACCTACGCCGTCTGGGGCTGGGGGGACGCCGCCGACGAGCCGGCGCGCGACGACCTCGTGGCGCTGATGCCCTACGTCACGCAGTCGACCGGCGTCCAGGCCCAGGAGCCGCAGACGTCCGCACCCCTGCCGGAGCTGCCACCTTCGCGACGGATCGGCACGCTGCCCCCGTCGCTGCGGGCGCTGGCCTCCGACGACCCGGTCGACCGGGCGCGGCACGGCTTCGGACGGTCCTACCGCGACCTCGTCCGGGCACTGGCCGGGCAGGTGGACAGCCCGCCCGACCTGGTCCTGCGACCGGCCGACGAGCAGGACGTCGTGGACGTCCTGTCCTGGGCGTCCGAGGTCGGCGCGCCGGTCGTGCCGTTCGGCGGCGGCAGCAGCGTGGTCGGGGGCGTCGAGCCGCGCGGGCTGGACGCCGCCGTCAGCCTCGACCTGTCCCGGCTGGCCGGCCTGGTCGAGGTCGACGAGACCTCGCGCGCGGTCCAGCTGCGGGCCGGCACCTTCGGCCCCGCGGCCGAGGCCGCGCTCAAGCCGCACGGTCTGACCCTGCGCTTCTACCCGCAGTCCTTCGAGCGCTCGACCGTCGGCGGCTGGATCGCCACCCGCGCCGCCGGCCACTTCTCGACCCGGCTCACTCACGTCGACGACCTCGTGGAGTCGGTCCGCGCCGTGACGCCGGTCGGGCTGTGGGAGTCGCGGCGGCTGCCCGGCTCCGGCGCGGGGCCGTCCCCGGACAGGGCGCTGCTCGGCAGCGAGGGCACGCTCGGCGTGATCACCTCGGCGTGGTTGCGGGCCCAGCCCCGGCCGGCGCACCGCTGGTCGGCCACGCTGGCGGCGCCCGACCTCGCGGCCGGCGGCCGCGCGGTGCGGGCCCTCGTGCAGGCCGGGTTGCTGCCCGCGACCTGCCGGCTGGTCGACGCCGGCGAGGCCACCCTCACCGGGACGCTGAGCACCGGCGAGGCCGTGCTGGTCCTCGGGTTCGAGTCTCTGGCCGCGCCGCTGGACGGCGAGACCGCGCTGGCCCTCGAGCTCTGCCGCGACGCCGGCCTGCGCATCCTCGAGTCCGGCCCGCGCGGCGAGGCGGGCGAGGCCTGGCGCTCGACGTTCGTGCGCGCGCCCTACCTGCGCGAGTCGCTGCTGCTGCTGGGCGTGCTGGTCGAGACCTTCGAGACCGCGATCACCTGGGACCGCTTCGACAGCCTCGTCGCCGACGTCACGGCGGCCACCACCGACGCGCTGCAGCGGGTGTGCGGTGGCGGCGCGGTGACCTGCCGCCTGACGCACGTCTACGCCGACGGCTGCGCGCCGTACTTCACCGTCGTCGCGCCCGCCCGGCGCGGCTCGGAGGTCGCGCAGTGGGACGAGGTGAAGGCCGCCGCGAGCGAGGCGCTGGCCGCGGCCGGCGGCACGATCACCCACCACCACGCGGTCGGCCGGGACCACCGGCCCTGGTACGACCGGCAGCGCCCCGACCCGTTCGCCCTTGCGCTGGCCGGCGCCAAGGCGGCGGTCGACCCGGCCGGCGTGCTCAACCCCGGCGTGCTGCTCGGGGGGGCCTCCCCCGCCAGGCCAGCGAACGGTCGTTGAGCCCGCGCCGGCAGCTCCTGCATCAACGCGCGGTAGCGCGTCACCCGCTGACCGCGCGGCGTCACGTCGCCCCACGCGGGGCCCCGAGAGGGGACGATCCGCGGCGCACCGCATCACCTAGCCCTGAGGGGGAGCACGTGGACGGTTTCAAGAAGTTCCTGCTGCGCGGCAACGTCGTCGACCTGGCTGTCGCCGTCGTGATCGGCGCGGCGTTCGGGGCGGTCGTCACCGCGTTCGTCGGCGCCTTCATCACCCCGCTGGTCGGCCTGGTCACCGGGGCCGCCGGCGACTTCAGCAAGAAGGCCTTCACGGCCGGCGACACGGAGTTCCCGTACGGCGCGTTCATCGACGCGCTGCTCTCGTTCGCGATCATCGCCGCCGTCGTCTACTTCTTCGTGGTCAAGCCGGTGCAGCGGATGATGGACCGGTTCAAGACCGAGCCGGAGCCGGCGCAGGTCACCAAGACGTGCCCGGAGTGCCTGAGCAGCATCCCCGAGGCGGCCACGCGCTGCGCGTTCTGCACGGTGGAGCAGCTCGTCTGAGCTCACCCGTGGTGCGGGGGGACCTCGCGGCGCAGCCGCTCGTCGTCCTCAGCGGGCGGCGGCGGCGCGGGGGGCTCCAGGTCCAGGTCCGGTTCTTCGGACGGGCGCGCGCCGGGCGGACCGACGGCGCGACGGCGGCGTCGCCGCACAGGAGGCTGCTCCACGTCTCCTCCTCAGCGTCGACCGGACCTCGGTGATCCACCGAAGCATCGCTCCCCTGGAGGTCCGACGCCCTGACGGGATCGATCCTCCTGTGGATCACGGGTGGGGCCCTAGCCCTTTCGGGCCATCTTCATCCGGAATCCACCGTTGCGGCCCGGCGGCCGGGATGCTGGGGCGGTGACAGAGCGGTCGCGCACCACGGGGGGCGCGCAGGGCGGACGGCTGCTGCTCGCCGCGGGCGTCTTCACGCTCGTCAACAACTACCTGCCGGGCGCCGGCCACCTCGACCTCGCGGTGCTCAACACCGTCGGTGTGGTCGCCGTGGTCCTCGGCCTGATCTGCCTGCGCATCCCATGGGAGCAGCTGCCCGTCCGCGCCCCGCTGGTCATGGCCCCGGTGGCCTTCGCGCTCATCTCGCTCTCGAACCTCTACGGCGGGGTCAGCTCCTTCAGCTACGCCGTCTACTTCGTCGTCGTCTTCGTCTGGGTCGGCATCGCCCAGCCGCCGGGCACGTCGTGGTGGCTGCTGCCGCCCGCGGCAGTGGCGTACCTCCTGCCGTTCCTGGTCAGCGACTCCCCGCCCCCGAACGCCGTCTCCTCGGTCACCGTCGCGATCCCGGTCTGCATCCTCGTCGGCGAGGTCCTGGCGCGGACGGTCTGCCGGCTGGAGCAGAGCCAGCAGGCGCTGGCCCACCGGGTCAGCCGGGTCGAGCGGCTGGCCCAGCTCGCCGCCGCGCTCGGCGCCGACCTCGACACCGAGCTCGTCCAGCAGCGGCTCTGCGAGGGCGCGGTCGAGCTGTTCCAGGCCGACGGCGCCGTGACGGTCCGGCGCGGACCGGACGGCCCGGTCGTGCTCGCGGGCACCGGTGCCGGTCCCGCTCCGGGGTCCCTGCTCCCGCCGGCGGCACTGACCGTGCCGAGCGGCTCGCCCCTGCCGGTCACCGCCGCGTCGGTCGGCCTCGGCGAGGGGACGGCCGTGCTCGCCAGCTGCTGTCCGGAGCCCGAGCCGGTCGTGCTGTGCCTGCTGCTGGGCGACCGTGCGCTCGGCCGAGAGGACGTCGACCTGCTGCGACTGCTCGTGACCCAGGGCGCTGCGGCCCTGGCCAACGCCGCGACGCACGCCGTCGCGGTCGCGCAGCGCGCCCATGAGCAGGCCGTCGTCGACGTGCTCGCCGACGGCGTCCTGGTCCTGGACTCCCGCGGCCTGGTGCTGTCCTGCAACGACGAGGCCGCCGCCCTGCTGGGCAGCGACCGGGCTCGCCTGATCGGCAGCGCCGCGCCGATCGTGCTGGGCGCGGACGGGGTGGCCGTCCACAACCAGGCCGGCGCACGCTGGATCGAGACGGTGGCCACCCGCCTCGAGACCGCGGACGAGCGCGTCGTGACCATGCGCGACGTCAGCCGGCAGCGGGCCCTCGACGAGGCCAAGGACCTGTTCCTGGCCACGACCAGCCACGAGCTGCGCACCCCGCTGACCGCCATCAAGGGCTACGTGCACGTGCTGCAGCGTCGGTGGGAGGTGCTCGATGACGAGACCCGCCGCTCGGCGCTGGCCACCATCGCCGAGCGCACCGAGGCCCTGGTCACCCTCACCAACCACCTGCTGCTCGGGGCGCGGGCCGGTGCCTCGCGCCACTCCGCTGCCCGCGTGCCGTTCGACCTGAAGAGCGCGGTCGCCGCGGCCGCCGCGGCGTACTCCCTGGTCTCGGAGCAGCACCAGATCCGCTGCGACGTCGTCGCGGAGCCGGTGCAGGCCCTCGGGGACCCGACCAACGTCGCGCAGGTCATCGGCCAGCTGGTCGAGAACGCCGTGAAGTACAGCCCGCTCGGCGGTGTCGTCGAGGTGCGGGTGACGCGCGACGCCCAGTTCGCCGTGGTCGAGGTGGCCGACGAGGGCATCGGCCTGCCCCCGGGCGACGAGCAGAGCCTGTTCGTGCCGTTCTTCCAGGCCGGCGACACCAACACCCGCGAGTTCGGCGGCGTGGGCCTCGGTCTCTACATCGTGCGGCAGCTCGTCGAGGCGCAGGGCGGGAGCGTCTTCGCCCGCAACCGGGAGGACGTCGGCGCCGTCCTGGGCTTCACCGTGCCGCTCGCCGTCGAGCCGCCCGCGCCGCGCGACAGCGGCGAGAGCTCGGTCCAGGGCCGCAAGCGCTCGAGCTGACCACGCGGTCCTCCGCCAGTCTCGGCCGCGGCGATGGACGCCGGCCTGGCCCGCCTCCTGGAGCCGCAGCCCGAGGAGTGAGGCCGGACAGGCTCCTAGACTCGTCGCACCATCCGCCTCCGTAGCTCAGTGGATAGAGCGCCTCCGTCCTAAGGAGGGCGTCGGGAGTTCGATTCTCTCCGGGGGCACAGACACACAGGCACAGAACGCGGGCAGGAACGGGTCGGGCTAGCGGCGGCGCTGGCCGTAGCCGATCACCGGGATCCGTGGGGCAGGGGTCCGGGCTGGGGAGGCCGCGGCGTGCTGCTCCTGTCCCCGCCCCGGACGGCCGAGCGATCTGCAACGGGGTGACACTCCTGTGATCGACGGTCAGCCGCCTTCACCGAGGGGGACGCCTGCCCGTCCGGCCGGGCGCGCGGCGTCGGGCGGACCTAGCGTCGGTCAGATGACGACTGCCGTGCTGTGGCTGCGCCGGGACCTGCGGCTGGCCGACCACCCTGCCCTGCTGGCCGCCCGCGACCAGGCCGACGAGGTGCTGCCGCTGTTCGTGCTCGACGACGCCCTGCGGGGGACGTCCGGCGCACCGCGGCTGGCCTTCCTCTACCGCTGCCTGCGCGAGCTCGAGGAGCGCACCGACGGCCGGCTGCGGGTGCTGACCGGGCGGCCGGAGGACGTCGTCCCGCGCGTGGCTCGGGAGGTTGCCGCCACCGGCGTGCACGTCAGCAGCGACCACGCGCCGTACGGACGCGCACGCGACGAGCGGGTCGCCGAGGCGCTGGGCGACGTGCCGCTGGTGGCGACCGGATCGCCGTACGGCGTCACGCCCGGCGCACTGGTCAAGGTCGACGGGACGCCGTTCCGCGTCTACACGCCCTACCTGCGCGCCTGGCGCGCCCGCGGCCTGCACTCCCCCGCGCTCACCCCGCGGACGGTGGCGTGGACCGACGGCGGCCTGACCACCGACGGCGTCCCCGCCGCCCCGGACCTCGGCGACGTGGTGCTGCCCGAGGCCGGCGAGCGGGCCGCGACCGCCCACTGGAAGGAGTTCCTCCAGACCGGGGCAGCCGACTACGTCGACACGCGCAACAAGCCCGCGATCGAGACGGGCACGAGCCGGATGTCGGCCTACCTGAAGTACGGGTGCATCCACCCGCGGACGATGCACGCCGGTCTGGTCGACACCGACGGCAAGCTCGCCAGCGAGCTGGTCTGGCGCGACTTCTACGCCGACGTGCTGTGGCACCGGCCGGAGTCCGCGCGCGAGGAGCTGCAGCCCAAGATGGCCGACCTCGAGTACGACACGGGGCCGCAGGCCGAGGAGCGCTGGCAGCGCTGGGCGGACGGGACGACCGGCTTCCCGATCGTCGACGCCGGGATGCGCCAGCTGCTCGGCGAGGCCTACGTGCACAACCGGGTCCGGATGATCGTCGGGTCGTTCCTCACCAAGGACCTGCACCTGCACTGGCGGCGCGGGGCGCGGCACTTCATGCAGCACCTGCGCGACGGCGACCTGTCGAGCAACCAGCACGGCTGGCAGTGGATCGCGGGCACGGGCACGGATCCGTCGCCGTACTTCCGGGTGTTCAACCCGACGACGCAGGGCCAGACGCACGACCCGACCGGCGACTACGTACGACGGTGGGTGCCGGAGCTGCGCGAGGTCGCCGGCAAGGCGGTCCACGAGCCGTGGAAGCTGCCCGGCGGCGTTCCGGCCGGCTACCCGGAGCCGATGGTCGACCACGCCGCCGAGCGGG
>JBKJQQ010000126.1:0-17149 GCA_046593875.1 Mycobacteriales bacterium | reverse complement strand
CGCCGATGATGTTGCTGGAGGCGGACAAGCGCACGAGGCGGGGCGGCGGCGCGGGCTCGACGTCCCCGGCCAGGTGCTCGGCGCGCTCGCGCTGGCCGCGGGCACCTACGCCGTCGTCCTGGCCGGCCGCGACGGGTTCGGCGCCCCGGTGCTCGTTGCGGGGGCGGTCGCGCTGGGGGCAGGCGTCGCGTTCGCCGCCGTCGAGCGTCGTACGACCGAGCCGGTCCTCCCCCTCGAGCTGGTCCGGTCGCGCACCTTCCTCGGGGCGATGCTCGGCGCGTTCGCGGCCAGCCTCGCGGTGTTCGTGCTGCTGGTCTTCGTGTCGCTGTTCCTGCAGCTGGTGCAGGCCCGCGACGCGCTGCCGTCGGCGCTGCGGCTGCTGCCGCTGACGGTGGCGCTGGTCGTGACCGCCCCGGTCGCCGGACGCTGGGCCGCCGCGCGGGGCCCGCGCGCGCCGGTGGTCGTCGGCCTGATCGCCACCGCCGTCGGCCTGGGCCTGACCGGCCTGCGGCTCGAGCAGGAGATCCGCGACCTCGAGCTCGGCGCCCTGCTGGCGCTGGCCGGTCTCGGCATCGGACTGACCACCGCGCCCGTCGTCACCGCCTCCCTCGACGCGGTCGCCAAGACCCGGTCCGGCCTCGCCGCCGCCACCGTCAACGTCGCCCGTGAGCTGGGCGGCGTCGTCGCCGTCGCGGGTCTGGGCGCCCTGGTGGTGGCACGCCTGTCCAGCGACCTGGTGCGCCGGCTGCTCGACCTGGGCGTGCCCGACGTGCGGACCGAGGTGCTCGTCGAGGCCCTCCTGCGGGGCGCGTCCCAGCGCGAGGTGCTGCGCCTGTCGGGCGACCAGGTGCCGCTCGAGGCTCTGCTGCAGCTGCGCGCCGCGGCCGAGTCGTCGTACGTCACGAGCGTCCGGCTGGCACTGGTGGGCGCCGCCGCGGTGGTGCTCGTCAGCGCCGCGCTGTGCGCGCTATGGCTCCAGCCCGGCGTGGACGAGCTCGACGACGCGTAGCAGCGCGTCGGGATCGGTCTCCGGCAGCACGCCGTGGCCGAGGTTGAACACGTGGCCCTCGGCGGCCGCGCCCTGCTCGAGCGTCTCGCGGACCTTGCGCGCGATGACCTCCTGCGGCGCGAAGACCAGCGTCGGGTCCAGGTTGCCCTGGACCGCCTTGCCGGGGCCGATCCGCTGCACCGCGTCCGACAGCGGCACCCGCCAGTCGACGCCGACGACGTCCGCCCCGGCCTGGCCCATGTCGTGCAGCAGCTCGCCGGTGCCGACGCCGAAGTGGATGCGCGGCACGTCCGAGACCGCGGCCAGGACCCGCGCGCTGTGCGGCATGACGGAGGCCCGGTAGTCCGCCGCGGGCAGCGCCCCGACCCAGGAGTCGAACAGCTGGACGGCGCTGGCGCCGGCGTCGATCTGGACGCGCAGGAAGGCCAGCGTGATGGTGGCGAGGCGGTCCAGCAGCGCGGACCACAGCGCGGGCTGGCCGTACATCAGCGCCTTCGTGGTGGCG
The DNA here is from genome assembly GCA_046593875.1 of Mycobacteriales bacterium. Taxonomy (GTDB): domain Bacteria; phylum Actinomycetota; class Actinomycetes; order Mycobacteriales; family SCTD01; genus SCTD01. The sequence continues at coordinate 15,635 of JBKJQQ010000126.1, read as the reverse complement.
TGGTTCTTGCTCGGCCCACCCTCGACGAGGTAGCTCGCGAGGGTGAAAGGTGCTCCTGCGAAGCCGATCAGCGGCGTCGGGCCGAGCTCGCGGGTCAGCGCCCGGATGGCCTCGGTGACGTAGGGGACGTGCTCGGGCGTCAGCGCCGGCAGCCGGTCGAGGTCCTTCTCGGTGCGGAACGGCTCGGCGACGACCGGGCCGACGCCCGGCACGATGTCGAGGTCGACGCCGATCGCCTTGAGCGGCACCACGATGTCGCTGAAGAAGATGGCCGCGTCGACGCCGTAGCGGCGGACCGGCTGCAGGGTGATCTCGGTGACGAGGTCGGGCGTGGTGCAGGCCTGGAGCATCTCGGTGCCCTCGCGCAGCGCGCGGTACTCCGGCAGGGCGCGACCGGCCTGGCGCATGAACCAGACGGGCGCGTGCGGGACCGGCTCGCGGTGGCAGGCCTTGACGAAGGCGGACTCGCGGGTGGCGGAGCGGGCGTCGTCACCGGGGCTGCTCGTCATCGCCCCCATCGTCCCAGACCTCCCCGGCGGCGCGCCTCACCAAGACTGTCGGAGGGGCGTGTCACCGTCACCGGCATGGAGATCCGCTGGTGCGCTGAGTGCATGGACGACAAGGCCTTCGAGGTGCCCCCGTGCGCCGACGGCCACGACACCGACTGCCTCGACCTCTCCTGCGTCGAGTGCGGCTTCGCCATCGTCGTGGGCATCCACGACGACGTCGTGCTGCTCGAGCTCGCTGCCTAGCCTCCCGCGAGGAGCAGCACGCCGATCAGCGCCAGCCCCACGCCGGGCAGCTGCAGCCCGGCCAGGCGTTCGCCGTGCACCTGTCGGGCGAGCAGCACGGTGACGACCGGGAACAGCGAGGCCAGCACGGCGGTGATGCTGAGCAGGTCGCTCTGCGACGCCACCGCGAAGGCGGCGTTGGCGCCCACGTCGAAGGCGCCGATGACCGTCAGGACCGGCAGGTCGGCCCGTCGGACCCCCAGCTCGAAGCGGCGCGCTCCGACCATCAGCCCGGTCATGAGCAGCACGGTCGTCAGCCGCATCGTCAGCAGCGTCATGACGACCGACCCGAGCGAGCCGCTCCCCGAGCCCTCGGCCAGCAGCAGGAAGACGGTCCCGAAGCCGACCGCCGCGAGCCCCGCCAGCACCAGCGGCATGGCGCGGCCACCGCGCAGCTCCGGTCCGCTGGCCAGCACGACGCCGACGACCGCCGCGAGAATGCCGGCCAGCTGCAGCCCGCTCGGCGACTCGCCGCCGACCAGCCCCGCGACGACCGGGACGACCACGCCGAGCGCCGTGACCGGGGCGACGACGCCCATCGTGCCGACCGCGAGCGCCCGGTAGAACGCCGCGAGCGCCAGCGGCCCGACCACGCCCGCCGCGACGCCGGGCAGGACGTACTCCCGCGGCTCGTCGAGCGCCCCGGTCAGCAGGGCGACCGGCACCAGGGCGAGCAGCGCGACCAGCTGCGACACCCCGAGGACGGAGGCCGTGGGCAACCGGCGCGAGGCCGTGCCGCCCAGGAAGTCGGCGGTCCCCCACAGCAGGCTGGCGAGCAGCGAGAGCAGGACGGGCACCGTCCGACGCTAGCGGCGCGCCGAACGGCCCCGGCGGCGAACGGGTCGTACCTTCCGGCTGTGACCGAGGCCGCGGCGCTCCCCGAGCAGTTCCGCGCTGCCGTCGAGGGACTGCGGGCCGCGCTGACCGCCCACGGCCGCGCCGGCCTCGAGCTCGAGGAGGTGCCCGCCCCCAAGCGGCTGGCCCCCTTCGCCGTCGCCGTGTCCGCCGAGGTCGGCCGGGGCGACGAGCAGGTCGCGAGCGGGCGCTTCGTGGTGCTGCACGACCCGGCCGGGCAGGACGGCTGGCGCGGCGATACCCGCGTCGTCGCGTTCGTGTCGGCCGACGTCGAGGCCGAGATGGCCGCGGACCCGGCGCTCGCGCAGGTCGGGTGGTCGTGGCTGCAGGACTCGCTGCAGGACCGCGACGCCCGGCACACCGCCGCCGGCGGCACGGTCACCCGCACCGTCTCCTGCCGGTTCGGACAGATCGAGGACGCCGACGAGGTCAGCGAGGTCGAGGTCCGCGCGTCGTGGACGCCGCTGCCGGACGACGCCGGGGCGATGGACCTCGGGGTGCACCTGCTGGCCTGGTGCGACCTGCTCTGCGCGACGGCCGGACTGCCGCCGCCGGGAGTGCTGTCCCTGCGCCGCTGACCCGTTGATCGACGCGGCAGCGAGGGGTCAGACCCGGGCGGCGATCCGCGGCCCGGGCAGCGCGGTGTCGCCCGGCGCGACCTGGGTCGACCGGGGCAGCCGCAGCCGCAGGACGGTGCCCTGGCCCTGCACGCTCTCGACGTCGAGCCCACCGCCGGACAGCCGGGCCCGCTCGCGCAGCAGGCCGAGTCCGACGTGCCGCCCGCGGTCCGGCCGCACGGCGGCGGGGTCGAACCCGGGGCCGGCGTCGCGTACCTCAGCCACGACCGCGTCGTGCTCGACCGACAGGCGCAGGACCGCGTCGTCCACGTCGGCGTGCTTGACGACGTTGAGCAGCGCCTCCTGGTAGAAGCGGTAGACGGTGATGGCGGCGGCCAGCGGCAGCGGGTACGGCGAGGTCGGCCACTCCACCTGCACGACCAGCCCGTAGCGGGCCTCCATGTCGGCACGCAGCCCGCCGACCGCAGAGGCCAGGTCGCCGTCGCGCAGCGCCGGCGGCCGGGTGCGAGCCATGACGGCGCGCACCTGCTCCTCAGCGTCCTCGACGTAGTCGGTCAGCTTGGCGATGTCCTCGGGCGAGGAGGGCTTGGCGTGCAGCAGGCCGCGGGCGATCATCAGCGACTGGGCCACGGTGTCGTGCAGCTCGGCGGCGAGCTGTCCGCGGGCGCCCTCCTCGGCCGACACCAGGCCGGAGAGCAGCTCGAAGACGCCGGCGCCGGCGGTCTCGGCCTCGCGGCGGCGCCGCTCGCCGAGGTCGTCGGCGACCCGGACGCGCAGGTGCAGCGCGTCGAGGACCTTGGCCAGCTCGGCCAGCTCGACGGTCGTCGTGGTGACCAGCTCGGTGGTGGCGCTGACCGGACCGGACGGCTCGCGCAGGCGCAGCAGGGCGTTGGACCGCAGCCGGCGCAGCGCGGAGGCGAGCTGGACGGCCCCGGTGACGGCGAGCGAGACGAGGACCAGCCCGACGATGCCACCGGCCGCGAGGGCCTCGGCGGTGCGCAGGTCGATGCCGCCGGTCAGCGACAGCACCAGCGCGGTGGTCGCGACAGTGCCGACGACGGAGCCGCCGCAGAGCACGCCCGCCCAGACGGCCAGCGGCAGCGCCGGGCGGCTCATCGGAGCACGCCCGTGGTCGTCCAGTCCGACTCGGCGCGGGCCGGTGCCGGCGGCTCCGACACGGTGCCGGGCAGGCCGAGCAGGTCGGGCTCGGCGGCCAGCGCCACCGCGCCGAGCAGGGAGGCCACGGCGCGCTCGACCAGGTGCAGCTCCTCGACGATGTCGTCGACGCCGCCGGCGGACTCGGCCAGGCGGGCCAGCCGGTCGGCCGACTCGCGCAGCACGAGCAGGGCCGGTGCGGTGGCGGCGCCGAGGTCGGACAGGGCGCGGGCGGACTCGTCGGCCAGGTCGACCCGCGCGGCGGCGGCGGCGTTGCGGGCCGCGAGGTCGGCAACCGACAGCCACGCCTCGGCCTGTCCGACGAGCACCTGCGCGAGGCGCAGCTCGTTGCGGTCGAAGCTGGCGGCGTCGGCTCCGCGCTGGGCGCGCAGCACGGCCAGCGGGGCGTCCGGGTCGCCGAGGACGGCGCTGACGTACGGACGCCCGGCACTGCGCCCGGTCGCGACGCCGCGCTCGCCGAGCGCGCGCAGCACCCACGGCTCGTCGAAGACGTCGGCGCCGACCCGCTTGCGGACCGGCGCGCCGGTCTCGTCACCCAGGTAGCGGACCGGTCCGTCGGAGGCCAGCAGCACGAGCTCGACATCTGCGCCGCCGAGCAGCCGGGCAGCGGCGGTCACGACGACCTGCGCGGAGACGTCGCTGGACCGGCCGGTCTCGCGCTCCTGACCGCGCGCGAGCTCGGCGAACAGCCGGGCCTCGGCGCTGCGCCGGGTCTGCTGGTCGTACGAGCTCCAGAGCAGGGCGAGCGGCACCACCAGGCCGAGCAGTCCGAGCGGCGCCTCGGCGCCGAGGTAGGCGGCGAGCAGGCCGATCGAGGAGTTGCCCGCGGTGTGCAACGCCGACAGCGGCGCGCTGCTGATGACCAGCGAGCGGAACGGCCGCTGGGAGGTCAGCGAGACGGCCATCGCGACGAGCACGTAGTTGACGAGCCAGAAGCCGGCCATGCCCACGCACGCGCCGAGGATGCCGCCGCCGACGAGCGCCGCGAGCGCCTGCCCGACGGCGGTCGCGGCCATGAACTGCGCGACGTTGAACTCCCGCTTCAGGCGGGGCTGGTGCCGGACGTGCTGGGCGATCGCCACGCCGATGCCGACGGCGACGACCGTCCAGGCGCCGGTGCCCGCGACCAGTGCGGCGCCCAGGGCGCCCTCGGTGAGCGAGAAGGTCCAGCGCTGCCGGCCGAACTGCAGGTGGACGACGGCGATCTCGGAGCCGGCGACGGCGGCGGCCAGCAGCGGTACCGACCACCACGGGACGTCGCCCCAGCCGGTCAGCAGGCACAGGGCCAGGGCGACGAGCAGGCTGAGCGCACCGACGAGCCGGACGGTGCGCCCGGGCGGCTGCCGCCTCATCGGCGCCACGACCAGGAGTTGGCGGACCAGCTGTTGGCGCTCCAGGAGTTCGCGCTCCAGCTGTTGGCGGACCAGGAGTTCGCCGACCAGGAGTTCGCGTCGAAGGTGCCTTCACCCGTGGGGTTGCCCGCGCCGGAGCCGTACGCCGGGTCGTCCACGGCGTCGGACGCCACGGGGCCGAGCCGGAGCAGGCCGGCGCCGTCCCGCTCACCGGACAGGTCTGTCGCGGCCCGCCGGAGCGCGGCCTTGACCTGCGCGGGCGCAGCGGAGGGGTGCTCGGCGAGCAGCAGCGCGACGGCGCCGCTGGTGACGGCGGCGGCCTGGCTGGTGCCGCTGCCGCGCCAGAGCCGGCCGCCGATGCGGGCGCCCGGGTTGGCCTTGGCCAGGACGGACGAGGGCGGCAGGACGCCGAGCACGCCGACGCCGCTCGCGACGACGTCGGGCTTGCGGACGCCGGCCACGACGTCGCTGCCGCTGAACGCCGCGACCGTCGTGGACGAGGAGGTGAGGTCCGCGGCGCCGACGGTCAGCGCCCGGGGCGTGAAGCCGGGGTCGCCGACCAGCGACGGGTCGTTGCCGGCGGAGACGACGACGGTGACGCCGGCGTCCCGGACGCGCTCGACCGCGGCGGTCAGCGGGTCGGCGCCGTAGGCACTGCCGGGCCGGGCGTAGCTCAGCGACAGGTTGGCGACGTCGACCTGCGCGGCGTGGCGCGCCACCCAGTCGAGGCCGGCCAGCACCTGCGACAGGCGGGTCGTCCCGTCCGGCTGCGCGACCCGGACGACCAGGACGGTCGCCCCGGGGGCGACGCCGACCGGAGCGCCGTCGACCTCGCCGCCGGCGATGACCGAGGCCAGGAAGGTGCCGTGGCCGTAGCCGTCCTCGAGCGGGCCCTTGCGGGGGGAAGAAGAGGTGTCGACGGCGTCGACCAGCCGACCGGAGCGGCGGGTGAGCGCGGGAGTGTCGCTCACGCCGGTGTCGACGACGGCGATGCGGACGCCGCGCCCGGCGCCGGGCTCGCCGGCAGCACCGCCCAGACCGGCGGCGGCCCGGACGGCCGGCGCGGACGACGCCCCTCCGGTGACGGACACGGCGGCGTCGGGGCTCACACCACGGATCCCCGCGACCCGGGCGGCCCGGGTGAGAGCGTCGGCCGGGCCCTCCACGACCAGCGCGCCGACCGAAGGCAGCGCCTGCAGCACGGACAGACCGGCCAGCTCCGGGGCCGTCCCGTCGTACGTCACCACGGCGCGCAGCGTCGGAGCGTGCGCCACAGCGCCGCCCGTCAGCAGTGACGCGCCGAGCAGCCCGTGCAGCAGGGGACGGACAGCAGTGATGGACACCTGGACTGTCTCGGCAGCCACTGCGCCGTACTCCAGCCCCAGCGGGGCCTGTCGCCCGTTCGGACTAGTGCCGGCGCCGCAGGCAGCGCTGCGCCGATCGGCCCCGTGGACTTCAGATGCCCGCGGCGGACGCCGATGCAGGCAGGACGTCGGGCGCACGCCCGTCCAGCGAGTGGAGGACGCAAGTGACTGCCGGTCTCGAGGGTGTCGTTCAGGCCATCCCCACCCAGTCGGCGAGCGCCGAGTCGCCGGGCTTCACCGCGATGGTCGTCGACGACCACCCGCTGGTGCGCGAGTCGATGGTCAACCGCCTCATGCTGATGGGTGCCCGCGAGGTCGTCGAGGCCGCCACCATCGGCGAGGCCCGCGCCCGCGCCAACGTCTCCGGCCCGCGTGAGCTGTGCGTGCTCGACCTCGGCCTGCCCGACGGCTCGGGCCTGGACCTGCTCGCCGACCTGCGTGCCGCCGGCTGGCAGCGCCTGGTCGTGCTGTCCGCGGCCGACGACCCCTACTCCGTGCGCGCCGCCTTCGTGGCCGGAGCCCAGGGCTACCTGCTCAAGTCCGCCTCGCCGCTCGTGGTCGCCGACGGCGTGCGCCGGGTGCTCGACGGCGGCGTCTACGCCGACCCGTCGGTGGCCTCGCTGCTCGCCGCCGGCCTGCGCGGCGGCCCGGTCGACACCGGCGTCAGCGACCTGTCCGGCCGCGAGATCGAGGTGCTCCGCCTGGTCGCCGACGGCCAGTCCAACAAGCAGATCGGCGAGCAGCTCGGCCTGTCCGCCTTGACCGTGAAGTCGCACCTCGCCCGGATCGCCCGCAAGCTCGGCACCGGCGACCGGGCCGAGATGGTCGCGATGGCCATGCGCGCCGGAGTCATCCGCTAGGACGCAACTCCCGTACCCTCCTGGCTTGTGACAACGACCCTGCCGGGTCACGAGGAGGGGGTGGCCGGCGACGACTCCCCCGAGGACGGGGTCGAGCTGCTGCTCGCCCCCCGCGAGGGCGTGCCGCCCGTCGTGGAGACCGGAGCGGCGCTCGACGAGGTCGTCGCCCGCTTCGCCGCCGGCACCGGGCCCATCGCCGTCGACGCCGAGCGCGCGTCGGGCTACCGCTACTCCCAGCGCGCCTACCTGGTGCAGCTGCGCCGCGCCGGTTCCGGCAGCGCGCTGATCGACCCGATCGGCTGCCCGGACCTGTCCGAGCTGTCCTCGGTCCTGCAGGACGACGAGTGGGTCCTGCACGCGGCGAGCCAGGACATCCCCTGCCTGGCCGAGATCGGCATGGTCGCGCCGCGGATCTTCGACACCGAGCTCGCCGGCCGGCTGGCCGGCTTCGAGCGCGTCGGGCTCGGCACGATGGTCGAGACGGTCCTCGGCCTGCGTCTGGAGAAGGGGCACTCCGCCGCCGACTGGTCCACCCGCCCGCTGCCGGAGTCGTGGCTGGTCTACGCCGCCCTCGACGTCGAGGTGCTGCTGGAGCTGCGCGACGCCCTCGAGGCCGAGCTGCGGGCGCAGGGCAAGCTCGAGCTTGCCGCCGAGGAGTTCGAGGCCGTACGCCTGGCGCCCCCCGCCGCACCGCGCACCGACCCGTGGCGCCGCACCTCGGGCATGCACCGGATGCGCAACCGCCGCCAGCTGGCCGCCGTCCGGGCGATGTGGGAGGTCCGCGACGCGATGGCCCGCCGCCGCGACACCGCCCCCGGCCGGATCCTCCCGGACGCCGCGATCGTCGCCGCCGTGACCGCCGCGCCCAGGACCCCGGCCGAGCTCATGGCACTGCCGGTGTTCGGCGGCCGCTCGACGCGTCGGCACGTCGACACCTGGTTCGGCGCGCTGCAGGCCGCTGCAGCCCTGCCCGAGGACGAGCTGCCGCTGCCCGTGCCCGGCGGCGACGGCCCGCCGGCCGCCAACCGCTGGGCCGAGCGCGACCCGGTCGCCGCCCGGCGCCTGGCTCGGGTCCGCGCCGTGGTCACGGCGCTGGCCGAGGAGCTGCGGATGCCGCCGGAGAACCTCGTCCAGCCCGAGGCCGTGCGCCGCCTGGCCTGGACACCCCCCGCTCCCCTGTCCGCCGAGTCCGTCGCCGAGGCGCTGCGGGCGTCCGGCGCCCGGGCGTGGCAGGTCGCGCGGGTGGCCGGACCGCTGGCCGACGTGCTGCCCGAGCCGCCGCCCGTCGAGGGCGAGGAGTTGGAGACTGAGCCGCGGTCCCGGCGCAGCCGGCGTCCGGCTCCGGTCGCCGAGACGGTGGTCGAAGCGGTCGAGGCACCGGTGCGAGCACCGGTAGCGACACCCGCCGAGGCCCCCCGACGGCTGCGCACCCGCCGCGCCACCTCGGCCCCGCCCGCGCCGCCGTTCAGCGGGTGACCCTGCCGCGGCTGTCCGGGCCGCGGGTCTCGCTGGTACCGGTCCCGCACGCGCTCGCCGTCGCCGTGGTCCAGGGCACCGGGACCGACGCCGCGCTGGAGCCCCTGGGACTGCGCGTCGGCGACGGCTGGCCGCACGCCGACACCGCCGACGCCCTCCGCCCGCTGGCCGAGCACGGCGCCGAGGGCGAGGACGGCGGCTGGCTGATCGCGGTCGACGGCGACGTCCTGGGCGACTGCGGCTGGCGCGGCGGCGCCGACGTGCACGGCGACGTCCTGCTCGGCTACGGACTGGCCGCCCCGGCGCGGGGCCAGGGGCTCGGGACCGAGGCCGTCGCCGTGCTCTGCGCCTGGGCCGAGGTGCAGCCCGGCGTGCAGCGGCTGGTGGCCGACGTCCACGTGGACAATGCCGCCTCCCGCCGGCTGCTGCGCCGGCTGGGCTTCTCCGAGGAGCCGGACGACCCGCCGTGGGTGCGCTGCGTACGCGGTCCGGGGACCGCGCCGGCCAGGATCCGCGGCAAGCACGTCTGCTGACCGCGGCTCAGCGGATGGTCACCCGCAGCTCGCGGCTGACCGTCCCGAGGTTGTCCTGGTCGTCGGGCGTCCGGGCCTGGAAGGTGAACGCGCCCGCCGCCAGGGTGCGGGTGATCGTGTAGATCCCGGTGGCGTCGCAGCGGCCCTGCCCGACGAGCACCCCGTTGCGGTAGAGGTTGACCAGCCGGTTGCGCAGGGCCGGGTAGACCCGGCCGGTGACGACGTAGGTCCGCGTCCCGACCCGCGTGACGTTGAAAGAGGCCACCGAGCGGACCGCGATGATCGGCGCCGTCTCGCTCAGCTGGCCGCCCGACGTGCGAGCCGTGATGCGGGTGTTCTTCTGCGGACGGTGGGTCGAGGTCCCGATGCCGTTGCTGCCCAACGTGACGCTGCCGATCTTGCTGAAGGCGGTCGCGGGCTGCGTTCGGGACAGGATGTCGACCGTGGAGCCGGGTGTGCCGCGGTAGGTGACGGTCGTCGGCTGGCCCGCGGAGATCGTGCCGGGGCTCAGCGTCAGCGTCGGCGGCAGGTCGGCGTCGGGGTCGGTGCCGTTCGCGGCACCGGAGGTCCTTGTGTACGAGCCGGCGCGCAGCAGGTGTGCCACCGCGCCGCCGGCCGACGACGCGGGCCGGTCGGTCTGGGCGCCGCCGATGTCGGCAGGTGCCGGACCCCGGGTCCACGTCAGGCCGTCGTCAGGGCTGGTCCAGCGCAGCCACTGCCGCGCACCTGCCGACGTGTACGCCACCGCCGTCAGGTCCAGACCGCTCTCGGTGGCGGCCAGCAGCGGCGGGAAGCCCTCGCGTCCGGCGGAGCTGGCGGGCCCGTCAGCGAGCACGAAGGGAGCGGTCCAGGTCCGGCCGCCGTCGGTGCTGCGCCGCACCTCCAGCCGCAGGCCGGAGCCCCCGTCCTGGCGCACGTTCGTCGCCGCGACCAGGGTGCCGGTCCGCAGGTCGTGGCCGGCCCGGGTGCTGTCCACGAGCTCGGACACCGACGGCGTCAGCTGGACGGGCGGGGAGAAGGTCGCTCCGTCGTCGACCGAAGCGCTGCTGAGCAGCTGCGCCTGGCTGCTGTCGCTCGGCGTGGTCGTGTACAGCAGGGAGAAGCCCGTCCCCGCGGCGGTCAGCGCCTGCACCGACGACACCGGACCAGGCGCGGGTACCGGCTCGAAGGAGCCTCCGCCGTCGACCGAGCGCCAGATCCCGCACGCGTCGGCCACCAGCAGCGCGGTGTCGCTGGCGGCGACCACGGCCCGATCGGCCGCCACCGCGCACCCGGGCTGCTGCAGCAGGACCGGCGTGGACCAGCCGATCTCCGCCTCGTGCCGGTCCAGGCGCGTCGCCGGGCCGTCCGGCCCGTCGGTCCGGCTCACGACGAAGGCGACGCCCGCGCCGAAGACGACGGCACCGGTCGCCTGGCCGGCGCTGTGCGCGGGCCCCCCCGCGGGCTCCTGCACGGTGCTGAAGGTCGCGCCGTCGTCGAGGGAGCGCTGCAGTCGCAGGACCTTCTGCGGTGCCGCGGGGTCCGGCCCGTCGACCCAGTCTGCGAGCACGGCGTCCGTGCCCGCGGCGCCGACGACGCCGCCCTCGTTCGTGAGAACGCGTCCGACCTCCCAGGCGTCTGCGGCCATCGCGGTGCCCGGGACGCTCGGGAGCAGGAGGCCGGCCAGGACGAGGGTCGCGGCGCCGACACGGTTCACGGTGAGGGTCATGCGGTGCTCTTCGACGCGGGTTAGGCGCCGCTGGAGGGCCGCGGGGACCTGACCTGCGCGAGGACCCGCGCTCCCCCCTCGCGAGCACGGGCCCTCGACCTGCTGGCAGTGGGTGACTGTGGCCCCCCTCGGACCACAGCCACCCACTGGTCTAGGGGCGGCGCCGCCGCGAGGTGGCCAGCCACTGCTCGAGCTGCACCTGGCCCGTACGGCACTCCTGGTCCACCTGTCGGCCGACCGGCACGAGCCGGCCCAGCCCGGGCGGCGGGCAGTCGTCGTCGGGCAGGGAGGGCAGGACCGGGGTGACGGCGCGGGCGAGGTCGGCGGCGAGCGCGACCAGCGCGCACAGGCCGAGGACGACCAGCATCAGCACGACGTCGGTCTCCGTGGTGGTGCTCACGCGCAGGCTCCTCGGTCGGGAGCCCTGAGTGTGCGCACCGCGAAGGCGGCGCGGGCGGCTTTGGCCGAACTGCCGCCAGAAGGGCCCGAACGGACTACGGGCAGATGGCCCGTCAGGGGCTGCGCGGAAGGTCGACGGTGACGACCAGTCCGCCGTCCGGTCGGGCCGACGCGCGGGCCGTCCCGCCGTGCAGCTCGGCGACCGCCCGCACGATCGCCAGCCCGAGCCCGGCGCCGCGCCGCGCGGTGCGCGCGGTGCCGTGCCGGCGGAACGCCTCGAACAGCCCGGCCACCTCGCCGCTGGCGATCACGGCGCCCGAGCTCGACACCTCGATGCGGGCCCGCCCCTCCACGGTGCCGGTGTCCACGCGCAGCCACCCGCCCGGGACGTTGTGCCGGACGGCGTTCTCGACCAGGTTGCCGGCCAGCCGCTCGAGCAGCCCGCGGTCGCCGAGGGCGCCGCCGGGGCCGTACGACGTGGCGACCTGCAGTCCGCGTTCGGCCACCTCGCCGGCCACCGCAGACAGCGCCTGCGCCGCGACGTCCGACAGCTCGACGCGCTCTCGTACGGCCGGTCCGGTCATCCGCTCGGACTGGGCGAGCAGCAGCAGGCTGTCCACGAGCCGGTCGGCGCGGACGGTCGCGTCGCGGACCACGCCCGCGGCCGCACGCAGGTCCTCGACGCTGGCCTCGGGGTCGGCGAGCGCGACCTCCACCTCCGTGCGCATCACCGCCAGCGGCGTGCGGAGCTCGTGGCTGGCGTCGGCCACGAAGCGTCGCTGCGCCTCGAAGGCCCCCTCCAGCCGGTCCAGCATGTCGTCGAAGGTGTCGGCCAGCTGCTTGAGCTCGTCCTCGGGACCGGTCAGCCCGATGCGGGCGTCCAGCCGCTCGGCCGACAGCCGCTGAGCCGCGGCCGTGATGTCCTGCAGCGGCTGCAGGACCCGACCGGCCAGCAGGTACGACACAGCGACGCCGAGGCCGCCCAGCAGGAGCAGCGCCAGCAGCCCCTGCCGCAGCACCCGGCTGAGCGCGTCGGCCCGAAGCTGGTCCTGGAAGTCGCCGAAGGTCAGCGTCCGTCCGTCGGGGAGCCGGACGCCCAGCCCGCGGATGTCGACGAAGCCGGCCGACAGCGCCCGCTCGACCAGCACCAGCGACAGCACCAGGAGCAGCAGCCCGACGGTGACGGCCACGGCGCCGTAGACCAGGGTCAGCCGCCACCGCAGGGTGGTGCGGTCACGCATCAGCGACCCGGTAGCCCGCGCCCACCACGGTGTGCACGACGCGCGGCTCCCCCAGCTTCTTGCGCAAGGTCATGACGGTGACGCGGACGGTCGTCGTGAACGGGTCCGCGAACTCGTCCCACACCCGCTCCAGCAGCTCTTCACTGGACACCACCGCGCCCTCGGCGGCGACCAGGACCTCCAGGACGCCGAGCTCCTTCCTCGTCAGCCCGAGGTCGATGCCGTGCCGGGTGGCGGTGCGCCGCGCGGGGTCGACGACCAGCCCGCCCGGTCCGTGCAGGACCGGCGGGGCGGCCGGGGTCGCCCGACGGCCCAGCGCCCGCACCCGCGCGACCAGCTCGGTGAAGGCGAAGGGCTTGGTGAGGTAGTCGTCGGCACCCAGCTCCAGGCCGGCGACGCGGTCGGTCAGCCCGGCGGCCGCGGTCAGCATCAGCACGCGGGTCAGCGAGCCGTCCGCGGCCAGTCGCCGGCACACGTCGTCGCCCGAGCGACCGGGCAGGTCGCGGTCCAGGACGAGGACGTCGTACCGGGTCATCATCGCCTTCTCCAGGCCGCTGTCGCCGTCGTAGGCCGTGTCCACGGCCATGCCCTCACGGCGCAGCCCTCGGGCCACCGCCTCGGCCAGCGGCACCTCGTCCTCGACCACCAAGACGCGCACGGCACGACGCTATCGGGGCTCTGGTGAGGCGGCGGTGAAGCGACCCGTCCGCTCTCACCCGGTTGGCCCCGGCTGAGACGGGTGCCCGCGGGTAACTTGCCGAGGTGAGAGCACCGACCACTCCCGAGCTGCGCCGGGGCGTGCTGGCCGTGTCGGTGCTGCACGACGTGGACCTCGAGCCGGGCACCGACGGGGTCAGGCTCACCGGCTCTCCCGAGGTCTGGATCTCGTGGGCAGAGTGCCGTCGTGCGCTGGCCGGCCACGAGCCCGAGAGCTCGACCGGACGCCGCCGGCTGACCGACTGGCTGCTGGCCCGCCGCTGGTGCGCCGACCTGCCCGGCGAGACCCTCGAGCTGCTGCTCCGCCCGGTGGGCCTGCCGGTCGAGCACGTCCTGCACCCCGGCTTGGACTGGGTCCGCGAGCGCGTGCTGGGCGACGCGCTCGACCTCGGCTTCGGCGCGGTCAGCATCGACCCGGCCGACCCCGACCGGGTGGTGCCCATCCCGCTCACCGCGCTGGACCACGCCGGCATCGACGCCGAGATCGCATGGACGGCCGCGCGCCGCCTGCTCGAAGGCCTCGGCGGCCTCGCCGCGCAGCGGGTGGCCCGCCACCCCCGGGGCCACCTGCGGCCCTACGGCGACTGCGACGCCCTCACCCTGCTCGGCGCCCGCAGCCTGCGCGCCTCCCTCGCGGCCGCGGCCGGCGGCATGGGTGCGGCCGTCGTGCCGATGCGGCGTCGCGGCTGGACCAAGCTGGCGCTCATCGACCCGGCCTTCGGCCCGGCAGCCGCGGCGGCGACGCACGCCGAGGACCGCGGCTTCCCCCGGCCGCTGCTCATCACCGCCGACGAGCTGACGCTGGCCGCCGACGGCGGCCGCCCCGAGCTGCTCCCGCTGCGCGACCCGGCGGCGGACGCGCCGTGGGTCAAGGACGTCCTCTACCACTAGGCCGCGGGGGGCGGCCTACGACGACTCGGTCTGCTTCTCCACAGCGTCCACGCCGTCCAGGCGCGAGATCGTCTCGACCACCTGCCGCGCGACGTCCTGCGCGGTGAGCCCGATCTCGCTCAGGATCTGGGCGCGGCTCGCGTGGTCCAGGAACCGCTGCGGGATCCCGAGGTCGCGGGTCGGCACGTCGACGCCGGCGTCGCGGAGCGCCTGGCTGACCATCGACCCGACGCCACCGGTGCGGCCGTTGTCCTCGACGGTGATCACGAGGCGGTACGACCGGGCCAGCTCGACGAGCTCGGCGGGCACGGGCGAGACCCACCGCGGGTCGACGACGGTGGCGCCGATCCCTTGCGCAGCAGCACGATCGGCGACCTCGAGCCCGAGCCGGGCCATCGCGCCGACCGCCACGACCAGCACGTCGTCGTCCTTCGCGCGGCGCAGGACGTCGACCGGGCCGATCCGCTCGAGGGCGGGCACGTCGTCGCCGACGGCGCCCTTGGGGAAGCGCACCGCCGTCGGGCCGTCGTCCACAGCCAGCGCCTCGCGCAGCTCCTCGCGCAGGGTGGCGCCGTCGCGGGGAGCGGCCAGCCTCAGCCCCGGCACGAGCTGGAGCAGCGACATGTCCCACATGCCGTTGTGGCTCGCACCGTCCTCACCGGTCACGCCGGCGCGGTCGAGCACGAAGGTCACCGGCAGGCGGTGCAGCGCGACGTCCAGGAGCGCCTGGTCGAAGGCGCGGTTGAGGAAGGTGGCGTAGAGGCAGACGACCGGGTGCATGCCGCCCATGGCCAGGCCGGCCGCGGAGGTGACCGCGTGCTGCTCGGCGATGCCGACGTCGAAGGTGCGGTCCGGGTAGGCCTCGCTGAAGCGCAGCAGCCCGACCGGCTGCAGCATCGCGGCCGTGATGGCGACGACGTCACGGCGCTCGGCGCCGATCGCCACCATCTCCTCGCCCAGGACGCTGGTCCAGCCGACGGCGCTGGCGTTCATGGGCTTGCCGGTCAGCGGGTCGGTCACCGGGGCGACGCTGTGCAGGCAGTCGGCCTCGTCGTCGACGGCCGGCTGGTAGCCGAAGCCCTTGACCGTCACGGCGTGCACGATGACCGGACCGCCGAAGGCCTTGGCCCGCCGCAGGGCCGCCTCCATGAGGCCGATGTCGTGGCCGTCGATCGGGCCGACGTACTTCATGCCGAGGTCCTCGAACAGCACCTGGGGCTGCAGGAAGTCCTTGATGCCGCGCTTGAGGCCGTGCAGCGCGGTGTAGAGCGGCGCCCCGACGACGGGGGTGCGCGACAGCGTCGTCTTCACGGTGTCGAGGGCCCGCTCGTAGCCCTGCGTCATCCGCAGCGTGGCCAGGTGCTCGGCCAGCCCGCCGATGGTCGGGGAGTAGGACCGGCCGTTGTCGTTGACGACGATGACGACCGGGTTGTCCGTCGCCGCGATGTTGTTGAGCGCCTCCCAGCACATCCCGCCGGTGAGCGCGCCGTCGCCGACGACGGCGACGACGTGCCGGTGCTCCCCGCGCAGCCGGTAGGCCTTGGCCAGCCCGTCGGCGTAGGACAGGGCCGTCGAGGCGTGCGAGTTCTCCACCCAATCGTGCTCGGACTCCTCCCGCGACGGGTATCCAGATAGGCCGCCTGCCTTCTTCAGCCGCTTGAAGCCGTCCTGCCGCCCGGTCAGGATCTTGTGTA
>JBKJQQ010000261.1:0-7053 GCA_046593875.1 Mycobacteriales bacterium | reverse complement strand
GCAGGAGTCCGCCGGCCAGATCCAGGCGATCGTCGGCGAGATCCAGGCCGAGACCAACTCGACGATCATCGCGTCGGAGGAGGGGGCCAAGGAGGTCCGCGCCGGCACGCAGCTCGCGCGCGGCGTCGTCGACGCCCTCGAGCGCATCAGCGGCATGGTCGACGAGACCACCACCGCCGCCAAGGAGATCAGCATCGCGACGCAGCAGCAGCGGTCGGCCTCCGACCAGGTCGTCGCCGCGATGACGCAGGTGTCCGACGTGTCCCGGCAGTACGCCGTCGGCTCGCGTCAGGCCGCTGCGGCTGCTGCGCAGCTCAACGTGCTCGCCGCGGAGCTCCGCTCGTCGATCGCGCAGTTCAAGGTCGGCTAGGCGCTGCCGCACGACCCCCGCCCTCCGGCCCCCACTGCGCTCACCGCCGCCGGCCGTCGCGCTGCGCCTGCCCCCTCTGCGCTTGTCCGCCCGTAGCAACATCAGCGGGCGCCGATGATGTTGCTCCGGACGCACAAGCCGGCCGTGGGATGCGCTTGTCCGTCCGCAGCAACATCAGCGGGCGCGGCGGAGGTTGCTCCGGACGCACAAGCCGGCTGTACGACGCGCTTGTCCGTCCGTAGCAACATCAACGGGCGCGGCGGAGGTTGCTCCGGACGCACAAGCCGGCCGTACGACGCGCTTGTCCGCCCGTAGCAACATCAACGGGCGCGGCGGAGGTTGCTCCGGACGGACAAGCCGGCCGTACGACGCGCTTGTCCGCCCGCAGCAACATCAACGGGCGCCGCGGAGGTTGCTGCGGACGCACAAGCGGGGAGGGGCGGCGGGAGGGGCGGCGGGAGGGGGGAGGACGAGCGGGCCGGCTACAGGCGCCGCCCGATCACGCCGACGCATGACCCATGACGGCGTGGGGTGACGATCCTGAGCTGCTCGCGACCTTCCGCGCGGAGGTCGAGGAGCGGCTCGCCTCGCTGCAGGCCGGCCTGCTCACCCTCGAGGGGCACGGCAACCCGAAGAAGGTCGTCGGCTCGCTGTTCCGCGATGCCCACACCGTCAAGGGCTCGGCCCGGATGCTCGGCCTGCAGGGCGTCCTGCACGTCTCGCACTCGATGGAGGACCTGCTCGGGGCGCTGCGCGACGGGCGCTTCGCGGTGCGCCGCGACCTGGTCGACCTGCTGCTCGCCTCCTGCGACGCGATCGGCCGCGCCCTGCCCGGCGGCGAGCTCACCGACGACGACCTGACGCCGGTCGTCGAGGCGCTCGCGGCCGCCGTCGACGGTGCCGAGCCGGCCACCGTGCCCGTCCTGGCACCGAAGGTCGCCGTCCCGGAGCAGCCGGTCGAACGTCGGGAGATCCCCCGCGAGCCCGTCGCGCCCACGCCCCCCGCGCCGCCGGAGGCGATCGTCCGCGCCGGCAGCGACTCCGTCCGGGTCGCCGCCAGCAAGGTCTACGAGCTGCTCGACGTCGTCGGCGAGGCCGACCTCGGCGCGCGCCGCATCGAGCAGACGACCACCGGGCTGCTGTCGCTGGCCGCCGAGCAGGCGCGCTGGGCGACCACGCTGCGCCAGGCCACGCTCCGCAACGCCTCCACGCTGCCGCCCGACGTCGCCCTCGCGCTGCACCGCCTCGTCGGTGCCGGGGACGAGCTCTCGGGCGCCGTACGCGGCCTGCGCGAGCTCGTCGAGGGCCACCGCGGCGGCATGGCGCTGGTCCGCGACGGCGCGATGGGGCTGGCGATGGTGCCGGTACGCCGCGCCTTCGCGACCCTGCCGCGCATCGTTCGGGACGTCGCGCAGGCCACCGGCAAGACCGTCCGGCTGGAGACCGCCGGCGAGGACGTCGAGATCGACAAGCAGGTGCTGGACGGCGTTGCCGACGCGCTCAAGCACCTGGTCGTCAACGCGGTCGACCACGGCTGCGAGGACGCGGCGACCCGGGTCGCCGCCGGCAAGCCGGCCGAGGCGGTGGTCCGCGTGACCGCTCGCGGCGTCGCCGGCACGGTCGTGCTCGAGGTCTCCGATGACGGCTTCGGCGTCGACGAGGAACGCGTACGGACCAAGGCGATCGAGCTGGGCCTGCTGCCCGCCGACAGCGGGCTCGCCGGTTCCGCGCTGCTCGAGCTGCTGTTCGCGCCGGCGTTCTCCACCGCGAGCAAGGTCACCGAGACCTCCGGGCGCGGTGTCGGCCTCGACGTCGTACGGGACGCCGTCGAGGAGCTGGGCGGTTCGGTCGAGGTCCGCAGCGAACCGGGCGCGGGCACTGCCTTCGTCCTCACCCTGCCGGTCACCCTCGGCGTCCTGCGCTGCCTGCTGGCCCGGGTCGGCGACGAGCGCTACGCCGTGCCGGTCCCGGGCGTCGTCGAGTCGCTGTCGCTGCGTGACGCCGACGTGCACGTCCTGGCCGGCGCCACCGTCGTCGTACGGCACGGCGTCTCCATCCCGCTGCTCGACCTCGGCGCGGCTCTCGGCCTGTCGCGCCAGCCCGGCGACAACCCCGGCTCGGCGCTCGTCGTGCGGCACGCCGGTGGGTCCGGCGCCATGGTGGCCTGGGCCGTCGACCGGCTCGAGGGCGAGACCGAGCTGGTCGTGAAGGACCTCGGCGACTTCCTCGGCCGAGTGCCCGCGATCGCGGGCGCCACGATCGACGGCGACGGCAGCGTCGTCTGCCTGCTGGACCTGCGCGAGCTGGCCGAGCGCGTCGTCGGCCCGTCGCCCGCGATCGGCGCCACCGTCGTCGGGCGGTCCAAGCCCGCCGCCCCCGTCGCCGCCCGCAAGCCCCGCGTGCTCGTCGTCGAGGACAGCGTCGGCGTCCGCGAGCTCGAGCGGGTGATCCTCGAGGGCGCCGGCTACCAGGTGGAGACCGCCGTCGACGGCCTCGACGGCGCCGCCCGGCTGCGCGACGACCCGGCCGACCTCGTGCTGTCCGACGTGGAGATGCCCGGCATGGACGGCTTCGACCTCACCCGGACCATCCGTCGTACCAAGGGCTGGGAGAACGTCCCGGTGATCATCATGACCTCGCGGGGTGAGGACCACGCCCGGCAGGCGGGCCTGGACGCCGGCTGCTCGGCGTACCTGCTCAAGAACGAGTTCGACCAGGAGCAGCTGGTGGCGACCGTACGGCGGCTGGTAGGCAGGTAACTGTGGCCACCATTGTCATTGCCGACGACAGCCCGACCCTCCGCAGGATCGTCACGAGCGTCCTGACCAAGGAGGGCCACGAGGTCCACGCGGCTGAGGACGGCATCGGTGCGGTGCAGCTGGTCTTCGAGCACCAGCCCGACGCGGTGGTGCTGGACGTGCAGATGCCGCGCGTGTCCGGCTTCATCGCCGCGCGCGTACTGAAGGACGACTGGCAGACCGCGGACATCCCGGTCGTCATGCTGACCTCGCTGGACGCCGCTGCGGACCGCTACTGGGCCGGGCAGGCCGGCGTGGACCGCTACCTCACCAAGGACTTCGAGGCCGGCGAGCTCGCGGCGACGATCAGCGAGGTGCTGCTCTCCGCGACCGCGGCGCGCGGGGGTCGGCCGGCGCTGAAGGCCGACCCGCTCGAGCTGTCCGAGGAGGACGTGCTGAGCCGGGTGTGCGACCTGCTCGACCGCAAGCTCTTCGAGTCCTCCGTCGCGCAGGCCGTCACCGCGATCGCCGCGACCGCCAGCGGGCTGGAGCAGTCGGTCGCCGCCCTGCTCGGCGTGCTGCAGCGCTTCGTCGGCTACGACCTGGCGGCGGTGCTGCTCGCTGCCGAGAAGGACGCCTACGTCGCCGTCGGCAAGGACACCGCGCAGGAGCACTACACGGAGTTCATGACCAAGGCGGCCGACGCGATCTCGGTCGACCCGGCGCAGCTGTCGACGCGGGTCGCGCAGGCCGGCGGGACGCTGGTCGAGGACCCCGAGGACCTCCCGAACGGCCCCGAGCAGGCCGCCATGGCCACCTACCTGTCGATGCCGCTGCGCGGTCACGGCGGCGTGACCGTCGGCGTCCTCGCGCTGTCGAGCGCCACCAAGAACGCCTTCGGCGAGACCGCGCTCTCGACGCTGAAGCTCATCGAGGGCCCGGCCGCGATCGTCATCGACAACGCGAGGCTGTCGGCCACGTAGGGCCTCGACGTAGGGTCAGGCGCGTGCTCGACGTCCTCGACTACCGCCGCGTCGTGGGGCGGTTCGCGACCGGCGTCACGGTCATCACGGCGATGCTCGACGGCGAGCACCACGCCATGACGTGCAACTCGTTCACGAGCGTGTCGCTCGAGCCCGTGCTGGTGCTGTTCTGCCCGGAGAAGGTGGCGCGCTTCCACGACGTCGTGCTGGCCGCGGGCACATGGGGGGTGTCGGTGCTGGGGCAGGGGCAGGAGGAGGTGTCCCGTCGCTTCGCCGTGCGCGGGCGTCCGCTGGAGGACCAGTTCCTCGGCCTGCCGCACACGCACGGCGCGCTGACCGGGGCGGCGGTGGTCGACGGTGCGCTCGCATCGCTGGAGTGCCGCACGGTCTCGACGACCGACGCCGGCGACCACACCGTCGTGATCGGCGAGGTCCTCGGGCTCGGCGTTCCCGACCCCGAGGGCGATCCGCTGCTGTACTACGAGGGCCGCTACCGCGCCTTCCGCGACTGACCCCGGAGACCTCGCTGTGACCCGCCGTGCCCTCGTGCTGTCCTGTGCGGCCGTGGTCGTCGTCCTGACGGGCGCCGGCGCGGCCGTGGCCAGCTCGGGCAGCGGCATCCCGGCCGGCACGACGGTGCGCGGGCTCGACCTCGGCGGGCTCTCGGCGCCGTCGGCCGTCTCCCTTTTGTCGCGGTCGTTCAGCACCGAGCGGACGTCCTCGATCTCGCTCGTCGCGGACGACGAGGTGCTGCAGCTCGACCCGGTCGCGGCCGGCATCGACCTCGATGAGCAGGCCACCGTCGAGCGCGCCCTGGACGTGGGTGCGTGGGACCGGCTGCGGTCCCGGCTCGGATCGTCGCGATCGATCGACCCCGTGCCGTCGTACGACACCGCCCGTCTCGAGGCTGCTCTGTCGCGTCTGAAGACCGGCTTCGACCGAGAGCCCCGTGAGGGGGCGGTGCGCTTCACGCCCGAGGGCGTGCCGGTGGAGGCCCGGCCGCTCAACGGCCGGTCGCTCGACGTCGCGGGCACCGTGCGCGCGCTGCAGGCGTCGTACCTCTCCTTCCGCGTCGAGGCCGCCGCCGACATCACGCCCGTGACGACGACCCTCGAAGATGTGCGGAAGGCGCGCGACGAGGTCGCCGTGCCGGCCGTGGCGCACGGCATCACCGTCGACGTCGCCGGCGATCCGCTGCGCATCGAGCCGATCGACATCGCGAAGGCGCTTCGGCTGGAGACCGTCGACGGGAAGATCTCGCCGGTGCTGGACGCGGAGGTCCTGCACGACCGGGTCGAGGGCAAGCTCCGCACGGTCGGGACCCCTGCCGTCGACGCGACGTTCGACGTGTCCAGCGGCACGCCCGTCGTCGTCCCGTCCAAGCCCGGGATGTCGGTGTCCGCGGCCGACCTGGCCACCGCGGTGATGTCCGTGCTGACCTCCGAGGCGCCCCGCAAGGCCTCCGCTCCGCTGTCGGTGTCGGAGCCACGGGTGACGACGGCGGTCGCCTCCGGTCTCGGGGTCCGCGAGGTGATCGGCTCGTTCACGACCCGGCACCCCTGCTGCCGCCCGCGGGTCGACAACATCCACCGGATCGCCGACATCGTCGACGGCTACGTCCTGCGGCCCGGCGACCAGTTCGACCTGAACGGCTTCGTGGGCCCGCGCGACAAGGCACGCGGCTTCAAGGAGGCGCCGCAGATCCTGGAGGGGCAGTTCGTCGACCGGGTCGGCGGCGGCGTGTCGCAGTTCGCCACGACGATCTTCAACGCGGTCTTCTTCAGCGGGCTCCGCGATGTGACCCACACCGCGCACAGCTACTACATCAGCCGCTACCCGCCTGGCCGGGAAGCCACCGTGTCCTTCCCCCTGCCGGACCTGATCTTCGAGAACGACAGCCCGAACGGGGTGCTGGTGAAGACCTCCTACACGGGCACGTCGATCACGGTGACCTTCTGGGGAACTCGTCGGTACGACGCTGTCCGGTCGGTCACCGGTCCGCGGACGCGGCTGCGCGACTTCGGGACCGAGTACGTCGACCGCGACGACTGCACCGCGACCGAGGGCGAGAAGGGCTTCGACATCGTCGTGACGCGGGTGTTCGTCGACGGCGGGCGCGAGGTGCGGCGCGAGCCGTTCAAGACGCGCTACAAGCCGGAGCCGAAGTTCATCTGCGGCAAGGCGCCGCGGGGCGAGAAGACCGCCGCGCCACCCCCGACCGGCGGCTGAGCGCGGCCGGTCTGCGGCTCGAGTGGCTCTTCCCGGAATCCCCAGCACCAGGGTGCTGGGGATTCGGGGAAGAGGGCGACGGGGGTGTCCACAGAGCGGGTGAACAGCCGCTGAGGCGCGCACCCGTGGGCGCAGGCTCGCTGCGTGTCCTTGCCCGCCGCTGCGCCCTCGCCCGCCGCTGCGTCTTCGCGCGCCACCGGGCCTCGGCCGTGGCCAGAGCTGATGGACGAGCAGGACGGCGTGCTGTCCCGGAGGCAGGCCCTGCTCGGCGGCCTGAGCGAGGACGCGTGGCAGTGGCGGCTGGACACCGGGCGGTGGCAGGCCCTGCTGCCAGGGGTGATCGTCAACCACCGGGGAGTGCCCACGGACCGCCAGCGAGCCTGGGCCGCGATCCTGTACGTCGGAACCGGCGCCGCGCTGTCCGGGGACGCGGGCCTTGTCGAGCACGGGCTGAAACTGCCCGCGCTCAGCCTCGTGCAGGTCGCCTACCCGGAGCACCGCGACGTACGGCCGCAGCGACTGCGCCACCCAGGCATCGCGGACGTACGGGTCCAGCCGAGACGGGTGCGGCGGCTGGGCGCGCTGGTCCACCCCGTGCACGAGCCGCCCGTGCTCCGGGTGGCACCAGCTGCCCTGCACGCGGCAGCGTGGGCCGGCAGCGCCCGGGCAGGGGAGTGGCGCCTCGCGGCAGCGGTCCAGCAGCGCCTGGTGCAGGTACCTGCGCTCCGTCTCG
>JBKJQQ010000128.1:0-4547 GCA_046593875.1 Mycobacteriales bacterium | reverse complement strand
CCCCGAGGGCAAGACCATGGGTCACGCCGGCGCCATCGTCTCGGGCTCCTCCGGCACGGCCCAGGCCAAGCAGGAGGCCCTGGAGGCCGCCGGCGTCAAGGTCGGCAAGACGCCGTCCGCGACCGCTGAGCTGATGCGCGAGATCATGAAGGGGCTCTAGGCCCGCGACGCATTGAGGCCCGGCCCCGCTCGCCCGGGGGGCCGGGCCTTCGTGCGTCCTCACCCCCGCCGCGCCGATGCCCGACCGGCGGTGCTCGCTGGGCTCGGCCTGTTGGGCCGTGCGACGCGCCACACGCTGACGTCGGGCCCGGCGAGCCTTCCGGCCTGACGCGCCGCGGCTGGGACAGTCGGCCCTGCCATGACCGAGACGCTGAACCGCCCCGCCCGTCCGCTGCCGCGCCCCCCGCGCCGTCCGGACGCGGACGAGCCTGCACGCAGCCCCCTGGCGCTCGGCGCGGTCGCGGCGCTGTCGGCCGCCGTCGCCGGGCTGCTCCTGGTCGTGCTGCCGGTGCTGCTCGTCTGGGCGACCGACAGCCGGTCCGGCACCGGCTGGGTCGAGGCCGTGCGGACCGGGGGCCGCTTCTGGCTCGTCGCCCACGGCGCCTCGCTCGACGTGCCCGGCGGCCGCTACGCGCTGACCCCGCTCGGGCTCCTGCTGCTGCCCCTGTGGCTGGTCGCCCGCTGCACCGCGTCGGCCTCGCGCGGCGTGCCCGCGTCGATGCGGACCGCGCTGGCCGTGGCCGGCGCCTACGCCGCCCTCACGATGCTCGTCGCGCTGGTCTCGACGGGTCCCGAGGTGCACGTCTCGCCGGTGCAGTCCCTGGTCGGCGGCCTGGTCGTCGGCGGCGTCGGCGCGGCCGTCGGCCTGCTGCGCCCCGGGCACGTGCGGTGGCACGGCCTGGCGCTGCGCACCCGCCGCCTGCTCTCGTCGGGCGGGGCTGCGCTGGCGCTGCTGCTCGCCGCCGGGGCGCTGCTCGTCGGCGGCTCGCTGGCCGCCCACGGCAGCCGGGCCGCCGAGCTCGCCGGCTCCAGCGACCCCGGGGTGCTGGGCGGCTTCGCGCTGCTGCTCGCCGGGCTGGCCCTGGTCCCCAACGCCGTCGTGTGGGGCGTCGCCTGGCTGACCGGTCCCGGCGTCGCCGTCGGCGTCGGCACCGCTGTCGGTCCGTTCGGCCACGAGCTCGGCCCGGTACCGGCGCTGCCGCTGCTGGCTGCGCTGCCGGGCACCGGCGTGCCGGAGTGGGCGGGCGTCCTGGTGCTCGCCGTCCCGCTGCTGGCCGGCGCCGTCGCAGGCCGACTGGTGGCGCGGGACCTGACGGGCTGCTCCGCGGTGCGCACCGGCCTCGAGGCCGCCGCCGTCGGCCCGCTCGTGGGCGGCGCGGTGGGGGTGCTCGCCTGGCTGTCCGGCGGGGCCGTCGGCGGGGAGCGCCTGGTCGAGCTCGGCCCGTCGCCGATGGCCGTGGCTGCAGCCACGACGGCGACCGTCGCCGTCGGCGCCGCGGCCGGCGCGCTCGTGCGCCGCGCCCGCTCGTCGGACTAGCAGCAGGCGGCCCGGCCGCCCGCGAGGGACGACCGGGCCGGGGACGTGGGCGGGCTCAGCCGGTGATGCTGTCCTCGAACTCCACCGAGCACTCGTTCTGCGCGACCTTGTCGTTGCCGGCCGACTCCAGGCAGTCGGTGAGGTTGCCGAAGTCGCCGCGGCTGAGCAGCGAGCCGGCCAGGGCACCGATGGCGATGGAGATGAGAAGGCCCACCACGCCGAGGATCAGACCGGTCAGCGCCAGGCCGCCGTTGTTGGCGAGGCCCTTCTTCGCCCGGCCGCGACCGAGGGCGCCGAAGACGATCGCCGCGATCGCGAGCGGCACGCCGAAGATGACCGTGAAGCCGGCCGGGATGCTGAGGATGCCGAGCACGAGCGCGGCGATGCCGAAGCCGTTCCTGGGGCTCACCCCGCCGCCGAAGCCGCCGGGGGCGCCGAAGGGCTGCTGGCCGTACGCAGGA
The DNA here is from genome assembly GCA_046593875.1 of Mycobacteriales bacterium. Classification (GTDB taxonomy): domain Bacteria; phylum Actinomycetota; class Actinomycetes; order Mycobacteriales; family SCTD01; genus SCTD01. The sequence continues at coordinate 2,549 of JBKJQQ010000128.1, read as the reverse complement.
GCGGCGGGGGTCCCGTAGCCGACCGGCTCGGAGGGGGCGCCGTAGCCGGGAGCGGGCGGCGGGACCGGCGGGGTGCCGCCGGGCGGGGGCGTGCTGAACGGGTCCTGGGGTGCAGTCACCGTGGTCCTTCCTGCTGTGCGGCCGAGGGGCCGCGCACCGGGCGACGGTCGCCGCCCCGCCGCCAGCCTTCCCCGATCGAGCGTGGGGGACAACTCCGACAGGCCGACCGGTAGGTTCGCCGCTGTCCGACCGATCTGCTTGGAGGAGCCCTGACCGCACGGCTGGTCGTGCTGGCCTCCGGCAGCGGCACCACCCTGCAGGCGCTGGTCGACGCCGCGGCCGACGCGTCGTACGACGTCGTCGCGGTCGGCAGCGACAAGCCCGGGGCGCGGGCGCTCGACCGGGCGACGGGGGCCGGCGTGCCGACCTTCACCTGCGCGCTCGCGGACAGCCCGACCCGCGACGACTGGAACACCGCGCTGGCCGACGCGGTCGAGGCGCACACCCCGGACCTCGTGGTCTGCGCGGGCTTCATGCGCATCCTGTCCGCGGACTTCCTGGCCCGCTTCGCCGGCCGCGTCGTCAACACCCACCCCGCGCTGCTGCCGAGCTTCCCCGGCGCGCACGCGGTGGCCGACGCGCTGGCCTACGGCGTGCGCGTCAGCGGCGTCACCGTGCACTTCGTCGACGAGGGCGTCGACACCGGGCCGGTCATCGCGCAGGCCGCGGTGCCGGTCCTCGACGACGACGACGAGGCCTCGCTGCACGCGAGGATCCAGAGCGTGGAGCAGCCGCTCTACGTGCAGGCCGTCGAACGGCTGGCCCGCGAGGGCTGGACCGTCCAAGGAAGGACCGTGAGGTTCGGATGACCCGCACCCCCGTGCGCAGGGCGCTCGTCAGCGTCTTCGACAAGACCGGCCTGATCGAGCTCGGACAGGGCCTGGCCGCCGCCGGCGTGGAGGTGGTGTCCACCGGCTCGACCGCCAGCAAGCTGCGCGAGGCGGGCATCGCCGTGACCGCCGTCGACGAGCTGACCGGCTTCCCGGAGTGCCTGGACGGTCGGGTCAAGACGCTGCACCCGCACGTGCACGCCGGGATCCTGGCCGACCTGCGGCTGACCGACCACATCGCCGAGCTCGAGCAGCTCGGCATCCGACCGTTCGAGCTCGTCGTGGTGAACCTCTACCCCTTCGCGGCGACGGTCGCGTCGGACGCGACGCCGGACGAGTGCGTCGAGCAGATCGACATCGGTGGCCCGACGATGGTCCGCGCCGCCGCCAAGAACCACCCGTCGGTCGCGGTTGTCGTGGACCCGTCCTCGTACGACGAGGTGCTGGCGGCGGTCGCCGACGGCGGCACCACCCTCGAGCAGCGGAAGCGCCTGGCATCGCTGGCCTTCCGGCACACCGCGTCGTACGACGTGGCGGTCGCGTCCTGGTTCGCCGGGACGTACGACGCGAGCGACGCGGTGGACGGCTTCCCCGCCTGGACGGCGATCACGGAGGACCTGTCGGCGGTCCTGCGCTACGGCGAGAACCCGCACCAGACCGCAGCCCTCTACCGGGACGGGCGCGGCGGCATCGCGGCCGCCGAGCAGCTGCACGGCAAGCCCATGTCCTACAACAACTACGTCGATGGCGACGCGGCCTGGCGCGCGGCGCACGACCACGGCGACGTGCCGACCGTCGCGATCATCAAGCACGCCAACCCCTGCGGCATCGCCATCGGCACCGACGCCGCGGACGCGCACGCCAAGGCCCACGCCTGCGACTCCGTGAGCGCCTTCGGCGGCGTCATCGCCACGAACGTGCCGGTCTCGCTCGCCATGGCCGAGCAGGTGGCCGAGGTCTTCACCGAGGTCGTGCTCGCACCGGCGTACGAGGACGGTGCCGTCGAGCTGCTGTCGAAGAAGCCGTCGATCCGCCTGCTGGTGGTGGCCGACGACGAGCGCAGCCCGGTCGAGGTCCGCCCGGTCAGCGGTGGCCTGCTCGTGCAGGAGGCCGACCGGCTGCACGCACCGGGCGACGACCCGTCGACGTGGACGCTGGCGACCGGCGAGGCGGCCTCCCCCGAGCTGCTGGAGGACCTCGCCTTCGCCTGGCGCGCCGTCCGCGCGACCAAGAGCAACGCGATCCTGCTCGCCTCCGGCGGGGCCACGGTCGGGGTCGGCATGGGGCAGGTCAACCGCGTCGACGCCGCGCGGCTGGCCGTCGCGCGGGCGGGGGAGCGGGCCGCCGGCTCGGTTGCCGCCTCGGACGCGTTCTTCCCCTTCGCCGACGGCCTGCAGGTGCTGCTCGACGCCGGCGTGCGCGCCGTCGCGCAGCCCGGTGGGTCGGTGCGCGACGAGGAGGTCATCGCGGCCGCGACGGCCGCCGGCGTGACGCTCTACCTGACCGGGACGCGCCACTTCGCCCACTGAGAGCAGAGCGCACTGATGCTGGACCTCTCGCGCCAACAGGTCACCGGACGCACCTTCACCGGCGAGAGCCTGATCGGCGCCGACCTGTCCGAGGCAGAGCTCACCCGGGTCGTCTTCGAGGACTGCGACC
>JBKJQQ010000151.1:0-4910 GCA_046593875.1 Mycobacteriales bacterium | reverse complement strand
CCGCCGGAGTACCAGTTGACGGCGCCGAGGATCAGCGACGCGGTGCCGAGGGTGACGATGAAGCTGTCGATGCCGAACTTCGTCACGACGAAGCCGTTCACCACGCCGACGACGGCGCCCACGAAGATGCCGAAGAGCACGCCGACGAACAGCGGCACGCCGGCGTCGGCGTACGCCCCGGCGGTGGCAATGCTGGCCAGGCCGGCGGTGGAGCCGATCGACAGGTCCAGGTTCCCGGAGATCATCGGGATGAGCAGCCCGAGGGTCAGCACCGCGAGGACCGACTGGCTGGCGGCGATGTTCTGGAAGTTCGGCGCGCTGTTGAAGACGTCGGCCGTCTTGTCCCAGGTGCCGTACGCCAGCATCGAGCCCAGCAGCAGCGCGACCAGCGAGTACTGCCGCAGCAGGTGCATGAGGAACCCGGCCGGACCGCGGCGGGTGCGCGGGGAGGCGTCGGTGGCGGCGGGGGCCTCCGCGCGGGCGGCGGCGGCCTCCGCGCGGGGCGCCGGTACGGCGTCGGTCACGAGGGCCCTTTCGGGGGAGGGGGAGACGGGATGAGGGGCAGTCATGAGGTCCTCTCAGCGAGGTTGACGAGCTCGGTGAGGCGGTGGGCCTCGAGGGGTGGCCGGACGTCGGCGGCGATGCGCCCGTTGCGCAGGACGACGACGCGGTCGCACGCGTGCGCCATCTCCTCCGGGTCGCTGGCCACGAGGAGCACCGAGGTGCCGTTGCGGGTGGCCTCGCGGACGAGGGCGTAGATCTCGGCGCGGGCGCCGATGTCGACGCCCTGGGTCGGCTCGTCCAGGAGCAGGACGGCCGGCTTGCGCCGCAGCCAGCGGGCCAGTACGACCTTCTGGGCGTTGCCGCCGGACAGCGTCTCGACCGGCTGCGTGTCCACGGCCACCCGGATGAGGAACTTCCGGATGGCGTCGGCGCTGTCGCGCTTCTCCTCGTCGTGCTTGAACAGCAGCTTGGAGAAGTAGCTGCCGGCGTCGCCCGCGGTCATGTTGTGCCGCACCGACTGGCCCTGGAACAGCGCGTCGGCGTGCCGCTCCTCCGGGACGTACGCGATGCCGGCCTGCATGGCGGCGGACGAGGAGGTGAAGCGCACCGGGCGGCCACCGAGCGTGATGGTGCCGCTGACGACCGGGTAGGCGCCGAAGATCATGCGCAGCAGCTCCGACCGACCCGAGCCGAGCAGCCCGGCGACGCCGAGCACCTCGCCCTGGCGCAGGTGGAACGAGACGCCCTTGAGCGGGCCGCCGACCAGGTCCTGGACGGACATCACGATGTCGGCGTCGCCGGTCTCCACGTGCTCGGGGAACATCCGGTCCAGGGGCCGTCCGACGATGAGCTCGACGAGGTCGCCCTCGGTCAGCCCCTGCGCCTCGACGGTGCCGACCTTCTTGCCGTCACGCAGCACGGTCACGCGGTCCGCGACCGACAGCACCTCGTCCAGCCGGTGGCTGATGTAGAGGATGGTCTGCCCGTTCGCGGCGTAGCGGCGCAGGCTCTCGAGCAGCAGCTGCACCTCCGAGTCCGGTAGCGCGGCCGTCGGCTCGTCCAGCACGAGCACGCCGCTGTCGGCGCCCTCGCGGTCCTGGACGGCGCGGATGATGGCCACGCGGGTGCGGTCCGCGGCACGCAGCTGGCCCAGCGGGGTGGTCGGCGCGGCGTCGACGTGGAACAGCTTGAGCAGCTCGGCCGTGCGCTTGTTCAGCGCCTTCCAGTCGATCTTGCCGGTGCGACCCTTGGGGAACGTCGTCCCGAAGGCGATGTTCTCGGCGATCGACAGGTCGGAGAAGACGGCCGGCTGCTGGTGCACGAAGCGCAGGCCGGCGGCGTACGCCTTGTCGCTGGTCCAGCCGCCGAGGCTCACCTCGTCCTCGCCCAGGTGCATGATCGCGCCGGGCTCGGCGTCGACGACGCCGGCGAGCACCTTGATGAGGGTGCTCTTGCCGGAGCCGTTCCCGCCGAGCAGCGCGTGCACCTCGCCCGGACGGATGTCGAGGTCGACCCCGTCCAGGGCGAGCACGCCGTTGTAGGCCTTGGACAGGTTCGACACCCGCAGCACCGAGGTCACGGGAGTTGCGGGGGCCGTCATCAGACGCCCCAGGCCTTCTTGTAGGAGGCCTTGAAGTCCACCTTCGGCACGAACGGGCCGGCCGGCGGGAGGTTGTTCTCCTTGTCGACCAGCTGCCACCCCAGGCCGGAGTCCGCGATCGGCTTCTTGGTGAACAGGCTGTTCATCGTGTCGACGGCCGCCCAGCCGGTCCAGTCCGAGGGGGCGATGTTGACGGCGTTGACACCTTGGTTCGCCCGCAGCAGGTCGAGCTCGGGCGCGAAGCCCTCGCCGCCCATCACGTAGACCTTGCTGGCCCGACCGGACTGTACGACGGCCGGGGCGATGCCCAGCAGCGTCGCGGAGGTGTACGGGCTCTTGACGACGTTGGCGTCGGGGTTCTGGAGCAGGGCGGAGGTGGCCTTCTGCTGCAGGTTCGGGCCCAGCTCAGCGCCGGCGAACTCGATCTCGGCGACGATCTCGCAGCCGGCGCAGCGCTTGATCTCGTCCTTGAAGCCCTTGCCGGTGTAGTTGAGGACCGTCACGGTCGGGCTGTTGAAGAAGATGACCTTGGCCTTGCCGCCGGTCGCAGCGATGACGGCCTTGGCCTGGTCCGCGCCGTACTTCTCGGTGAAGGCGCCGATGCCCGCCTCGGCGTCCTTGCCGTAGTTGATCTGGCCGCTGAACAGCGCCGGGTCGTTGCCCTTGAACAGCGGGTCGTTGCAGTCGAAGGAGTAGATGCCGACGACCTGGATGCCCTTGGCCTTGGCCTCCTGCAGCGGGCCCTTGACGCCGGGGCAGTCGATGGCCTGCAGGATGATGCCGTCGGCGCCGGATGCGATGGCCTGGCGCACGAGGGTGGCGCCGTTGGCCGGGTTGAGCTGGGCGTCGTAGACCTCGGTCTTCCAGCCGGCAGCCTTGGCGGCCTCCTCGGCCGCACCGACCGGCACGGAGGAGGAGATCGAGGCCTGGCCGGCCGAGATGATGACGACCTTCTTGTCCTTGGCGATCGGGCGCGCCGCGGCGTCGGGCTCGCGCAGGGTGCCCGCGTAGTTGACGTCACCCGCAGGCGCAGCCGCCGTCGTGCCGGTGGAAGCGCCGGCAGCGGGGGCCGCGGGCTCGTCGGTGGAGGGAGCCGCGTCGTCGGACGAGCCGCCGCAGGCGGACAGGACCAGCGAGGCGGCAAGGCCCGCGCCGAGCAGGGCGAGTGGGCGCGAGGTCAGGCGCGAGGACATGGGTGCTCCGTTTCACAAGGGGGGCGAGTCCGCTGACCGTAGAGAAGATGCGCCGCCGAAACACCCTGTTCGCGGTGAAGTGACTCGTTGGGACTAGCCGCATCCGCGCACAAGTCCTGACATGCGACCGCAATAGCCGTTGCCGATGCGCCGACGGGCGGTCGTCCCGTCCGGACGCGCGTCGACCGGAGGTTCCTCAGTCCGCGCCGGCGTCGACCGGCAGGCGGCACACGAAGATCGCCGTTCCCGGCATGAGCCGGCCGCGCAACGGGCTCCACTGCCCCCACTCCCGCGCGTGCCCCTCGGGCCACTCCGGCTCGAGGAGGTCCTCCAGCACGAGCCCGGCCGCGACCAGCTCGCGGACCCGGTCGCCGAGCGTGCGGTGGTGCTCGACGTAGGAGGCCTCGCCCGCCTCGTCGACCTCGACGTACGGCGTCCGGTCGAAGTAGGACTGCTGCACCGTCAGCCCGCGCGGCCCGGGGTCGTCCGGGAAGGCCCAGCGCGTCGGGTGCGTGACGCTGAAGACGAAGCGGCCGCCGGGCCGGAGGGTGCGGGCCGCCTCGCGCATCGCCCGCGCGCTGTCCGCCACGAACGGGATCCCGCCGAACGCGCTCACCACCAGGTCGAAGGCGGCGTCGCGGAACGGGAGGTGCTGCGCGTCGGCCTGGACCAGCCGCTCCACCGCTGTCCCGGCGCGCGCGTCGAGCCGGCGGCTCTCGACCAGCTGGCCGTACGACACGTCGAAGGCGGTCACCCTCGCCCCCTGCGCGACCAGCCAGCGGGCGCCCTGCGCGGCGCCGCAACCGATCTCCAGCACGTCCTTGCCGGCGACGTCCCCGAGCAGGCGGGCGTCGACCTCGCGCAGCCCCTCGGGGCACCACAGCAGGTCGGCGTCGCCGAGGAACGCGCCGTGCTCGGCCTGGTAGGTCGCCGCCTCGGCATCCCACCAGCGGCGGTTGGCGCGGGCGCTCTCCAGGGGCCCAGCATCGCGGTGCTCCACGGCCGACGGGGTGCCTGGTGGGCGATCGCTCATGCGGCTAGTCTGGCTGCCCGGCGTCTCGCGACGCCGCCCTCCCGCGCGCCCCAGCAAGGGGCCGCACGACCCCCATCCCTCCGGAGCCCTTCCCTTGACGTCCACACTCGACAGCCCCTCCACGCCCCAGGTCGCCATCAACGACATCGGGTCCATGGAGGACTTCCTCGCCGCCATCGACGAGACCATCAAGTACTTCAACGACGGCGACATCGTTGAAGGCACCATCGTCAAGGTCGACCGCGACGAGGTCCTGCTGGACATCGGCTACAAGACCGAGGGTGTCATCCCCTCGCGCGAGCTCTCGATCAAGCACGACGTCGACCCCTCAGAGGTCGTTTCCGTGGGTGACAAGGTCGAGGCCCTCGTTCTCCAGAAGGAGGACAAGGAAGGCCGCTTGATCCTGTCCAAGAAGCGCGCACAGTACGAGCGCGCCTGGGGCACCATCGAGCAGGTCAAGGAAGAGGACGGCGTCGTCGAGGGCACCGTCATCGAGGTCGTCAAGGGTGGCCTCATCCTCGACATCGGCCTGCGCGGCTTCCTGCCCGCGTCGCTGGTCGAGATGCGCCGCGTGCGCGAC
>JBKJQQ010000110.1:0-11102 GCA_046593875.1 Mycobacteriales bacterium | reverse complement strand
CTCCACGTTGTTCTCCTCGCCGATCTTGACGTGCACGGTGGTGGGGTCGTTGACCTCACCGATGAGCTTGAGCAGGACGACCTGCTCCTCCAGCGCCTCCAGGACGGGGCGGATGGTCAGGGGGAAGTCGATGCTGTGGCGGGTGAGGTGGGCGGTCCCGCCCAGGGCGATCCGCTCCTCCGGTTGGTCGACCAGGGTCTCGAGCAGCACCGCCATCACGCTGGTCAGCACGGGCCGGATGGCGACCGGCGCCGCGGCGGGCAGGTCAGCCAGCGCGCCCGGCGCATCGACGAGACGGGCGCCGTTCAGGCGGCTGCCGAAGACCTGGCGCAGCACGGCGACGTCGTCCTCGGACACCGGTGCCTGCAGCTCGAGCACCCGCTGCTCGACCCGACCGGTGTCGGTGATGAGCACGAGGAGCAGGCGGCCAGGCGCGAGGTGCACGATCTCCAGATGGCGTACGGCGCTGCGCGACAGGCTGGGGTACTGCACCACGGCCACCTGACGGGTGAGCTGCGCGAGCAGGCGTACGGACCGGCGCACGACGTCATCGAGGTCGATCGCGCCTTCCAGGAAGGACTGGATCGCCCGGCGCTCAGCCGGTGAGAGCGGCTTGACGCTGGACAGCTTGTCCACGAACAGCCGGTAGCCCTTGTCGGTGGGGATGCGGCCCGCGCTGGTGTGCGGGTGGGTGATGTAGCCCTCGTCCTCGAGCGCGGCCATGTCGTTGCGGACGGTGGCCGGGCTGACACCGAGGCTGTGCCGCTCGGCCAGGGACTTCGAGCCGACCGGCTCGGTCGTGGAGACGAAGTCCTCGACGATCGCGCGCAGCACCTCGAGCTTGCGGTCGTCCAGCACCTGTCCCCGCACCTCCCTGGCACTCCGGCTCGTCGAGTGCCAAGTGTAGGCGGGACCGCCGCGTCTGGTCAGCAAAGCGACACGGCTGTAGCATTTGCCGCCATGAGCGACCACTACGACGTGCTCGTCCTCGGCTCCGGCTTCGGCGGGAGCACCACCGCGCTGCGGCTGGTCGAGAAGGGCTACCGCGTCGCCGTCGTCGAGGCGGGCCGGCGCTGGGCGGACGAGGACTTCGCGAAGACGTCCTGGGACCTGAAGCGCTTCGTCTGGGCTCCCGCTCTGGGCCTGCGCGGCATCCAGCGGATCGCCAAGGTGGGCAAGGTCCTGGTGCTGGCCGGCGCGGGCGTCGGCGGTGGCTCGCTGAACTACGCCAACACGCTCTACCAGCCGCCTGCGCCCTTCTACCGCGACCCGCAGTGGGGCCACATCACCGACTGGCACGCCGAGCTCGACCCCTGGTACGACCAGGCCCGCCGCATGCTCGGCGTCGTGCAGAACCCCACCGTCACGGCCTCCGACGTCGCGATGAAGGCGGTGGCCGACTCCATGGGCGTCGGCCACACCTTCACGCTCACCCCCGTCGGAGTCTTCTTCGGACAGGAGGCTGGCCGCGAGGTCGCGGACCCGTTCTTCGGCGGCGCCGGCCCGCGGCGCACCGGCTGCACCGAGTGCGGCAGCTGCATGACCGGCTGCCGCTACGGCGCCAAGAACACCCTGGTGAAGAACTACCTGCACCTGGCCGAGCAGGGCGGCGCGGTCGTCGTGCCGGACACCACCGCCCGCACGGTGCGCCCGCGGGCGGGGGGCGGCTGGGCCGTGGACACCGTCCGCACCGGGCCACTCCCCCGCGATCGCCGCACCCTCACCGCCGACCACGTCGTCCTCGCCGCGGGCACCCTTGGCACGCAGAAGCTGCTGCACCGCATGAAGAAGTCGGGTGTGCTGCCGAGGGTCTCCGACCGGCTCGGCGTCCTCACCCGCACCAACTCCGAGGCGCTGCTGGGCGCCGCCACGCCGACCGTCCAGCAGGACTTCAGCCGCGGCGTCGCCATCACCAGCTCGTTCCACCCGGACGAGGTCACGCACGTCGAGCCGGTGCGGTACGGCCGCGGCAGCAACGCGATGGCGCTGCTCCAGACGGTGCTCACCGACGGGGCCACAGAGGGGGGCCGCCGCACCCCACGCTGGCTCAAGGCGCTGCTGCTCATGGCGCGGAACCCGCTGAAGCTCAGGGCCCTCGCGCCCTACCGGTGGTCCGAGCGCACGATCATCGCGCTGGTCATGCAGACGCTCGACAACTCGGTCACGACGTCCTGGCGGCGCGGGCGGCTCACCGCCCGGCAGGGCCACGGCGCCCCGAACCCGACCTGGATCCCGATCGCCAACGACGCCGTCCGCCGGCTCGCCGACACCATCGGCGGCGAGCCCGGCGGCAGCATCGGCGACCTGGCGAACATCCCGATGACCGCGCACTTCCTCGGCGGCTGCACCATCGGCGACTCCCCTGAGAACGGCGTGATCGACGCCTACCACCGGGTCTTCGGGTACGAGGGCCTGCACGTCGTCGACGGATCGGCCATCTCGGCCAACCTCGGGGTGAACCCGTCGCTGACCATCACCGCGCAGGCCGAGCGGGCTGCCTCCCTGTGGCCGAACCGCGGCGAGCAGGACAGCCGTCCGCCCGTCGGCGCCGCCTACGTCCGCCTGGCCCCGATCGCTCCGAAGAACCCGCTCGTGCCCTCGCACGCGCCGGCGGCGCTGCACACGGCGGGTCAGGCCCAGACAGCCTGAGAGCCCGCCCCCTCCAGAGGGGACGGGCTTCCGGGACGAGCGGTCCTGCTACTGCTTGGCAGCCTTGCGCTTCTCGCGCTCGAGCTCGGCCAGCTGCGCCATGCGGTCGGCCGCGGCGCGCTCGCTGTCGGCGTCCTGCTTGCGCTCGACGGCCTCGGACAGCTGGGCCTTCGGGGCGGCGGTGCGGGCCGCGGTACGGGCCTCGATGCGCGCCTCGGTCTCGGCGAGCCGCTTGCGCTCGGCCTCGATCTTGGCCTGCGCCTTGCTCTGCACGGCCTTGGCCGCCGCGCGCTCCTGCGCGTCGGCCTGCTCCTTGACCGAGGTCTTGCGCGCCTTCTCCTGCTCGCGCAGACGGCGGGTCTCCTCGACCTTGTCCTGCTCGGCCTGGCGACGCTGGTCGGCCGCCGCGGACTTCTGCTGCTCGAGCGTCTTCGCGGCCTGCTGCTTGCGCGCCACCGCCTTCTCCTCGAGCGCGACGGCGGTCCCGAGGACCTCCGCCTTGCGGGACAGCGCGGTGCCGCGACGGGTCAGCGCCTTGTCACCGAGCAGCTTGCCGACGGTGGCGTCGACGCTGCCCAGGGCCTTCTCGAAGGCCAGCCGCACGCGCGACTCCTCGTCAAGGGTGGAGACGGCCTTGCCGACGACGGTGGCCGGAAGACGCAGGGCCTTGTACTCGAGCACCGCGACGGTGCGCGGCAGGGTCATGACGTTCATGGGGATCTCCTCGTTCTGGGGGGGGTGGTGGACTAGGAGGCGTCGCGAGCGAGGCGCTCGGCGTCCTCGCGGGCACGGGCAGCGGCCTTCTCAGCGGCGTCGGCACTGGCCGTCTCGGCCGCGTAGCGCTCCTCGGCCTCGCGCTCGAGGCGCGCAGCGTCGGCCTTCTCGGCAGCGGCCTCGGCCGCGGTCTGCTGCAGCTCGACGCGGGTCTCGGCCTCGACGGCGGCCGTCTTCACGGCCTCCTGGCGCTCGACCTCGGCGTGGCGGGCGACGGCCTCGGCCGCAGCCTCGCGACGGACCTGCTCCTCACGCGTGGCGGAAGCCTGCTCAGCGGCCTGCTCCTGCCGGTTGGCGGCGGCGTTCTCGGCGGCGAGCACGCGTGAGGCCTCCTCGGCCTCGGCGCGGGCCACGGCCTCCTGCGCGCTGGCGTCCTTGCGGGCAGCGGCCTCGGCCTGCTGCAGCTGGCCCTCGGCGGCGAGGCTGTCGTTGCCCAGCACAGCGCCGGCGAGCTCCTTCGCCTTGCCGGTGACGGACGCGAGCAGGCCCTTGCGGGCTTCGTCGGCGGGACGGGCGTCGGACACGGTTCCTCCTGGGATAGCGGGCGTTGCGTACCGACGTCCTGCCCGCTTGCCCGGTGCTCACTTCTGCAAGCACAGAGGCGTGGGTCACACCGCGCTGATCGCCTCGCTGATGGCCCGCAGCTGCGCGAGCTGCGCAGGGGTCAGCCGGTCGATGAGCAGCCGTCGTACGGCGTCGACGTGCCCGGGGGCGGCGGCCGCCAGCGCCGCGAAGCCCTCGTCGGTGAGCACCGCCAGCTGGCCGCGCCGGTCCTGCGGGCAGGCCTCCCGCCGGACCCAGCCACGCTGCTCGAGCTGGGCGACCGCGTGCGACAGCCGACTGCGGCTGGACACGGCCGCGTCCGCCAGGGCGCTCATCCGCAGCCGGCGCTCCGGCGCCTCGGACAGGCGCACCAGCAGCTCGTAGTAGCCGTGGGGCATGCCCGCCTCATCCTGCAGCTGGCCCTCCAGGCCGCGCTGGAGGACCTGCGTCGCGTCGAGGTAGGCGCGCCAGGTCCGTTGCTGCTCCTCGTCCAGCCACCGCGTCATGGCCTCAGCCTACCGGAATGGTTGAGCCCTCAACATCCTTGTCGTACGGTAGGACCACCGCACCGACCCAGGAGCCCGCCATGGCCATCTCCCGCCTCAACCACGCCGTCCTCTACGTGCGCGACGTGCCGCGCAGCACGGCGTTCTACCGCGACGTCCTGGGCTTCCGGATCAAGGGGTCCCTCGGCGACCGCGCGGTCTTCCTCACCGCCCCCGACTCGACGAACGACCACGACCTGGCGCTGTTCGGGGTCGGCGCCGACGCCGGCGACTCGGCCGCCGGGCGCAGCACGGTCGGGATGTACCACCTGGCCTGGGAGCTGCAGACGCTGGCCGAGCTCGAGGAGCACGCCGAGAAGCTCGCTGCCGCAGGTGCTCTGGTCGGCGCGTCGGACCACGGCACGACCAAGAGCCTGTACGCGAAGGACCCCGACGGGCTGGAGTTCGAGGTCGTGTGGATCGTCCCGGCCGCCCTGCTCGACGACGCCACCGTCGAGGCCAGCGCGACGATCCGGCCGCTGGACCTGGAGATGGAGAAGGCGCGCTACGGCGCCGACACCCGCGGCGGCGTCGGGGTCAGCGTCCCGGTCTAGGGACGCCCGAGAGCCCGACCCCCGGCCCGGCCCCCTCGCGCTTGTCCGCCGCCAGCAACATCATCCGGGCCGGATGATGTTGCTGCGGACGGACAAGCGGCGGGGTGGGTCTAGGCGGAGTGCGCGGGACGCGGACGCCCCGTGCCGCCCGTGCGCGGACCGCTGCTGCTCGGCGGGCCGGAACGGCGCGGGGCGCCGGTGTAGCGGCGACGCTCGCCCTGCGGGCGCGGGACGTACGGCGCGCGCGGCTGGACCTCGATCGGCTCGCCTGACTCGGCCAGCTCGCGGACGGCCGGGTGGCCGACGACGACGGTGATGGCGCTGGCCTCGACACCGGCGCGCTCGCGCATGCGCTGGTGGTCGCGGACCTGGTCGCTGGTCACGAGCGACAGGACGGTGCCGCTTGCGCCGGCGCGTGCCGTGCGGCCGGAGCGGTGCAGGTAGTCCTTGCTGTCCGCCGGCGGGTCGTAGTGGACGACCAGGTCGACGTCGTCGACGTGGATGCCGCGGGCCGCGACGTCGGTGGCGACCAGGACGCGGGCGTGGCCGGAGGTGAAGTCCTCGAGCGCGCGCTTGCGGGCCTGCTGGGTGAGGTTGCCGTGGATGGCGGCGGCCGGGACGCCGACCTTGCGCATCTGGACGACCAGGCGGTCGGCGCCGTGCTTGGTGCGCACGAAGAACAGGGTGCGCCCGGGGCGGGCCGCGATCTCCGCGGAGATGTCGACCTTGGCGTCGCCCTGCACGGCGTAGACGCGGTGGTCCATGGTCGTGACCTCGGAGGTCGCCGTGGCGACGGCGTGCACGGCCGGGTCGACGAGGTACTGGCGGACCAGCTTGTCGACGCCGCGGTCCAGCGTCGCCGAGAACAGCAGCCGCTGCGTGCCGTCGGCCGTCATGTCGAGCAGCTTGGTGACCGCGGGCATGAAGCCCAGGTCGGCCATGTGGTCGGCCTCGTCGAGGACGGTGACCTCGAGCGCAGCGAGCGTGCACTCGCGCTGCTCGATCAGGTCCTGCAGGCGGCCGGGGGTGGCGACGACGAGGTCGACGCCGCGGCGCAGCTGGTCGATCTGGCGGCCCATGGACGCGCCGCCGTAGACGGTGGTCACCTTCAGGTCGAGGGCCTGCGCGAGCGGGGCGAGCGCGTCGTTGACCTGCTGCGCGAGCTCGCGGGTCGGCACGAGCACCAGTCCGCGGGGGGTGCCGCGCATGCGCTCGGTACCGCGGCTGGCGGACAGCCGGGCCAGCAGCGGGAGGCCGAAGGCGAGCGTCTTGCCGGAGCCGGTGGCGCCGCGGCCGAGGACGTCACGACCGCTGAGCGCGTCCGGGATGGCGCGGGTCTGGATGGCGAACGGCGCCTCCATGCCGCGCCGGGCCAGCGCGATGACGAGCTTCTCCGGCAGGCCGAGGGCGGCGAAGGTGGTGGCCTCGTCGGGCTGGGCGGCAGCGGCGTCGGCCGCCGCGTCCAGCGCGAGCTCGAGGTCGGACTTGACCGGGGCGGGCCGGGTGCTGATGCCGCTGCCGGAGCGACGCGGGCGACCCCGGTAGCCGGACGACGAACCGGAGGAGGACGAGCGGGACGGGGTGGGACGGCCAGGCACGAGGAGGAGCTCCATTGCTGTGTGTCGGAGGCCGCGGAGCGAAGCACGCGGCGGTCCGCAACAGCGGAACGAGACGACCAAGCGGTGCGACCAGCGGGAGAGAGGACCCGCGCGGTGACGGTCGGACCTGGAGTGGTCGAGCGTCTGTGGAGATCACAATGTAGCCGTCGCGCCACAGATCCCCGTCCTCCCCACCGGGTGACCTGCACCACCCGCCCTCCTGTGAGGGGTCAGTCGACGAGGTCGCGGACGACGGCGTCGGCGAGCAGGCGGCCGCGCAGGGTCAGCACCGCCCGGTCGTCGACCAGCTGGAGCAGGCCGCCGGTCGCGTGCCGGTGCGCCGCCGCCAGCCCCGTCGGACGCAGCAACGTGAGCGGCAGTCCCTCCCGCAGGCGCAGCTCCAGCAGGATCCGCTCCACGCGCGCGTCCTCACGGGTCAGCACCTCACGACCCGCGCCCGGGGAGAGCCCGCCTGCCAGCCGCTGCGCGTACGCCGACGGGTGCTTGACGTTCCACCAGCGGACGCCGCCGACGTGGCTGTGCGCCCCCGGCCCGATCCCCCACCAGTCGCCACCGCGCCAGTAGGCGAGGTTGTGCCGGCACGGCGCGCCCCAGTTGCTCACCTCGTACCAGCCCAGGTCCTGCAGCGCGTCCTCCGCCATCAGGTAGCGGTCGGCCAGCACGTCGTCGTCCGGCGCCGGCAGGACACCGCGGGCGACCTGGCGGCCGAGGCGGGTGCCGTCCTCGACGATGAGCGCGTACGCCGACACGTGCGTCGGACCGGCGGCCCGCGCGGCGTCGAGGGAGGCGCGCCAGTCGTCGTCGCTCTCCCCCGGGGTGCCGTAGATGAGGTCGAGGCTGACCTGCTCGAAGCCCGCCGCGAACGCCTCCTTCGCCGCCTGCTGCGGACGGCCCGACGTGTGCGTGCGGTCCAGGACGCGCAACACCGACGAGACCGCCGACTGCATCCCGAAGCTGACCCGGGTGAAGCCGCCCGCGCGCAGCTCGGCCAGGTAGCGCTCGTCGACCGAGTCGGGGTTGGCCTCGGTCGTGACCTCCGCGCCGTCGGCCAGTCCGAAGACCGACCGCACCTCCGCGAGCATCCGCACCAGGTCCGCCGCGGGCAGCAGCGTCGGCGTACCGCCGCCCACGAAGACCGTCTCCACCGGCGGGGCGCCGTCACCGAGGACCGTGCGCGCCATCCGCACCTCTGCGACAGCCGCATCGGCGTAGCCGTCCTGCAGCCCGCCGCCGCCCAGCTCGCTGGCGACGTAGGTGTTGAAGTCGCAGTAGCCGCAGCGCGACGCGCAGAACGGCACGTGCAGGTAGAGCCCGAACCCGCGCGAGCCGAGGCCCTGCAGCGCCCCCTCCGGCAGGGCACCGGAGGCTGGGACGGGCTCGCCGTCTGGCAGGGCGCTGGGCACCTGCCCAGTCTGCGTCACCGGCGTACCGTCGGGGGGTGAAGCGCCTGCTCCTCGCCCTCCTGCTCGTGCTCGGCCTGGCGGCACCCGCGGAGGCGGCCAGCGCTCCGCAGGTCGTGTCGCGCGGGCACGTGATCCCCTGGGGGATCGCGTTCCTGCCGGACGGCAGCGCGCTGTTCACCGAGCGCAACAGCCTGCGCATCTGGGCGGTGACGCCGGGCCAGCCGGCCCGCGTCATCTACACCGTGCGCGAGGCGGTGCGCCGTGGCGAGGGCGGTCTGCTCGGCATCGCCGTCGGTCCTGACTACGCGCGCAACGGCCGGGTGTACCTCTACTACACGACGCCGTCCGACAACCGGATCGCCTACGTGGTGCGGGGTTCCGCGGCGCGGCCGCGCGTCATCCTCAGCGGCATCCCGGCGGCCACGACCCACAACGGCGGACGCCTCGCGTTCGGCCCGGACGGACTGCTCTACGCCGGCACCGGCGACGCGCAGGTGCCCGGCGCTGCGCAGGACTCCCGCTCGCTCGGCGGCAAGATCCTGCGCATCACCAAGGACGGCGCACCCGCACCCGGCAACCCCTTCAGCACGGCGGTCCTGTCGCTGGGCCACCGCAACGTGCAGGGGCTGACCTTCGACCGCGAGGGCCGGCTGTTCGCGACGGAGTTCGGCCAGAGCACCTTCGACGAGGTCAACCACATCGTGCCCGGGGGCAACTACGGCTGGCCCGTCGTCGAGGGTCGCAGCGACGACACCCGCTACCGCAACCCGATCCACCAGTGGACGCCGTCGGAGGCCTCCCCGAGCGGCATGGCCTTCCGCGGCGGCAGCCTCTACGTCGCGGCGCTGCGCGGTCAGCGGCTGTGGCGGCTCGAGCTGTCCGGGACGACGGTCACCCGCGCGAGCTCCCAGTACCAGGGGACGTTCGGGCGGCTGCGCGCCGCGATGGTCAACCCGCGGGACGGTGCGATGTGGCTGCTGACGGGCAACGGCACCGACGACCGCGTGCTGCGGATCGCGCGGTTCCCGTGACCTCGCCGCTCGACCTGCGCCAGACGTGGGACCGGGTGCAGGCGCACCAGTGGGAGCGCTGGCGCGAGCACGTCGCGGACGCCCTGCCGGAGCGGCTGCTCGACGCCGACGGGCCGGTGGAGGAGCTCCCCGACTAGCGTCGTGAGGCATGGAGATCGTGCTCGTCCGCCACGCGCTCCCGGTGCGGATCGACGCGACACCGGACGGCAGCGCCGCCGACCCGCAGCTCGCCGAACGCGGCCTGCAGCAGGCCGAGCGGGTGCTGCAGGCGCTGGCCGGTCAGGACGTCACCGCCCTCTACACCTCGCCGTCCCGACGGGCCCGCGAGACGGCCGCGCCGCTGGAGCAGGCGCTCGGGATGACCGCCGAGGTGGAGGACGGCATCGCGGAGTTCGACGTGCAGGACTCCTCCTACGTCCCGGTCGAGGAGCTCAAGGCCGCCGGCGACCCGCGCTGGCACGCGCTCGTGCACGGTGACCTCTACAGCCAGGGCGTGGACCCGGTCGCCTTCCGCCAGCGGGTCGTCGACGCGGTCGAGCGCATCGCGGCGCGCCACCCCGGCGGCCGGGCCGTGCTCTTCAGCCACGCCGGGGCGATCAACGCCGCGGCGGGCCACGTCCTCGGGCAGGCCAAGACGATCTGGTTCCCGCCGGCCTACTGCTCCGTCACGCGCATCGGCGCGTCCCGCGACGGCCGCCGCGGGATCGTCAGCCTCAACGAGGTCGCGCACGTGCGCGACCTGCTGTAGCTCAGCCGAAGAGCTCGCCCAGCAAGGACTTCTTCTTCTTGTAGCCGTGGCTGGAGTGCGAGGACGACCCGCCGGCCTGCCGCATGACCTCGCTGACGATCGCGCCGAGCTGACCGCCCTGCGGCGCCGAAGGGCGCGGTGCGGAAGGCGCGGCCGGCGCTGCGTGGAACGCCTCCTCCGCGTCGATGAGCCGCTCGAGCTCGCCCCGGTCGAGGAAGATCCCGCGGCACTCGCCGCACTGGTCGACGTGGACGCCGTTGCGCTCATAGGTGCGCATGGCGCCCTGGCACTTCGGACACGTGAGGCTCTCCATGCGCCGAACCTACGCGAGCAGCTCCGGCGTCACCCACTCCTGCTCGTGGACGTGCACGGCCAGAAACGCGTGCACCGTCTCGTACCAGAGCTTGGCGTGCTGCGGCGTGAGCACCCAGCGGTTCTCGTGCGGGAAGTATCGGAAGCGGTGCGGCATCGTCGCGGGGTCCGCGGCGCGCGAGCACAGGTCCCACCACAGCCGCAGTCCCTCGCCGATCGGGACGCGGTAGTCCTTGTCGCCGCGGAGGACCAGCACGGGCGTGACGATGGCGTCGGCGAACCGGCTGGGGCTGTGCGCCCGCATCATCTCCGGCGTCATCTCGCGCGACCAGTAGTAGGACGCGTCGGTCGTCGGCCCGAACTGCTCGAGGTCCCACAGGCTCGCGTGCGTGACGATCGCGCGGAACCGGTCGGTGTGACCGGCGATCCAGTTGGCCATGTAGCCGCCGAAGCTGCCGCCCATCGCCGCCGTGCGCTCCGCGTCGACGGCGGGGTGCACGAGCGCGGCATCGGTCAGCGCCAGGAGGTCGGTGTACGGCGCGTCGCCCCAGGCACCCCAGCCGCGCCGCACCATGTCGAGCCCGTAGCCCGTCGACAGCGCCGGGTCGGGGAGCAGCACGGCGTAGCCACGCGCCGCCATGAGGTGCGGGTCCACCGCCAGGACCAGCCGTTCCAGGAGCCGAGCGAACCGCCGTGCACCCAGGTCGGCATCGTCGGTCACCGCGCCTGCCTACCTCAGACGCCTACTTCTTCGCGGTCTCCTCACCGGTGGACAGCGCAGCGATGAACGCCTCCTGGGGGACCTCCACGCGGCCGACCATCTTCATGCGCTTCTTGCCCTCCTTCTGCTTCTCCAGCAGCTTGCGCTTGCGGGTGATGTCACCGCCGTAGCACTTGGCGAGCACGTCCTTGCGGATCGCCCGG
>JBKJQQ010000048.1:0-22598 GCA_046593875.1 Mycobacteriales bacterium | reverse complement strand
GTCAGGTTGCCGGCCATCGAGTTGACCGAGTCGGTGAGGTCCTTCCAGGTGCCGCCGACGCCGGGGACGTCGGCCTGGCCGCCGAGCTTGCCCTCGGTGCCGACCTCGCGGGCCACGCGGGTCACCTCGTCGGCGAAGGACGACAGCTGGTCGACCATGGTGTTCAGGGTCTGGGCGAGCGCGGCGACCTCGCCCTTCGCGTCGACGGTGATCTTCTGGCTCAGGTCGCCCTTGGCGACGGCGGTGGCGACCTGGGCGATGCTGCGGACCTGGTCGGTCAGGTTGGAGGCCATCGAGTTCACCGAGTCGGTGAGGTCGCGCCAGGTGCCGGAGACGCCCTTGACCTGGGCCTGGCCGCCGAGCTTGCCCTCGGTGCCGACCTCGCGGGCCACGCGGGTGACCTCGTCGGCGAAGGACGACAGCTGGTCGACCATCGTGTTGACCGTGCTCTTGAGCTCGAGGATCTCGCCCCGGGCGTCGACGGTGATCTTCTGGCTCAGGTCGCCCTGCGCGACCGCGGTGGTGACCTGGGCGATGTTGCGGACCTGGCTGGTCAGGTTGCCGGCCATGGAGTTCACCGACTCGGTGAGGTCACGCCACACGCCAGACACGCCTCGCACCTGTGCCTGACCGCCGAGCTTGCCCTCGGTGCCGACCTCGCGGGCCACGCGGGTCACCTCGTCGGCGAAGGACGACAGCTGGTCGACCATCGTGTTGACGGTCGTGCCGATGCGCAGGAACTCGCCCTTGACCGGCTGACCGGCGATGTCCAGCGCCATGTGCTGGGACAGGTCGCCCTCGGCCACGGCGGCGATGACGCGCGCGACCTCGGTCGTCGGTCGTACGAGGTCGTCGATCAGGGAGTTGACCGCCGCGGCCCCGGTGCCCCAGTCGCCGTCGGCGCCGACCTCGTCGAGGCGCTCGGTCATGCGGCCCTCGCGGCCGATGACGCGGCTGGCGCGGACCAGCTCGCGGGTGCGCCGCTCGTTGAGCGCCGCGACGGCGTTGATGCGCTCGGCCAGCTGGCCGGCCATGCCCTGGCGTGCCTCGAGCCGCACCGCGAACTCGCCCGCCACGATGGCGTTGAGCGCGGAGAGCAGCTCGCCGAGCTCGGCGTCCTCCCCGGAGGCCTGCGGGGGTACCGCAGCAGCGCCGTCAGCAGACTCGGGCAGCGTGTCGAGGCTCATGGGGGTTCCTTGCTGCTGCTCAGAGGTTCGGGAAGGGCAGTCTGGGCCATGACCGGCCCAGCACTCCAGTCATGTGTCGGCGCGGCGAACGGGCCGCTTCATCCCACGACGGCGCAGCGGGGACCTCTCCTGCAGGCCAGGATCGCGTCACCTGGCGTGCACCGTCAACGGAGATCGCTGATCAGCCCGGTGTCGCGCAGCACCGTCGCGGCGGCCTGCACGAGCGGGAGCGCCAGCAACGCGCCCGACCCCTCGCCCAGGCGCAGGCCCAGGTCCAGCAGCGCGTCCAGACCGAGGGCAGCGAGCCCGACGGCGGCGGCCGGCTCGGCGGAGCAGTGGGACGCGACCAGGTAGCCCGTGAGTGCGGGGCTGAGCCGGACCGCGACCAGGGCCGCCGCGGTGGTGCTCACGCCGTCCAGCAAGACCGGCACACCGGCGCCGGCGGCGCGCAGCATCGCGCCGACGAGGGCGGCGTGCTCGAGACCCCCGAGCGCCGTCAGCACGGCCAGCGGGTCCGTCTGCGCTCCCACCCGGGCCAGCGCGCCCGCGACGACAGAGGCCTTGCGCTGCAGGCCCTCCGCGTCGGCGCCCGCGCCGGGACCGGTGACCTGCGCCGCCGGCGTGCCCGTGAGGTGGCCGGTCAGGCAGGCGGCTGCGGTCGTGTTGGCGATGCCGATCTCGCCCAGCAGCAGCAGGTCGGCGCCGGCCTCGAGCAGCTCGCCCGCGACCGCCGCCCCGGCCAAGACCGCCGCGACGGCCTCGTCCCGCGTCATCGCGTCCTCGAGCAGCAGGTCGCGAGTGCCGGCGCGCACCGGGCGGCTGCGCAGGGCGGGCCCGTCCGGAGGCGGGGTGAGCAGCCCGACGTCCAGCAGCACCAGCTCGACGCCCGCGCGTGCCGCCAGCACCGCGGCCACCGAGCTGCCCGTGACGCAGCCGGCCGCGACGGCGGAGCTGAGCTCCTGCGGCCAGGCCGACACCTGCTGGGCGTGCACGCCGTGGTCGGCCGCGGCCAGCAGCAGCGCGGGTCGCGCGGGGACCGGGGGCGGGCACCGCCCGGCGACGGCCGCCAGCTGCACCGACAGCGCCTCGAGCCGGCCGAGGCTGCCGGGCGGTTTGGCCAGCAGTCCCTGGCGGTGCTCCGCCTCGGCGCGAGCGTCGGCCGAGACCGGTCGGACCCTCGCGATCAGGTCGTCGAGCGTCATGCGGCCGTCCGCTCCACGGCGACGACGGCCGCCATCACCCCGATGTGCGCGACCTGGTTGACCGCGCCGAGAAGGTCGCCGGTCAGCCCGCCGAGCTTGCGCCGGGCCAGCCGTCGTACGAACAGGACGGCGAGCAGCGCGACCAGCAACGGCAGCCACAGCGACCGGCCCACCGCCCACGCGGCGACGGCGACGGACTGCAGGCCCACCGCGACCCAGGTGCCAGCGTCGCGCGGCCCGATGACCTTCGCGCCCAGGCCCTGGTCGGCGACGGGCGGCAGCACGCCGGCGAGCAGGACCCCGGCAGCGCGACCGAGCACGTGGCCCGCCACCACGGCGGCGGCGAAGACCTCCAGCGTGAGCGGCGCGAGCAGGGCGACTCGCAGGAGCAGCGACAGGCAGAGCGCCGCGCCGCCGTACGTCCCGAGCCGGCTGTCGCGCATGATCTCGATCCGCCGCTCGGGGGTCCAGCCGCCCCAGAGGCCGTCGGCGCTGTCGGCCAGGCCGTCCTCGTGGAAGGCGCCGGTGATCACGACCATCACGGCGACGGCCAGGACGGTGGCCGCCGGGCGGCCGAGCGGTCCGGCCATCGCGTAGCGGGTGAGCACGCCGGCCGCAGCGACGACCAAACCGACCGCCGGGAAGAAGACGCAGGATCGGCGCAGGTCGAGGTCGGTCACGGTGGCCAGTCGCACCGGGATGCGGGTCAGGAGCTGGAGCGCGACGGCGGCGGAGCGCAGGACGTCAACCACTGCCCGAGCGGGTCGATGGTCGGCCATGCTCGCACCGTAGCGAGCCCCCGGCCTGCAGCTTCACCAGGCGCGAGGTCAGGTTCGAGACGTAGCGCGCCCACGCGCGGGTCGATCAGCGTGCGGACCGACAGGTCGGTCGCCGCCTCACGGACCTTGCCGACGAGCTCGGCCGGCGTCGGCTGGTAGAGCCACGCCGGGGCGGTGCGGCGAGCGCCTCGGCGAGCGGGAGCGTGTGCACCACGCTGCCGCGGGGTCGGGTGGAGTAGGTGAGAAGGGCGATCCGCACGCACTCGACCCTGCCAGCAGCGTGTGTCGTCCGGGCTACGGCAGCGTGCGACTTACGAGGCCAGGATGGCCCGCGCTGCTCGCGTGCCGGCCCAGAGTGCACCCTCGATGTGTCCGGGGTGCTGCGCGGAGGTCTCTGTGGAGGCCCAGTGGATCCGGCCAGCGGTGGGGCGCTGGTACAGCGGATGCCCGTAGCCGGTCGTCGCTGCGCGCGGGGACGGTGCCCGCGGGCTGGTCCAGCGCTCGGTGCTCCAGTCCAGGACGTGGACGTGCCGGGGCGTCGGGGCCGCGGCTCCGAACACGCGGCGGAGCTGGCCGGCGAAGGCCGCGCCGATCTGCTCGGACGTGGCCCCGTCGAACGAGGCTGCAGCGGCGAAGCCGAACAGAGCGGCGGCGCTGCCGCCGGGTCCGCTGTGGTCGTGCACCTCGCGGAACGGTCCCTGGTGGCTGACAGCAGCACCCGCAAGACCCTCGTGGTGCCAGTGCGGCTCGTCGAACACCGCCACCGCCTTGACCATGCCGCCCATCCACACAGCGGTGCTCTGGGCCAGGCTCCGCAGGTCGGCCGGCAGGTCGGGGCTGAAGGTGAGCGCCTCGACGGCCAGAGCGGGCGGGATCGCCACGACGACATGGCGGGCTGTGGTGACCCCGCTGTCGGCATCGACCGCAACTCCAGCGTCGTCGACGTGGAGGCGCGTCACGGGGTCACGCAGGCACAGGGCGCCCGCCGGGAGCCGGTCGGCGATGGCCAGCGCCAGCGCCTGTGCACCGTCGACGAACCGACCGGAGACCGTCGTGATCGGGTTGCCGGCGAGCCGACGCGCTACGCCGTGATCGGCCTCGAACATCGCGTCACCCGCCAGCCCCTGCGGGAACGTGCCCACGGCGAGCTCGGTGGCGAGCGCCTGCACCATCGGCTCGTTCGGCCAGAACCAGGCAGCACCGAGATCGACGGTGCACCGGTCGTCGGTACGGCTCAGCAGCCGACCACCGACGCGGTCGCGCGCCTCATGGACGCGCACGCTCAGACCCGCACCGACCAGGGCCCGGGCGGCGGTCAGACCCGCGATCCCGGCACCGATCACGGCGACGTCGCAGCTCCGCGGAGCGCGCTGGCCCGCGTCAGCCAAGGAGGTCGAGCACGAGGTAGCCGTCGATGCGCCGGACGGCATCGGTAGCGGGATCGTCGGGCAGCTCGTGGCCGAGGTTGCGGGAACGGACCTCGCCGATCCACTGGTCGTGCTGGTACTCGTGATTGATCAGCGTGGTCAGCAGGTGCGTGCCGACGACGGTCATCTGGTCCGGGGAGCCGACGCGCCTGCCGGCGATGTCGCCGAGGCGGGCGTGGACTCGCTCGGCGACCGTCTCCCGGAACCGCGCCAGCCGCTCGACGGTCGGCAGGGCGCCGCGGAACTTCTCGGGCTGGGCCGAGTCCATGAGGTCGTCGAGCTCCGGGTCGGGGCTGGGCTCGGCGGCCGTCAGGTTGCGGACCATGAAGTGCGCGACGTGCCCCTGATGACCCAGGTGCCAGCCGATCGCGCTCGAGTTCTCGTCCGGTCGCCAGACGACCTCGTCGGCGGACAGGTCGCGCCACAGGTCGTCGGTGTAGGAGCGGGCGCGGTCGTACTCGACCAGGAGCTCACCGATCGTCGGCGTGGAGCCGGTCATGGGGTCGTCCTGTCCTCGGCGGGCCGCTCCGAGGAGCCGCTGGCTACCGGCACAACAGTAGAAGAAGCCCACGCTCCTCGTCAGCGGGCAACGGGCAGTGCCCTGGTCGCCGTCGTCGCGGTGAGTCCGACCGGCCAGGTGGGCGGACGAACGACGAAGGGCTTCGAGAGCGGGCACAACCGACCGCACGTGCTGCGACTCCGCACTGCGCGAGCGCTTCCCGTGCTCAAAGCGGCGCGGCTGGGGACCTTTCGTGAGTCATAGGTCTGCCGCTGGCCGGCGGTCTGGATGTCGCTGCGAGAACACGTGCCCAGCCCTTCATGCCGAGCTCCTCGGCGTTGGCAAGGGCCCGGGCACGCAGGAACGACGCCTCGCGGCGGTGGCCCGTCCGTAGCTGGACGACGGCCTCGTCATGGTCGAGCACAACGGACAGCGGTAGCGCCCCCTGCTCGTTCAGCACCGCACGGGCCTGCGCGAACCAGTCGAGCGCCTCGTCGTCCCGGCCTCGCACGGCGGCCAGACGCGCGAGGGTGAGTCGGACATCGGTCATCGGGTAGCGGAAGTCCGCTTCCAGGACCTTCTCGGCGGCGTTGCGGGCGAGCAGCTCGGTGTGATCAGCGCGACGGGCGAGCCAATGCACCTCGGTGGCGGCGAACAGGATCGCCGGGTAGTTCTCGGCCCAGCCGGGTGCCGCATCCACCGCCTCCAGCAACGGCTCGAGGTGGGCCATCGCCTGGTCGGTGGCACCGAGGTGCGCCATGACCCTCGCTCCAAAAGCGCGGACGGCGACGCCGTACCAGCGGGCCTGACGCTCGTCGAGCGCTGCAGAGGCGTCGAAGCGGAACTCGCCCCAACCCTCGCCGAGCGCCACCCAGCGCTCCTGCTCGGCCGTGACGAGAAATCCAGCGAACACCGAGGGTGCGGTCAACCGGCCAGCAAGGCCCACGCCCTGCGCGAAGGCCCCGTCGGCCTCGACGAACTCACCCAGCGCTGTATGGCAGCGAGCTGCGATGGCTGCGTGCACCATCGCCACCTCGAGCTGGCCGGACTGCTCGGCCTGTTCGGCCCGTGGCAACGCCAGTGCGAGCGCACGCCGGTAGTCCCCTGCCCAGAAGGCGAGCGCCCCAGGTTCGTCGGCGGCCGTCTCCACGACGTCGTCGCGGGAGGCGAACGCGCGGAAGAATACACTGGCCGGTGGACGCTCCGGGGACGGCAGGCGTCGCACAGCAGCCGAGAGCCGCGCCTGCTCCGGCGTGCCGAAGATGATGCCCGGCCAGTGGGGATCCTCGATGCCCTCGGCGAGCAGCGCCGTCGTCGCCAGCCTGGACCACTCCGGATCGCAGTCGTCCGGCACGAGCTCGAGCCCACGCCTGGCGAGGACAGCGGCCGCGGACCAGTGTGCTGCCGCCCCGGCCGTCTCCGCCGCGTCGGCGAGGATCGTCGCCGCGGCGTTCGGTCCCTCGACGTCCTGGATGCGGGGAAGCACCTCGGCGAGCTCCTGGAGCCCGGCCGCGACCTGGCCGGACGCCAGCAGAGCCCGTCCGCGTCGGGCGCGCAGCCGCGGTAGGCGATGTGCATCGGCTGCGGGCACCAGGTCGAGGGCGAGCTGAAGCAGCCGTACGGCGTCGCGGGAGTCGGACAGGGCCTCGGCCGCAGCGGCGGCGCGTTCAGCGTGTTCGGCGCCAGCGGCGTCCGGCCCGAGGTCGACGCTCTCCCTGTAGTGATGGGCCAGCTCGGAGGCCGCCGTGTGCTGTCGGTCGAGGGACCAGAGCTGCTCCATGCTGCGGGCCGCGGCACGGTGCAGGCGGGCCCGGCGCGGCGGGGTCAACGACGCGTAGACCGCCTGGCGGGCGATGTCGTGCACGAACTCGCAGGCCGCCACGGTCGGGATCACCAGGCCGCCGAGGATGAGCTGGTCCACGGCGTCCGCAGCCTCGTCACCCTCCATCCCAGCTGCCACAGCGGCCACCGCCACCTGCCACGGCCCGTCGAAGACCGACGCCGCCTCCGCGAGCCGACGCGCAGACTCCGGGAACGCCTGCAGCCGCCGGACGACGAGCTCACCTGCTGCGGGCGGAACCCCGCCGACGTCGAAGTTCCCGTCCGTCGCCATGCGCGCGATCTCGCGCAGGAAGAACGGGTGTCCGTCGCCGCGCGCGACGACGCGCGCGACGAGCCCGTCGCCGGCTGCTGCTCCCAGCACCTGGCGAACAACAACAGCGGCGTCTTCGTCCGCGAGCGGAGGAAGAGCGAGGCGGCTCGCTCTGACCTCACGCTCCATCGCGGCCAATCCCCGGGCGACCTCCGACCCCGCCGGCACCTCGCCGGCGCGGTAGCAGCCGACGAGCAGCAGCGGGGCCGGCCGGGCGACGCGCAGCAGGTAGGCCAGCAGCGACAAGCTGCCGTCGTCGGCCCAGTGCAGGTCGTCCAGCACCAGGAGCGCGGGGGCGCCTCTGGTGAGAATGACGAGCATCCGACCGGCCGCGTCGTACAGCCGCAGTCGATCCTCCGCCGGCGGCAGGGGCGTCGGCGCAGCCAGCTCCCCGAAGACGTCGGCCAGGTCGGGGAGCAGCCGTGCCACGACGGCCGCCGCGGGTGCAGCCTCCTGCAGCCGACCCGAATCGCTGGCGCGGGCCAGCTCGACGAGACACCCGAGGACGGGCGCGAAGGCGGGCGCGGACGCGCCTTCGAAGCAGCGCCCGGAGGCGACGGAGACCCCACCCGCCCAGGCCCGCGTCGCGAGCTCGGCGACCAGGCGACTCTTGCCTGTCCCCGCCTCACCGGTCACGAAGGCGAGGGAGGCGCCTTCGGCGGCGTCCGCGAGCAGGCGCTCCAGCTGTGCGCACTCGTCGCGCCGCCCGACCAGCGCGCCGGCCGTTGTCGGTACCGCTCGCACAGATATCGGCAACGTGGGGGCGAGTACGAGCGCGGGGTCCTGCGCCAGCACTGCTCGCTCGAGATCCCGCAGTGCCGCACCGGGGTCGATGCCGAGCTCGTCGCGAAACAGCTGCCGCACCTGCGCGTAGGCCGCCAGAGCATCCGCTTGCCGGCCGGCGCGGTACAGCGCCAGCACCCGGAGCTCCCACAGCCGCTCCCGGAACGGCGCCTGTCCGGTGAGCGCCTCCAGCTCGGCGATCACCTGATCGTGCTGACCGGCAGCCAGGTCGCACTCCAGCCGACTCTCGAGCGCCCCCAGCCGCAGCTCCTCGAGCCGGGCGATCCGGGCGCGCGCCCAGCTCGCGTCGATGAACTCCGGGAGCACCTGCCCCCGCCAGAGCCGCAGCGCGTCGTGCAGAGCCGGCCCAGCCTGAGCTGACCTTCCCTGCACGAGCAGGCCGCGGGCGGCACGGACGCGCGCCTCGAAGTCCAGCGCATCCACCAGGTGGCCGTCGACGACGAGCTGGTAGCCGGGGGCGACCGAGACCAGCAGCTGCGCGGGTGTGCGGCTGCGCCGGTCCGGCTCGAGGAGTCGGCGCAGCTGGCCGACGTAGACCTGGAGCGTGTTGAGCGGGTCGTTCGGCGGCGCCGGTCCCCACAGGTCCTCGACGAGGCGGTCCACCGGCAAGACCTCACCGGCATGCAGGAGCAGGTCCGCCAGCAGGGCCCGGCGCAGCCGACCGCCCAGTGGCAGCGCCTGGCCCGCCCTCTGCGCGGCGAGCGACCCGAGGACGAAGAAGCGAAGCTCGCGTGCAGCCGCCGGCTCCTCGCTCACGCCACCCCCCGGCGCTCAGTCATTGCACAGTGGTCGCTCAGCGGACGGCCGCACCGTACCGCCATGACCTCCACCTCACCCGCCCCTGCACCTGCACCTGCCATCAGCACGGCGATGCCCGCCGACGCTGCCGCCCTCGGACGCATCCTCGGCGACGCCTTCCGCGACGACCCCGTCGGCCGGTGGCTTGCACCCGACCCGGAGACCCGGGTCTCGCGCCTGACGCGGTTCTTCGAGTTCCAGTCCGATGCGTTCTCCCTGCCGCACGGCGAGGTGCTGCGCGCAGGTGATGCCGGCGCGGCGCTGTGGATGCCGCCGGGACGGTGGCAGGCACCGCCGTTGCTGGTGCTGCGCAACCTGCCCCGTATGGGCCGCGTCTTCGGGCGTCGGACCGCGCTGATGCTCCGCGGGCTGAGCCGGGCCGAGCACGACCACCCGCGAGAGCTGCACTGGTACCTCCCCTTCGTCGGCGTCGCCACCGCGCACCAGGGGCGGGGCGTCGGCGCGGCGCTGCTGGCCCCGGTCCTGCAGCGGTGCGACGCGGAGGGCGTCCCGGCGTACCTCGAGGCCACCAACGAGCGCAACCACTCCCTCTACCTCCGGCACGGCTTCGTCGACCGGCATCAGATCGAGCTGCCCGACGGACCGACGCTGTGGGGGATGTGGCGCGAACCGCGGTCACACCGATGAGGACCGACCTGCCCCCGGGGTCGATCGCGCGCGGGTCGGCGGCCGAACCCTGAACCAGTCGATCGGCGGCGGCCACATCGTCGAGGTCGGCGGGCAGTGGCGGGGTCCGGCTGCCGACATACCTGCCGCCGCTGCGGCCATGGGCGACGTCCGCGGTCAGCGCGCTGTCGCGCGCTGCGACGCCGTCTCGGCCTGGGTCCTTTCCCGACCTACGACACCGGGATGCACGGCAACGACCGCAGCGACCTGCCGGTGCAGCACAGCACCTGCTCTGGCAGGACACCCACCGACGACCCCGTAGGCACGGCGGAGGCGTTCCGCGCCCTCAAAGAGCTGGACGACCTCGCGGCGTCCGTACCGGATGTCGGCGACACGACACCCGGTCAGGACGGCCGGCCCGCGACGGCCGGACCCGGCCTCGTGAGCCCGGGTGGCCGCACGCTGATCACCCTGGTGCTGCAGGCGGTGTCCGCGGCCGAGCCCGGCGAGATCTCCTTCCTGCACGCGCTGTTCTCCATCCACGCAGCCGGATCCGTGGAGGCCCTCATCAACACCTCGGGCGGGGCGCAGCCGGCCACCCGGCGTTCCCACCTTGCCGGTCGTCGGCAACATCGGGCGGGTCCGCGTGTCCGGCCATTGCCCTCGTGCGGATTGCCCGAGGCCCGCAGCATGGGGCTGTCCGACTCTCAAGCGAAGAGGAAGCCTATGACCGTGCTGAACGCTCGGCGCAGCCGAGGCGCAGGCCCCACCGCGTCCGACGTTGTCGTCCTCCAGTCGCTGCCCGCCGCGCCGGCTGTCTCGATCCTGATGACGACGCCCTCGCCATCCACGGCCATCGACCTCAGCAGCCATCTCGGACGGCTCGTCGACGACGCCGCGCGGCGGCTGGCGCTGTACGCCGCCGACTCTGTGTCGACCTGGTTCACGTTGCCCGTGGCGGTGCGGGACCGCGTGTCCGTCGGTCGACCCCACCTTCGCAACGCGCGACCTGGTCCGATCCCTGCATCGCACGCTGCTGCACGCCCTGCTGGTCCTGACCGCCGACGAGGCCCGGCTCTTCCAGAGGGCCGACGAAGCGGGGCGGGACGAAAGCCTCTGGCAGGCGGCGCGCCCGTCGGGCACGGTCGGGGGACACAACCCCGACGGAGGAGGTCAGATGCAGACCAGAGACTCGGGTGACCGTGACGCGCACGCTTCAGGACAGGTGTCCGACATGGAGCGCAGCGGCGCCGTGACGGGTACGGAGCCACGCGGACGCCGCTTGAGCATCGTCATCGGCTACGACGGCTCTCCGAGCGCAGTGCACGCGATGGAGACAGCCGCACTGCTGATCCCCGAGGCAGCCGCCACGGTGGTCCACCTGTGGCATCCGCCGTTCGCGAGCGCAGAACTGCGGCAGCGGCTGACGGTCCGGGCCCACAGCGTGGACGAGCGCATCGACCTGCTCGAGCGGGAGGGGCGAGCCGAGGCCGAGCGCCTCGTCGGTCACGGGGTCACCCTGGTGCGCGCTGCCGGGTGGAGTGCCCAGCCGCTGGTGGAACGCTGCTTCGGCGGCGACGGCTACCAGCTGGCCCGCTTGGCCGAGCAGCGCGACGTGGACGCGGTGGTCGTTGGTTCTCACGGGCTGAGTGGCCTCCAGGCGATACTCGGCAGCACGTCGGATCTCGTCGTTCACGTCAGTCCGGTCCCGGTCCTGGTGGTCCCCTTCCCGCTCACGACGTCCGAGCGGGACGCCGTCGGCTCAGGACCGGTCCTGGTCGCGTTCGACGGGTCACCCGGCGCCGAGCGCGCCTTGGCCACCTCTGCCGCCCTGTTCCCGGACCGGGAGCTGCTTCGGGTCTGCGTCGGGGACCCGGTGGAATCCGAAGGGACCAGCACGAAGGCTCCGGACACCCACTGGATCCCACTTCGTCGCCGGTCGGGACGCGCCCGATCCATCGCCGACGCACTGAACGAGCACGCCGCCGAGCGCGGCGCGGCTGTGCTGGTCGTCGGATCCCGCGGCCAGTCGGGCAGCCGTGAGCTGCTGCTCGGCAGCGTCGCCAAGGCCGTGCTCCACCACGCGCACCGGCCCGTGCTCGTCGTGCCGCCAGTCCGCGCTGCCCGCCCCTGCTGACTCCAGAACGGACCGCATGACCAACACCGCGACCGGTCGCGTGTCGACCCGGCAGCAGGAGCGAACGGCGCCCTGGCATGTGATGAGCGCTGGGGATGCAGCCGATTTCCTGGTCAGCGATCCGGTGCAGGGACTCAGCAGCGAGGAGGCCGCCCGCCGGCTGGCGGACGTCGGGCCGAACGAGCTCGAGGAGGAGCGGCAGCAACCGCTGTGGCGGCGCATCCTCGCTCTGCTCACCGAGCCCATGACCGTCGTGCTGGTCGTGGCTGCGCTCGTATCCGCCTTCGTGTCCGGCGAGCTGAAGACGCCCCTCGCCATCCTGGTCGTCGTCGTGTTCAACGCAGCCCTCAACCTGGTGCAGGAGCAGCGGGCCGAGAGCGCGCTGACCGCGCTGCGCGAGCTGACCGAGGCACACGCGCGGGTCCTGCGGGACGGTCAGGTGCAGCAGGTGGACGCAGTCGGCCTGGTCCCGGGCGACGTCGTGCTGCTGGACGCAGGCGACGTCGTGCCGGCAGACGGGCGGGTACTGCGGGAGACCGGCCTGGAGGCGCAGGAGTCGGCCCTGACCGGGGAGTCGATCCCCGTCGCGAAGGACCCAGCGCCCGTGCCGGACGCCGACGCAGCGCTCGGCGACCGGGCCGACATGGTCTTCATGAGCACCGAAATCACCCGCGGCACCGGCGCCTTCGTGGTCACGAGCACCGGGATGGGCACCGAGATCGGGCGCGTCGCCGGACTCCTGGAGCACGCAGGCGGGGAGCAGACCCCCTTGCAACGGCGAATCGGTCAGCTCGCGCGCCTGCTCAGCGCCACCGCCGGCGCGGTCGTCGTGGTCGTTGTGGTCATGGGGCTGCTGCGCGGCCTCCCGTTCAGCGACGTCCTGCTGATCGGAGTGTCGCTCGCCGTCGCCACCATCCCCGAAGGCCTGACGGCGGTGGTGGCGTTCACCCTCGCGATGGGCGCGCGCCGGCTCGCCCAGCGCGGCGCCATCCTCAAGAACCTCGCGTCAGTGGAGACGCTCGGGTCGACCTCGCACATCGCGACGGACAAGACCGGCACGCTCACGCTGAACCAGATGACCTGCCGGCGACTGTTCGCATCCGGAGGCTCGTTCGAGATCACCGGGGAGGGCTACGGCACCGACGGGGAGCTGCGGTCCGACGTCGACGCGGAGGGCGTTGCGGAGGGCAGCCCTGCGGCGGCGCTCCTGGCCATGACGCTCGCCAGCGACGCCGTGGTGCGCGACGGGCAGGTCGTCGGAGACCCGACAGAGGCTGCCCTCGTGGTCCTCGCGCAGAAGGGAGGTCTCGACGTCGACGCTGCTCGCGGAGCCTGGACCCGCTGGGCCGAGGTGCCGTTCGACTCCTCGCGCAAGTACATGGCGACGCTTCACCGAGCTTCGGACGCGAACCCGCGCGCGCGTCAGGCGGCAGCGGAGGCGGGCCTCGACGTTCCCGACGCCGGCGTCCTCCTGTTCGCCAAAGGAGCGGCCGACGTACTGGGCCGCCGCAGTGCGCGACTCGCGACACTGAGCGGCCCGGTCCCGATCGACAGTGACGTGCGGGAGCGGCTCACGCAGGTCCACGACGACCTCGCAGCGCAGGGGCTGCGCGTCCTTGCCGTCGCCTACCGGCGATACGACGACGCCGAGCTCGACCTCGATGCGGCTCGGCGCATGGAACCCGAGGAGCTCGACGAGCACGTCATCGACCTGACGCTGCTCGCCCTCGTGGGCATCGTGGACCCGCCGCGGCCCGAGGCGAGGGCGGCCGTGGCCGAGGCCCAGCAGGCCGGCATCGTCGTGCACATGATCACAGGCGATCACGTCGGCACGGCGTCCGCCATCGCCGACGACCTCGGCATCCGCGGCGAGGCGATGCTCGGGGCCGAGGTCGAGGGCCTCGACGACGAGGAGCTCGCCCGTCGGGCCGGCGCACTGGGCGTGCTCGCTCGGGTCAGCCCGGAGCACAAGATCCGCATGGTGAGAGCGCTGCAGTCCGACGGGTCCGTGGTGGCGATGACGGGCGACGGGGTCAACGACGCACCGGCACTGAAGCAGGCCGACATCGGCATCGCGATGGGCATCACCGGCACGGAGGTGTCCAAAGGCGCCGCCCGGATGATCCTCACCGACGACAACTTCGCGACGATCGTCGCCGCCGTCCGCGACGGGCGGGGCATCTACGACAACATCGTCAAGTTCGTGCGGTTCCAGATCACGACGTCCTGGGGCTTCGTCTTCATCTTCCTCGCCGCCAGCCTGTTCGGCCTGGCGGGCGGAGCGCCCTTCACGCCGCTGCAGATCCTCTGGGTGAACATCATCATGGACGGCCCACCGGCCATGGCCCTCGGACTCGACGATCCGGACCCCGACGTGATGGGTCGCCCGCCGAGGCCGGTCTCCGAGCCGATCCTCACGCGGCACCGGCTGGTCCGGATCCTGATCTCCGCAACCGTGATGGCCATCGGCATCATCGGACTGCTGGTTGCGCTGCCCGACGACCAGGGGTTCGCGAACGCGCCAGAAGCCGCCACCCTCGTGTTCACCACCTACGTCCTGTTCCAGCTGATCAACCTGCTCAACGTCCGCAGCCACGACAGGTCGGTGTTCACACGGTCCACCTTCACCAATCGGTGGCTGTGGACCGCGCTGGCCGCAGTCCTGGCACTGCAGATCGCGGTCGTGCACGTGCCGTGGCTGCAGGGGCTGTTCGACACGACCACCCTGTCGCTCGCACAGTGGTTCCTGGCCGTCGTCATCGCGAGCTCGGTGCTCTGGGTGGAAGAGGCGCGAAAAGCCCTTTCGCGCAGCCGGGCTCACCGGGCCGGCGGGGAGCTGCAGGAGGCTTCGCAGCCGTCGAGAACGGCGGCTCCCTGACTGCCGACGCTGCGACGGCGCGGACGTCGGAGGCGGGAGACAGGTGCGCCGACCAGGTTGCCCAGGCCCGCGCGACGCACGGCCGCACGGGCTCCTGCCGGCAGCGCTACAACGACGTGTCGGGCCAGTCCAGCACCTTCGCGCCGCGCAGGGCCGCCTCGAGCGCGAAGCGGTCTTCCGGGTTATGCGGGTCGCGGCCGGTGAGGGCGGCGACCCGGTCCAGCCGGTACGTGACCGCCCGGACGGACAGGTGCAGCTCCTTGGCCGCGGCCACCGCCACCCCGCCGCAGGCGAAGTAGACGCGCAGGGTCTCCAGTAGCGGCGCGGCGCCTCCCCGCGCGGCAACGAGCGGGGCGAGGACGGAGGCGATGAGCTCGACCATCACCTCCCGGTCCCGCGTGAGGACTTCGTAGACGAGCAGGTCCTCAGCGCGCACCAGTCGCTCCGGCAGGTGCAGCCGCGTGGCCAGAGTGATCGCAGACCGTGCCTCGTCGAAGCCCATCCGCACGCCCGACGCGCCCGACCGAGCCCGACTCACCGCCATCCGCCACGACAGCGTCGGCTCCTGGTCCAGCTGCTGGGCCGCGACCTGCGCCGCCCCTGGCAGCTCGGCCGGCATGACAGCTACCAGGAGCCCGGAGCGCGTGGCAACGAGCAGATTCGCCTCACTGGCCGGCAGCCCCGTCCTCGAGAGCAGCGCGGCTTCGACGTCCCGGACCATCACCCGGTGGTCGAGAAACTCGCGGCTGCCGGACACCACGAGCACCACGTGCGAGGACTCCAGTCGCAGCCCGAAAGCCGCCGCGCGGGCGATGTGCCGAGCATCAAGTGACGTGCCCGTGAGCAGGTCGTCGACGAACTCGCGGCGCAGCGACTCCTCGACGAGCGAGGCCGTTTGGCGTGCGTCCTCGTAGCCCTCACACACCGCCGCGACGACGTCGTCCACCGCCGCGAGAACCGCACCACCTACCCGGTTCAGGGCGACGACGTCGCGCGCACCGGCCACCGCGGTCAGTCGTGGCCACGCGCGCCGGGACGCGGTGAGATAGAGGTCCACCACGGCGCGGAGGGTGACACCGCGCTGCGCCGCCACGCGTCCCAGGGTGCGGTAGCCGTCGATGTGGGGGAGGTCGAGCGGACGTCCCGAGGCCGCCTCGTCGAGGTCCGGCAGGAACTCACCGAGCAGGTCTGCAGGTGCCCCGACGGCGGCCGAGGTAGCGGCCACGACAGCCGTCCAGCCGTCGTGCTTGTCCATCGGACCATCCTCGAGCGTCGTGCCCGGTGCGCCGGGCGCCTGGCCGAATGGTGCCAGCACCCCTCGCGCTCCGGCATCTCCCCGCCGTTGATCAGGCGCAGGCAGGTCCTCGTCGACCCGTCGACGCTCGTCGTCGTCGACCCGCAGGGCGTCGTCGTCTCCGAGACCGGCGCGACACCGACCTGGAGAAGGGACGACCGGGCTCGAGCTCGTCCGCCTCGAGGACTCCCAGGTCTGACGGGCCCGTCGACCAAGGACTTCTTCCTCGTCGTCGTCTCCGGCGTCGGAGGCGAAGCGGCCACCCCCCGCGTCCGCGTCATCGTCAACCCCGTCGGGCAGTGCGGATGTCCGCACGAAGCCAGGTCCGGTTCGGCGGGATTCGGCAGTCCCACAGCCTCGTCGACGACCTGCGTCCCGGCGCGGACCCCGACGCAGCCGACGGCGGCACGCGAGGCGGCAGACGGGCGGCGCGAGGTCAGCGCGGCTCGTTGCACGAGCGATGCCGCCCTGCGCCGTCGGGCCGCACAGCGCCTGTTGGATCTCCGCAGATCGGGGTTCTCGCGGCCAACTCGTGCCGAAGGTCCGCCGCGGGTCGCCGCCGTCCGTGGGGGTGCGCCGACGTGGTTTGCCTACCTGCTGCCTACACACACATCAGGGCCATGCACACCATCTCTGGTGGTCATGGCCCTGATCTGCTGTTTCCTGAGTAGCGGGGGCAGGATTTGAACCTGCGACCTCTGGGTTATGAGAGTGGCCCATTGGACGACGGCAGACCCCACCGACCGTCCCGGACAGCGAGTTCAGCGTGGATCCTCCACCCCCGTCCGGCAGAGTCCGGCACGGTTCGGGCAGGTTGCCTACGGGATGCCAACCGCGCACCTACCAGCGCTTGCCGTCGAACAGCTTCATCAGATTCCGCTTCGGCTTGTGCTTGAGGCGCAGCGTCGCTGTGTACGGCGGGAAGTCCGCCTCGCGGCCGGCGGCCGTCATCAGTCGCCCGACGCGGACAATCAGGTCGACCGCTGCCGCGTACGCCTGGTTGTTCTTGGTGTCGATCTGCCGATCGATCTCCTCCTGCCAGATCGGGATCGCGTCCAGCGGGTGCTCCTTCTCTCGCAACGCAGCCAGCTGCTGCCGGAGCTCGCGCAGGCAACCCGCTGCCTGCGCCTCGACCCAGGCCTGCTCGACATCGCCGTCGTACAGGAGCGCCTCGACGAGCGTCGAGTTGTCCGGCCCGGGTATCGGCCAGCGCGTCGCGCGACCCTTGGTTGGCGGCTGCTTCTTGCCGATGCGACTGCGCAGCAGGGCCAGCGCCTTGTCATGCCACTCCGCCCACAGACCGGCGCGGGTCGCGTGCTCGGCGAGCTGCCGGTAGGACCGCAGACCGGGCGCGGCGTCGTAAGCCTCCCAGCAGATCCGGACAGCGTCCTCGGCGCGACCGGCTCGGTGGTACTCCTCGGCGGCGGCGTCGAGCAGCCGCGAGTCGGACCCGCCGTGCAGCGCCAGGCCCTTCTCCGCCCAGGCCAGTGCGTCGTCGTACCGCTTCGCCTCCCGGTAGACCTCGACGATCCTCACGAACTGGTACGCCGACGACTGGTCGCGAGCGAGCACGTCGACGACCGCGTCCACGTCGCCGGCCAGCTCCGCCAGCGTCTGCATCATCTGCGTGATCCGGAATCGCCGCGAACCGTAGGACTGCCGCTCATCCTCCGGCCCGAGAGGCCGGAGCTCATCCCACTCCTCCTGCGCGAGGCGGCGGTACTCGGCCAATCCCTTCTTGCCCAGCACCTGGCTGTACGTCGCCGCCGCGCCATGGAAGACGTCGAGGTCACCTGAGTGTCGCTCCCGCTCGAACAGCTTGGCGGCCAGCGCGACCGGCTCCGGCTCGACGTCACGGCAGGCGTCGAGGTGCAGCTCCTTCAGGCGTTCGGCGATGCCCGACATCCACCCGTCAGAGTCGTCGACGTACCCGAGCGCATCCTCGGCACGATCGATCGCGTGGTCCGCCAACGTGAGGACCACCTCGGCGTGCCCGTCGCTGAGCAGGTCCTGCAAGGAGTCGAGGACGGCATCGATGTTGCTCGAGTACTCATACATCTCGCGGTAGCCGACGTAGTCGCCAACCACGAACGCCTTATCGATCACGTTGCGGTACACGGCGACCGGCGGTGCGCCTGTGGTCGTCGCGCGAGCCGCCGACATCCGCAGTCGCGCGTCGAAGATGTCGTCCTCGTTGGCGCGCTCCACGAGCAGGTCGACCAACTCCTTGGGGTCGAGACCTTGCAGGTAGGCACGGACGTCGCTACCCGCCTCGGCTTGCTGGTTCGGATCGGCCACGGTGTCGGTCACGACCAGGGCGAGCGCCACCGCGTGCTTGCAGAAGCTCCCGTCCCTGCCCATCGGGCATGAGCACTCGTACGCCGGCTGGTCGTCCTCGTCCTCGTCGAGCCACAGCTTCACCTGGTACGACGCGGAGCCGCGCACCTTCGCCTTCACGCTCGTCTCGGTAGCCGTACGCCTGCCGACGCGGCCGTTCGCCGCGTACAGCAGGCCGCGCTCGAACGACCGCCTTCCGGCCATCACCTCAACCGGCCGCCGTGTGAACGCCCTGCGAAACGCACGGCCCGGTAGCTCTGCCGCGGTCACGGGAGCAGCGTCCGCAAGGTGCTCATGGCGCTCCCCCTCCGAACGACCGTCAACTGAGGGCCTCCACGGCGTCGAGGAGTTCCTCGATCAGGACCGCGACCGAGCCACTGATGGTGTCTGGGTCGGCGAGGTTCGCGACTCCGGCACCGGCCAGAGCCGCGATGAGACCCCGTCGATGACCCCCGTCTCGCCGCAGCGCTGCCATGGCGGCTGTCGTCACAGCGCCTGCGAGCGAGTCGTCGAGGAGGTCGACGAGTCTCTGCGCCATCACTTCGGTCGGGGTGGCCTGCAGCAGACGGAGCACGTCGAGGCCGTCCTTCGACTGGTGGCGCTGTGGGCTGTGTCGTCGCTCGTCAATCCTGATGACCTTCGCGACCACCAGCGCCGCCGGCCCAGCGACGCGGAGCCGAGCCGTCCGCAGGTCAGTCGGGTCGAGCGCGGCGATGTCGTGGAGATCGTTGTCGACCAGCGCTGCCTCGAGGCCCGTCGTGCGGCGGGCGGCCCGGTTGCCGTGGAGGGGGATTCGAGCGGACCGTCGGCTGCTCCCGCCGCTGAGCGCTTCGGGCACCATGAGGTCGACTGCGACACCGTGTCGTCCGCGCCAGGCCCCGGGGTTGGCGGCCAGCTCGAAGCCGGCAGCGCGCAGCGCGTCCTCCAGCAGCGGCTCATCGAGAAGCTTGGCCGGGTGCAGCGCGAGGTCGGCGTCGGTGGTGGTCGGCGCCACGATCAGCTCGGCGTCACCGGTGCGCAGGTAGACGGCTTGGGCGCCCACCAGCACGAGTGCGTCCGCGTGCGGGCCCAGGGCTTGCAGGGCGTCGAGCAGCACCGAACGTGCCAGGACGTACTCCGGCGGGGGAACCGAGGTCATCGCGCCCACCCGTTGTCGATCCTCGCCAGAGCCTCGATCAGGGATGCGCCCTCCTCGGGGGCCCGTCCTGGTCCGGTCAGCAGATCGGCCACGACCTGGCTCGGGGCGACGTAGTTGAGGCGGTTCTTGATGGCCGCGGCTCGGTAGACGACGTCGTCGAAGGGCTCGACCAGGACGACGTTCGCGCCGCGGTCGACGGGGCGCAGCTTCAACTGATCCGCGGCCGCTGAGGCGTCGGGGACGAACACCGTCAGCAGGGAGAGGGGGGCGACGGCTGCCTGCTCCGTCGGGAGGTAGACCCGGGTCGCGGCCTCTGCCGTGATCGCGTAGGGCCCGTCGTAGCGCTTGAGGGCTGTGAGGACCTGGTCGATCCCCCGCGCAGCGAGCACGGGCACCGTCTGATTGGTGGAGGTCAGCCCGTAGTCCGTCGTCCATCGTCGGACCAGTGACAGCTTCCTCACGTCGACAACTCGCCCGTCCGGGTCTCGCTCGACCAGGTCCTCCCGGACGAGCAGCTCGAGCACACGGGAGCTCGTCGCCGGTCCCACCTCCGCAACCTCCGCCAGTCGCCGTACGCCGAGCGGTGTCTCGGTGTCGAGCAAAGCGCGCACGACCCGCGCCGCGCCCGGGCCTTTCAGGGACTTCAGGCGCCGATCGTCGGCGTCGGTGTAGGGGTTGCGACTCACACCGACCCGGTCGAGGAAGAGAGCCGGGCTGTCGAGCAGAAGCCGCAGGTTGCCCGTCATGTCGAACCATCCCGTTCCCGAGGCGGCGAGGAGCTCGCGGGTACGCGGCGACAGGAACGGCGCCGCGACGACCGCGGCGACGCTGCCGGAGGCGTCACGGACGGAGTCGATCCGGCGGAGCACAGCCGGCACATCACGAGGCTCGACCACTCGCTTCACCACGACAAGCAGGTTTGTCGCACTGCCATCCGACGACTGGATCCTCCACATCACGTCGGTCAGCCCTTCCCCTGCTTGACTCGATGTGACGGACCACGACGCAGGCAGGGACGCGACGAGGCCAGCGCGGAGGGATGCGAGCACCTGCGTTTCTCGAATTACCCTGTTCCGCATCACGCGGAACATCCTACTTTACGGAACACTGGCTGTCATCTCGCTGAGCCCCGCCTGTAGCCGGCGGCCCCTGCGGGTGAGGTCCTTCCTCGCGAGAACCTGCCGAACAGCCGAGGTCTCGGACCGCTCATCAACCATGAGCGGTTGCTCGCGCGGGCTGAGGGGCGGTCCAGACGCACGGGCTGTTGGATCTCCGCAGATCGAGGGGTTCTCGCGGCCAACTCGTGCCGACGGTCCGCCGCAGATCGCCACCGTCCGGGTGAATTCGTGTGCGTACCTCGTTGACAAACCGTTGACAAGAACGCCGAAGGGCATGATCACCAGATTCGGTGATCATGCCCTTGACCTGCGGTTTTGCGTTGTAGCGGGGGCAGGATTTGAACCTGCGACCTCTGGGTTATGAGCCCAGCGAGCTACCGAGCTGCTCCACCCCGCGTCGGTACGACAACCTTACAGCAGCCTCGCGCCGGCCCCCTCGACATGGCCGCAACCCATCGATACTCTCCCGTAACGCTGTTTCGCTGAGAGGAACGCTCGATGCTGGTGCGACTGCTCGCCCTCGCTGTGACCGCTGGTGGACTCATGTCGGTGCCAGCCAGCGCAGACCCGCTCGGCACCGTGCACCGGCCGACCCAGCCGGGCAACGCGCACAGTGCCCTGCTGGTGATGCTGCCCGACGCCGGACTTACGGCGGCGGACTACGCCGACGCCGTAAGCTCGGCGCAAGCCGCAGCCGGGTCGACGCGGCTCTGGGTGGCCGTGGCAGAGGCGGGTGTGCCTGGCGCCGACGCACTCGTGAAGTACGAAGCACTGACCGCTCAGGTGCGGGCAGCCGGTTTCACCCGGCTGCAAGACAGCCACGTGGTCGTTGCCGGTTTCGGTGCCGGCGCCAAAGGCCTCCCGCTCATCGCGGCGAGGCACCAGGTGGGTGGCTCCGCGGCGATCGGCACCAACGAGCGCGTCGACGCTGGGGTCCTGCGCGTCGTCGGCGAGCTGGACCGCCGGACCCGGGTCGGCCAGGCCGCGCTCACCGCTGGCCCCAAGCACCCCGTGCTGGTGCTGGCTGCTACCAACGGCGTCCAGCTCCGAGGCCAGGGGACCGGGGCCGTGCTCGGCGATCTCGTCGAGGCCGCCGTGCGGCGCGACGCCGCCGATCTGCGGGCCCGACTGAAAGCAGACCCCGTCGTCGGCGCCTTCCGCAAAGCTGCCGCACGCGAGCGCGGCCAGACGTGCGCGAACCTGCAGCACCACACCGCCGACCTTGCCTCCGCGGAGGCAGGCCTGTTGTCCGTGCGCAACCGGGTCAGCGCTGACCTCATCGCACCGACCCCGGAGGGCGTTGCGGCAAACAACTTCGGTGGGTTCCTGTACGACAAGGCCGAGCTGGCGACCGCCGATGGCGGCGTTCAGGTGACAACCAACAGCTACCTGGTCCCCGCCGTCGGAGTCTCGAGCGGCGCCACCGAGGTGATGTGCAAGACCAAGTCCAGAAGCGCAGTGGCACAGGCGCTGTACGCCGACTTCAACCGGGTGGACGCCTCCGCACCTAGCTGCGCCGGCTACACCGAGGCGACCCTCACCTGGGCACGCGGGCAGGTCTCGCCGGCAGCAGCCTCGCGGTTTGGCGGAGTCACGGTGCTGCCGGACGCGGCTAAGACCGCCGGGCCCGAGTGGGTGTTCTCGCCGCTGCAGCTGCGGCCGGCAGATCCGGTCACCGGTCGCTGGGAGGTGCAGTCACCTTCGCTGCTCACGCAGCTGTCGGACACTGACCTTGACCCGCGGTTCGCGGGCAACCACTACTGCAAGGTGCTCTCACCGGTCCGCGCCCTGGAGCTCATCCTCGACGACGCGGTGCCGCCCACCGCCTAGCATCGCCGCGGGGACAACCTTGGGCTCAAACCTGGAGACCTGGGCGGCCACGGCACCACCTCAGAGATCGCTCGACACCCGCTTCTCTCGATAGCGTCCACCTCGTGTCGAGCCAGAGCGGGAACCAACTGAGTGCCCACGATGCACTACACCTGCTCGAGCGGTTTCTCGATCCTCCCCTTGACGAGTTCGAGCGCGCCCGCGCGCTCGATGACCCGCAGGTCTCCACGTCGCTCGGACGCCTCTATGAGAGGCTGTGCGCACTCGAGGCCGATGAGTGCTTGGAGGAGTGGGAGGAAGTCAAGCACGAGCGGGAGATCGCTTCCCTCATCCGCGAGACGCAGCATGCCGACTGGCCAGCAGCAGAGGGTGAGCTTGACGCACAGAGCGG
>JBKJQQ010000243.1:0-13122 GCA_046593875.1 Mycobacteriales bacterium | reverse complement strand
GTTGATCTGCTTGAGGTAGGTGTCGACGAGCTCGAGGTTGCGGCCGATCTGGTCGCCGCGGCCGCGCAGCGCGCCGGACACGGCGTTGAGGGTGGTGCTCAGCTGCTGGGGCTTGAGGGCTCGCAGGAGCGGCAGGATGTCGTTCAGGGTCTGCTCGGTCTCCCGGGCCACCTCGGAACGGTCCCGCGTGATGACGTCGCCGTCCGACAGCGGCTCGGCGGTGGAGTCGTCGTC
Source organism: Mycobacteriales bacterium (assembly GCA_046593875.1). Lineage (GTDB taxonomy): Bacteria > Actinomycetota > Actinomycetes > Mycobacteriales > SCTD01 > SCTD01. The sequence continues at coordinate 12,888 of JBKJQQ010000243.1, read as the reverse complement.
GAACTCGAGCGCGACGAACTTCTCGCCGAACAGCGTCTTGGGCAGCAGCCGGGCCTTGGTGTCGCTGGGGATCTGGCGGGCCGCCTCGGGCTCGAGGGCCAGGCGGATGGTCGCGCCGTCGCCGTCGGTCGACACCTCGCGGATGTCGCCGACGAGCAGGCCGCGAGCCTTGACGTCACCGCCCTTGCCGAGCTGGTTGCCGATGCTGCTGGCCTCCAGCGTGACCATGACCACGGGCGTGAAGGCCTTCTGGTACAGCAGGACCGCAAGCGCCACGACGCCGGCGAGCACGGCGAGGAACAGCAGCCCGGCGAGCTGCTGCCGGACGCGGCGGCGCCCGGTGACGATCGGCGGCGACATCGTTCCTCCTCGCTGGGTGTGACCAGGATCGCACGGTCTGTCCCCGGTCTACAGGTGCTTCACGCTCAGGGGCGCAACGACCCGAGCGCGGCGCGGGCGAAGTCGGCGCACTGCTCGACCGTCCAGCGGTCCGGGTGCTCCAGCAGCAGGCGCCCGGCCGCCTCGGCGAGGGTGAAGACCGACCGCGTGAAGAGCTCGACGTCGACGTCGGGACCGCCCCGCTGCTGGAGGCCCCAGGCGAGCAGGCCGCGCAGGGCCCGGAGCTGCACCCGGCGCTGCGTCGCGACGCGGGCGGACAGCTCGCTCGGCGCGCCCTCGGGGGGCACGAGGATGACCCGCCAGGTGTCGGGGTCGGACGTGATGGCCGTCAGGTAGGCGGTGATGCCCTGCACCAGCAGGGCGTCCGGGTCGACGTCGTCGCCCGGTCCGGGCACTGCCGGGAAGACGCCGGCCAGCTGGGTCAGGACGCGCTGCTCGGCCCGGTCGAGCATGCCGGTCAGCAGCGCGGTGCGGTCCTCGAAGGCGCCGTAGACGACCGGGCGCGTGACGCCGCAGGCCTTGGCGACACCGTCGACGGAGACGGCGTGGAAGCCGCGGTCCAGGGCGATGCGCTGCGCCGCGGCCAGCAGCTGCTCGCGGCGCTCGGCCGGGGGCAGGCGCGCGGCGTACGGCCGCTTGAGGGGGCTTGCCGAGGTCACGAGGAGATGCTACATCTGTGTTGCTACAGATGTGTAGCAATGATGAGGAGGCCCCATGACCGACCTGCCCGCCCGGACCTCGGTGCTGGTGGTGGGGACCGGCTTCGCCGGCCTCGGCACCGCCGTCCGCCTGCGCGAGACCGGCCGCCTGGACTTCGTCGTGATCGAGCGCGGCCACGACGTCGGCGGCACCTGGCGCGACAACCGCTACCCCGGCTGCGCCTGCGACGTCCCGAGCCACCTGTACTCCTTCTCCTTCGCCCCCAACCCGGACTGGACCCGCGCCTTCTCGCCGCAGCCGGAGATCGAGGCCTACCTGCAGCGGGTGGCCCGCGAGCGCGGCGTGCTGCCGCACGTCCGCTTCGGCACCGAGCTGCTGTCCGCGCGCTGGGACGAGGCCGACCTGACCTGGACCGTCGAGACCAACCGCGGCACCGTCGTCGCGGACGTCCTGGTCCTCGGCAGCGGCGGGCTGTCCGAGCCGAAGGTCCCGTCCCTGCCGGGCCTGGAGACCTTCCGCGGCACGACCTTCCACTCCGCGACCTGGGACCACGAGCACGACCTGACCGGGGAGCGGGTCGCCGTCGTCGGCACGGGCGCCAGCGCCATCCAGTTCGTGCCGCACGTCCAGCAGCGGGCCGGGCACCTGACGCTCTTCCAGCGCACCGCCCCCTGGGTGATGCCGCGGCGCGACCGCGCCATCAGCAAGGCGCAGCGGGCGCTCTACAAGGCGGTGCCGGCCGCGCAGAAGCTCAACCGCGGCGGCCTCTACGTCGGCCGCGAGAGCTGGCTGCTGGGCTTCACCGTGCAGCCCGCCCTGATGCGCGTCGCGGAGCGGATCGCCTTGCGGCTGCTGGCCCAGCAGGTCTCCGACCCGGCCCTGCGCGCCACGCTCACGCCGTCGTACCGCCTGGGCTGCAAGCGGGTGCTGCTCAGCAACGACTACTACCCGGCGCTCGCGCAGCCCAACGTGGACGTCGTCGCCGGCGGCATCGTCGAGGTCCGCGAGCGCAGCGTCGTCGACAGCAACGGCGACGAGCACGAGGTCGACACGATCGTCTTCGGCACCGGCTTCCAGGTCAGCGACCCGCCGATCGCCGGGCGGATCACGGGCTGCGACGGGCGCACGCTGAAGCAGGTCTGGGCCGACACCGGCATGACCGCCTTCCACGGCACGACGGTGGCCGGCTTCCCCAACCTGTTCTTCCTCGTCGGCCCCAACACCGGGCTCGGCCACACCTCGATCGTCTACATGATCGAGTCCCAGATCGCCTACCTGCTCGCCGCTCTCGACGTGATGCAGGCGGCCGGGATCCGCGCCGTGGTCCCGCGCCGCGAGCAGCAGGACGCCTGGAACACCGCCGTCCAGGAGGACCTGCAGGGCACCGTCTGGAACTCCGGCGGCTGCTCGTCCTGGTACCTCGACGCGTCCGGCCGCAACACCACCCTGTGGCCGACGTTCACGCTGCCCTACCGCCGCACGCTGTCGAGCTTCGACCTCGCGCAGTACGAGACGGTCGCCGCGCGCGAGCAGGCCGCGGCATGAGCCGTGGGGAACCGGAGGGCTCGGTCGTCGTCGTCACCGGCGCGGGCGGCGAGCGCCGGTCGCCGCACGTCGACGCGCAGCCCTGGCTGCGCGTGATGGCAGCCGTCCGGGGGCAGGCACCGGGCGTGGTCGCCCGGCGCACGGCCGGCCCGGCGGCCACTGCCCAGGCCGCACGCGTCCGCGTCTAGGGTCCAGCAGTCCAGAAGGAGGCTCGTCCGTGGCGCTGATGCCGGTGAACGACGCGATGTTCATGATCCCGGAGACCCGGGAGCAGCCGATGCACGTCGGCGGGCTGCAGCTGTTCGACCTGCCCGAGGGGGCCGGCAAGGAGTTCCTCGCCGGGCTCTACCGGGACTCCGTCGAGGTCGAGGACATCGCGCCGCTGTTCCGCAAGCGGCCCTACCGCTCGCCGCTGACCCTCGGGCAGTGGGGCTGGCGCGAGGACGAGGACATCGACCTCGAGCACCACGTGCGCCACTCCGCCCTGCCCGAGCCCGGCCGGGTGCGCGAGCTGCTCGCGCTGACCTCCCGGCTGCACGGCGTGCTGCTCGACCGCAAGCGCCCGCTCTGGGAGGCGCACCTGATCGAGGGCCTGGAGGGGGACCGGTTCGCGGTCTACACCAAGCTCCACCACGCGCTCATGGACGGCATCTCGGCCCAGCGGCTGCTGCAGCGCAGCCTGTCGACCGACCCCGAGGCGCGCGACGTGCCGGTGCCGTGGCAGCGCCGCGAGTCCACCCGTGCGCCGCGTGAGAAGGCCGGGTTCTCCCCGCTGGCCCTGCCGAAGGCGGCCTTCCAGCTCGGCAGCGACGCCGTCGGACTGGTGCCGACGCTCGTCCAGCTGGCCAACGACGCCCTGCGCCACCAGGCCGCCGCGCTGCCCCTGCAGGCCCCCCGCACGCTGTTCAACGTCAGCATCACCGGCAGCCGCCGGATCGCGGCGGAGTCGTGGCCCATGGACCGCCTGAAGCGGGTGGGCAAGGCGGCCGACGCGACGCTCAACGACGTCGTGCTCGCCATGTGCTCCGGTGCGCTGCGGACCTACCTGCTCGAGCAGGAGGCGCTGCCGGCCAGCCCCCTGATCGCGATGACGCCGGTGTCGCTGCGCGACGAGAACAGCCCGGACGAGACCAACGCCGTCGGCACGATCCTGTGCAACCTGGCCACCGACCTGGCGCACCCGGGCGCCCGCCTGGTGGCCGTCCGCGCCTCGATGCTGCACGGCAAGGCCACGCTGCGCGGGCTCAACCAGTCGCAGATCACCGCGCTGTCCGCGGTCGTCATGGCGCCGCTCCTGCTTAACTCGGTGCTCGACCTGCACAAGATCACCCCGCCGCCGTTCAACCTGGTGATCAGCAACGTGCCCGGTCCGAAGGAGCCGCTCTACTGGAACGGCGCCCGCCTGTCGGGGATGTACCCGCTGTCGATCCCGCTCGACGGCCAGGCCATGAACATCACGCTGACCAGCTACGCCGGCCAGGTGCAGTTCGGGATCGTCGGCTGCCGCCGCAGCGTGCCCCGGCTGCAGCGGCTGCTCGCCCACCTCGAGGAGTCGCTGGTCGGGCTCGAGGAGGCCGTGCTCTGAGCTCGTACGAGGTCGTGGCCGTCAACCTCGCGCCGGACGCCGACAACCGGATCCACGACGACGACGTCGCGCAGCAGTTCGGCTTCGCCGGCGCGCTCGTGCCGGGCGTCGAGGTCTTCGCGCTGGCCAGCGCGCCGCTCGTGCGCGACCTCGGCGAGGGGTTCCTGTCCGCCGGTCGGATAGCGACGCGGTTCCGCAAGCCGGTCTACGACGGTGAGCTCGTGACGGTCACCGCCGCCGACGGCGCGCTGGCGGTGACCGGTCCCGACGGGGTGGACCGGGCGACCGGGACGTACGACACCGCTCCGCCGGCCCCGCCCGGTCCTTACGACGACCTGCCGCTGCCGGACGCGCTCCTGCCCGAGCCGCTGCTCGGACCGTTCGGGACGGTGCGCATGCCGGCCGACCCCGCGGCCTGCGCGGAGTACGTGCGGGGCATCGGCGAGCCCTCGCCGCTCTACGCCGATCTGCTCCATCCCGGGCTCGTGCTGCGGCTGGTCAACCTCGCGCTGATGAGCAACGTCGTCCTGGGGCCGTGGATCCACACGGCCAGCGACTGCCGGTTCCTGTCGGTGGCGCGCACCGACGAGCCGGTCGAGGTGCGCAGCCGGGTCGTGGAGCTGCGCACCCGCAACGGCCACGACTACGTGCGGTACGACGCGCTCGTCCTGGCCTCCGGCCGTCCGGTGGCCGAGGTGCACCACGAGGCCATCTGGCGGTTGGCCGGCGGATGAACGGGCGGGGGCGCGACCCCGGGTACCGTTGAACGGTGCTGCTGGACGCGCCCCGCAACCGGATCTACGGCCTCGCCGTGGCGCTCGCGGTCGGCTCGTCGCTGCTGGCGGTCACGGTGGCGGCCTCGCTGGACCTGCGCCTGCGCGACCCTGACGGCGTCGCGGGACCGGCCTACGTGCGCCTGCCGCTCATCGTGCTGGCCTTCTTCGTCGCCGACGTCGTCCCGCGCGGTCTTCGGCGGGCCGGTGGCCGGCGCGGCTTCCGCCGGGCCCTCGACGAGGTGGTCCGCGAGCGGTGGGACCGCCGTCGCAGCGCGCTCGTGCTCGTCGGACTGGCAAGCTTCTACGCGACCTACGTGTCGTACCGGAACCTCAAGGGCGCCCTGCCCTTCGCGCGCGACGTGCTCCACGACGACGCGCTGCTCGACCTCGACCGGGCGATGTTCTTCGGCAACGACCCCGGGCCGGCGCTGCAGGCGCTGCTCGGGACGGGCGTCTCGGCGGTCGTGCTGTCCGCCGCCTACCTGCTCTTCCTGGCCTTCGTGCCGCTGTCGCTGGGCGCCGCGCTGGTCTGGGCGCGCGGCGCGTGGACCGGCGCCTTCTACGTCACCGCGCTGTCGTTGAACTGGCTGATGGGCGCGGCGAGCTACTACCTGCTGCCCTCGCTCGGGCCGGTGTTCGCCAAGCCGGAGCTGTTCGTCGACCTGCCCGAGACCGGGGTCAGCGCGCTGCAGCGGTCGCTGCTCGAGACCCGCGTCGAGGTGCTCGCTGACCCGGCCGTCGCGGGCGCGATCCAGGGCATCGCCGGCTTCGCCTCGCTGCACGTCTCGATCGTGCTGACCGGCGCGCTCGTGGCGCGCCGACTCGGGCTGCACCGCGCGATCCGGGCAGCGATGTGGGTCTTCTTCGTCCTGACGGTGGTCGCGACCGTCTACTTCGGCTGGCACTACCTGGTCGACGACGTCGCCGGGATCGCCATGGGCTTCGCCGCGGTGGCGATCGCCTGGCGGGCTACGAGCGGTTCGACCTACATGTCCCCCTCTACGCAACGGATCACTGGCAAGGCGCCGCAGACGCAACCGATCGCGGCCTGACGCGCAACAGACGGCGATTGCCTGTTGTGCGACGCCTGCCTAGCGTCGCCTCGTGACCCTGCTCCCGCCCGCCCCCGCCCCCGTCTGCGCCCGTACGGCGACGTCCCGCCGCTACCTGATGTGCCGCCCCGAGCACTTCGAGGTCCGCTACGCGATCAACCCCTGGATGGATCCGGCTCGCCCGGTGGACCGCGCGCTCGCGCTCGCGCAGTGGGACCGCCTCGTCGAGGTCTACGAGGGACTCGGTCACGTCGTGGAGCGCATCGCCCCGCTGCCCGGTCACCCGGACATGGTCTTCGCCGCCAACGGCGGGCTGGTCGTGGGCGGGCGCGCGTACGGCGCCCGGTTCGCCTTCCCCGAGCGGCAGGCCGAGGGCCCGGCCTACCTCACCCGGTTGGCCGCGCTGGTCGCCGTCGCGCCGGCCACGCAGGTCAACGAGGGCGAGGGCGACTTCCTGGTCGTCGGCGACCGGGTGCTGGCGGGGACCGGCTTCCGCACCGACCGCGCGGCGCACGCTGAGGCGGCCGCCGCGCTCGGTGTCGAGGTCGTCAGCCTGGAGCTGGTCGACCCGCGCTACTACCACCTGGACACCTGCCTGGCGGCGCTGTCCGACGACCACGTCGCCTACTACCCGGCGGCGTTCAGCGACTCCTCGCAGGCGCTGCTCGCCGAGCTCTACCCGGACGCGATCCTCGCGTCGCGCTGGGACGCCGAGGTGCTCGGCCTGAACTGCGTCAGCGACGGGCGGCACGTCGTGCTCGCCGAGCGCGCCGAGGGGCTGGCGCGGCAGCTGGCCGACGCCGGCTACCTGCCGCTGCCGGTCGACCTGTCCGAGCTGCTGAAGGCCGGCGGCAGCGTGAAGTGCTGCACGATGGAGCTGCGCTGACCTACCGCGCAGTGCGCTTGCGCGGCGCGCGCTTGCGCGGGGCCTGGGCCTTCTCCGGCGTCGGGCCGGCGAGGGCGAGCTCCAGCTGGCCGGACTCCCAGTCCGAGGACGTGATCCGGACCGTCACGACGTCGCCGTAGCCCAACCGGTGGCCGGCGGCGTCGGCCAGCGCGAGGCCGTCGGCGGTCGGCGTCCAGCCGCGACCGGGCAGCTCGCGGGCGTTGACCATGCCGCTGACGCGGGAGCGGTCCAGTGTGACGAACACGCCCTTGGGCCCGACCCCGGTGACCCGCGCCGGATAGGTCGTCGCCGCGTCGGCCGCCGCGAGCTCGGCCAGCCAGAGCGACTTGCGCATCTGGTTCTCAGCCTGCGAGGCGCTGCGGGCGGCGGTGTTGATGTGCGCGCACAGCGCCGACATCTCCTGCGCCGCCGGGAAGTCCTCGGGGTCGCGCTGCCCGGACAGGAACGCGTGCAGCACCCGGTGGACCGCGAGGTCGGCGTAGCGCCGGATCGGGCTGGTGAAGTGCGAGTAGCCCGCGGACGCCAGGCCGAAGTGCTCGCCCGCGACCGGCGTGTACGACGCCCGGCCGAGGAAGCCGAGCAGCACGTCCCAGACCGCGCTCGCCGTGTCGTCGGCTGCGGCGTCGAGCTGCGCGGACAGCGCCGCGAGGTCGAGCGGGGTCAGCGAGCTGCCGAAGCCGGGGTGGTAACCCGAGGCCGAGCAGAACGCCTCCAGCACCGGCGCCGCGTCCGCGCCGGGGGCGGGGTGGACGCGGAAGATGCCGGGCAGACCGCGGCTGACGAGCCAGCCGGCGACCGCCTCGTTGGCGGCGACCATCAGCCGCTCGATGAGCAGGTTGGCCGGGTTGGACGGCTTGGCGGCGACCATCGCGGCCTCGCCCTCGACGACCTCGACCGACAGCTCGGGCTCGACCCGGCGGGCCTCCACACCACCGCGTCGCAGCCGCTGCACGCCCAGCCGGGCCCCGGCGGTGCGCAGCCAGCGCAGCGCGTCGAGCACGTCGTCCGCGACGCCGTCGGGCTTCTGCCCGGCCAGCACCGCGGCCGCGGTCTCGTACGACAGGCGGGTGTTGCTGCGGATGCGGGTGGCGTAGACGTCGGCGGCCGTGACCGTGCCGTCGGGGGCGATGCGCATCTCGACGGTGAGGGCGTCGCGGTCGGCGTCGGGCACGAGCGAGAGCAGGTCCTCCGACAGCTTCGGCGGCAGCATCGGCCGGGTCCAGCCCGGCAGGTAGACGCTGGTCGCGGCACGGCGGGCCTCGCGGTCCAGCGCGGTGCCGGGGCGGACGTGGGCGGCCACGTCGGAGATGTGGACGCAGACCCGGATGCCGCCCTCGGCGTCGGCCGGGAAGACCGACAGCGCGTCGTCGAGGTCGCGCGAGCTGTCGCTGTCGATGGTGATCGTCGTGAGGTCGCGCAGGTCCCGGCGGGGCATCCGCTCGCGCTTCGGCTTGAGCGCCGCCACCTCGGCGAGGACCTCGGCCGGGTAGTCGGTCGGGATGCGGTGCCGGATGCGGATGCGCTCGAGCAGGGCGTCCGCCGAGGTCGGGTCGTCCCACTCGTCGGACGGGTCGGCCGTGCCCGGGCCGGTGATGTCGGCGAGCACCGCGCAGCCGACCGGGAGGTCCTCGACCCGGCCGACCAGGGTCCACTTGCCGCTGCCCAGGTGCGGGTCGATCCGGAGCGCGAGGCCCTCCTCGACGACGCCGTAGACCTCGGTGCGCACCCGCTCCCTGAGCGTCGCGCTGGTGGCGGTGGCGCGGCCGTCGGCCTCGACGAGGTAGGCGATGTCGACGCGGTCGTCGGCCAGCAGCCCCTTGGTCATCGGCGGCGGGACGAAGCACGACGTGACGGTCTGGCCCTCGGGTGTGGTCACCGGGGTGTCCAGGTCGACGAAGCCGAAGCCGCGCACGTGCGGCCGGAAGACCCCGGTGGGGGACGCGGCCGGGGCGGGCGCGGCGGCGGTCCGGCGGGGGGCGGAGCGGCGGCGGGGACGGGGAGTCTGCTCGGTCATCTCGGCTCCGACGCTACCGGCGGATCCTTCTGAGCCACACGGACGGATCCTTCCGGATCCGCCCCGGTGGTCCCTTGTGGTCATCTTCGGCTCGTCGTGCCCCTCGCGGCAGGCACGTGCCCCAGCATCGTGAGGTGAACGCCGACCTGCAGCACGTGACCCTCCCGACCCAGCGCAGGAGCGACCTCCCGGCCGGGGTTGCGGACGCCCTGGCCGCCGTGAATGCGGAGTCGCTCGTCGCGCTCGTGCAGGAGCTGGTCGCGGTCCCGACCGTCACCGGCAGCGCCGCCGAGAGCGAGGGCCAGCACCGGCTCGACGCCCGGCTGCGCGCGGCCGGCATGGACACCGACCTGTGGCCGATCGACCTGGCCGCCATGACCGCGGATCCGGAGTTCCCCGGGATGGAGGCGCCCCGCGACGAGGCGTGGGGGCTGGTCGGCTCCTGGGGCGGCGGCGACGGCCCGACGGTCGTCCTCAACGGCCACCTCGACGTCGTCCCGCCCGGCTCCCCGGACCTGTGGACCGTCGGGCCGTGGGACGGCACGGTCCGCGACGGCCGGGTGCTGGGTCGCGGCGCGTGCGACATGAAGGGCGGGCTGGCCTGCCAGGTCCTCGCGGTCGAGGCGCTGCGCCGGGCCGGGGTCCGGCTGCGCGGCACCGTCCAGCTGCAGAGCGTCGTGGGTGAGGAGGACGGCGGGCTCGGCACCTTCGCGACCCTGCGGCGCGGCTACCGCGGTGACCTCGCGGTCATCTGCGAGCCGACCTCCGGCGCGCTCGTGACCGCGTCGGCCGGTGCGCTGACGTTCCGGCTGACCGTGCCCGGCCGCTCGGTGCACGCTTCGATGCGGCTCGAGGGCGTGGACGCGGTCGACAAGTACCTGCTCGTGCACCGGGCGCTGCGCCGGCTGGAGGCCGCGCGCAACAGCTCGGCCGACCTGCTGATGTCGCGCTACGCACTGCCCTACCCGCTGTCGGTCGGCACCCTGCGGGCCGGCGACTGGCCGTCCTCGGTGCCGGACGTGCTGGTGGCCGAGGGTCGGCTCGGGGTGGCCCTCGGCGAGGACGTCGCCTCGGCTCGCGCCGAGCTGGAGGAGTGCATCGCTGCTGTCTGCGCGGACGATCCGTGGCTCGCGGTCAACCCGGTGCGGGTCGAGTGGTTCGGCGGGCAGTTCGCGAGCGGGTCCGGGCCGCTGTCGTCGCCGGCGGCGCAGGCGGTGACCGCGGCGCACGTCCGGCTGCACGGAGCGGTCCCGGCGGTGCACGGCGTGCCGTACGGCTCGGACCTGCGGTTGCTGGACGGGATCGGCGGCGTACCGACCGTGCTCTACGGACCGGGGGACGTACGACACGCGCACGCGCCGGACGAGTCCGTGCCGGTGGCCGAGCTCGTCAACGTGACCCGCACGCTGGTCCTGCTCGTCGCAACAGCGACCGGCGTCCGATGACTCATCTCATGAGCACGTTATACTCACGGCATGAGTACGCGCCTGCAGGTGGTCGTCGACGAGGCTGAGCTCGACGAGATCCGGGGTGCCGCCGCCCGGCAGGGCATGACGGTCTCGGAGTGGGTCCGCCAAGCCGTCCGCGCGGCACGGAGCAACGACTCCGCGATCGCTCCGGCGCGCAAGTACGAGGCCATCCGCCGAGCGGCCGACCACGCCTTCCCCACCGGCGAGGTCGAGGAGATGCTGCGCGACATCGAGCAGGGGTACGGCGCATGATCCTGCTGGACTCCAACATCCCCATGTACCTCGTGGGCGCGGAGCACCCGAACAAGCACGCAGCGCGCCGGCTGCTGGAGGACGCGGTCGCCAGCCAGGAGCGGCTGGTCACCGATGTGGAGGTGCTGCAGGAGATCCTGCACCGCTACTCCGCGCTGCGTCGCCCTGATGCCGTCCAGCCGGCCTTCGACGTCCTCCTCGGGCTGGTGGACGAGACCTTCGCCGTCGAGCTCGAGGACGTCGAGGCGGCGAAGGAGGTCCTGTTCGGCCTACCGGAGCTCTCCGCGCGCGACGCCCTGCACGTCGCGGTGATGCGTCGGCACGGCGTCCACGCGATCATGAGCTTCGACCGGGGCTTCGACCGCTGTGCCGGCGTGAAGCGGCTGGGCTGAGCGTCAGCCGACCCGGTAGCGCGCCAGCAGGACGCCGTCGCCCCCGTCGACCAGGTGGCGGAGGTCCAGCTCGCGCGTGAGCGGCTGGGTCAGCAGGCCGGGGGCGGGTCCGAGCAGGCGCGGGGTGTGCGTGAGGCACAGCTCGTCGACCAGGCCCGCCTCGAGCAGGGCGGTCAACAGCTGTGGTCCGCCCTCGCAGAGCAGCCGGGTGAGGCCGCGCGCCGCGAGCTGGCGCACCGCCTCGGCGAGGTCCACCTCGTCCTCGCCGGCGACGACCACGTCGGGGAAGCGCTCCTTGCCCGCGGCCGCCGCACAGGTGACGACGATCGACGGCCCTTGCGTCCAGCGGGCGTCGGGGGCGAGGTCGAGCGACCGGCTCACCAGCACCAGCGTCGGCTGTGCCGTGAGGCCGTGTGTCTCCCGCCAGGCCAGCCCGTCGGCGCGCAGACGTACGGGCCCGTAGTCCTCGGTACGGGCGGTCCCGGCGCCGACCACCACGGCGTCGGTCACGGCGCGCAGCGCCCGGAAGACCGCCAGGTCGGCGGAGGACTGCAGCGCGCGGCTGCTGCCGTCCTGGGCGATGCCGCCGTCGGTGCTGAGCACGAAGCCGGCCCGCACGCTCGGCGCGGGCCCGGGGTCGTAGAGGTCGAGCAGGTCCTGCGCGGCCAGCTCCCGCTGCTCGGGCAGCAGGAGCCGCATGCTCAGGAGCGGCGGCGGAAGCGCGCGGCCTTGCTCGTCCCGGCCTTGCTGCCGCCGGCGTTCTTCTCGAGCGCCTCGACGCGCTGCGTCAGGGCCTTGATCTCCTCGCCGAGCGCGACCAGGCGGCGGTCGTCGTTGACCGGGGACGGCTTGGGGCGCGGGGTGTTCTCGACCACGACCTCGGCGGGCTTCTCGGCCACCTTCGGGGCCGGGGCGCTCACGGGGGCTGCCCTCTGCTGCGGGACCGCCTTCTTAGCCGGTGACGCCTTCTGGACGGGTGCTGCCTTCTTGGCCGCCGGGGACGCCTTCTGGACGGGTGCCGCCTTCTTGGCCGGCGGCGCCGTCTTGGCCGCCGGCGCCGCCTTCTGGACGGTCGTTGCCTTCTTGGCCGGCGCCGACTTCTTCTTCGCCCCGCCGTGGGAAGCCAGGTAGGCCTCGGTCACCTCCGCGGGCAACCGGCCGCGGTCGGCCACGTCGTAGCCGTTCTTGCGAGCCCAGGTGCGTACGGCTGACGTGTCCGGTGTTGTCACGCACAGAGACTAGCGGGCGTGATCTAGTGCCCCATCCCCAGCCCGCCGTCGACGGGCAGGACGGCACCGGTGACGTACGACGACGCATCGGCAGCCAGGAACGCGATCACGCCCGCGACCTCCTCCGGCGAGGCCGTGCGGCCGAGCGGGATGCTCTTGAGGAGCTCGTCGCGGCGGGCGTCCGCGAGCTCGGCGGTCATGTCCGTGTCGACGTAGCCGGGCGCCACGACGTTGCTCGTGATCCCGCGGCTGCCGAGCTCGCGGGCCAGGCTCCGGCTGAAGCCGACCAGCCCCGCCTTGCTGGCCGCGTAGTTGGCCTGTCCCGCGGCGCCGGTGAGCCCGACCACGCTGCTCACGAAGACCAGCCGTCCCCAGCGGGCCTTGAGCATCGCCCGGCTGGCCCGCTTCGCGACCCGGTAGGCCGCTGTCAGGTTGGTGTCGAGCACCCGGGCGAAGGACTCCTCGGTCATCCGCAGGAGCAGCTGGTCCTCGGTGATGCCGGCGTTGCTGACGAGCACCTCGACGGGCCCCTGGTGCGCCTCGGTCTCGGTGAACGCCCGGTCCACGTCGTCGGTGGAGGTGACGTCGCAGCGGACGCCGTGCAGCCC
>JBKJQQ010000214.1:0-7670 GCA_046593875.1 Mycobacteriales bacterium | reverse complement strand
CGCGCACCCAGGAGGTGCTCGGCATGTTCCCGCGCCTGACCGAGCGCTGGGACCAGATGGCCGGCAACCTGTCCGGCGGTGAGCAGCAGCAGCTCGCGCTGGGAATGGCCTTCGTCGCCAAGCCCAAGCTGCTGATCATCGACGAGCTCTCGCTGGGCCTCGCCCCGACCGTCGTCGGCCAGCTGCTGGAGATCGTGCGCAAGATCCACGCCAGCGGCTGCACGATCATCCTGGTCGAGCAGTCCATCAACGTGGCGCTGACGATCGCGACCAAGGCGTACTTCATGGAGAAGGGCGAGGTCCGCTTCTCCGGCCCGACCGAGGAGCTGCTCGAGCGCGACGACATCCTGCGCTCGGTGTTCCTGCACGGGGCCAGCAAGGGCATGGGCGAGCAGGCCGATACCGCGACCGCGTCGCTGCGCGAGCGCGAGCCCGAGCGGCGCGGCCCGGCCAAGCCGGTCCTGGAGGTCGCCGGGCTGACCAAGCGCTTCGGCGGCATCAACGCCGTCACCGATGTGGCGTTCACCCTGCACGAGAACGAGATCCTCGGCCTCATCGGCCCGAACGGCGCCGGCAAGACCACGATCTTCGACATGATCAGCGGCCACCTCGCGCAGGACGGGGGCACGATCCGGCTCGAGGGTCAGGACGTCTCGACCTGGGCGCCGGACCGTCGCGCCGACATCGGCCTGGGGCGCTCGTTCCAGGACGCGCGCATCTTCCCGTCGCTGACCGTCGCGGAGAACATCGCGCTCGGCCTCGAGCGGCACATCGACGTGCGCGACCACGTGTCGGCGCTGCTGGCGACCCCGGCGATGCGCGAGAGCGAGGAGGACGTCGCCTTCACCGTCGACGACCTCGTCGAGCTGCTCGGGCTCGGGGCCTTCCGCGACAAGTTCGTCAGCGAGCTGAGCACCGGCTCGCGGCGCATCGTCGACCTCGCGATGTCGATCGCGCACGACCCGAAGGTGCTGCTGCTGGACGAGCCGAGCTCCGGTATCGCCCAGCGCGAGACCGAGGCGCTCGGCCCGCTCCTGGTCGACATCCGTCGGGCCACCGGCTGCGCGATGCTCATCATCGAGCACGACATGCCCCTGATCACGAGCCTGTCGGACCAGATCGTCGCCCTCGAGCTCGGCCGGGTCGTGCTGCAGGGCACGTCCGACGAGGTGCTCGCCGACCCGCGCGTCGTGTCGGCCTACCTCGGTGGAGACCTGTCGACGATCAAGCGCTCCGGCGGCGAGACGCAGCCGCCCCCCGACCCCGCCCCCGCCCCCCGTCCCCGCCCCCGGCGCAGCCGGGTGGCGGCAGGGGCCGTCTCCGAGGACCGCTGATGACGACCGTCCGCAGGCTGGCCGTACCCGCCGCGCTGACCTGCGCGTGCGTCCTGCTCCCCGGCGCCGCAGCCGCGGCCGCCGAGCCCGAGCGCACCGGCTGGTGGAACCGCGTCTCGGCCGGCGGTGTCGTCCTGCCGCAGCCGACCGCGCAGGCAGGTGACCTGCGGGTCGCCGCGGGACCGGAGGCCCCGACGGCCTACGCCGCGGTCCTCTACTCCGCGCCCGGCTCGTCCGGCGCGACGCTGGACCTCACGGTCCGCAGCCGCTCCGGGACGGCCGAGGTGGTGGCCTGCCCCACGGAGGCGACGGACTGGCCCGAGGGCCCGAACCAGCCGTACGACAAGGCGCCGGCCTTCGACTGCAAGGCCGGTCAGGCGCTCGGCAGCCTGTCGGAGGACGGCAAGACGCTGTCGTTCGTCCTGGACTCCTCGACGCAGACCGAGCCGGGCATCTGGAGCCTGGCGATCGTGCCGGAGCCCACGGCCCGGCAGGTGTTCACGCTGGACATCGTCGAGCCCGGGCCGGACGCGTTCCAGGCCGAGCCCGCGGACGCGCCGTCCGGCACCGCGCCGACGCCCGCGGAGCCCGGTCCCGGCGCCCCGCCGCAGGACACCGGCGGCTCCGGCGAGGCCTTCGTGCCCGACGCGTTCGAGGCCCCGCCCGTCTTCGACACCGGCACGGCGCAGGCCCCCCTGGTCGCCGCCGGTGCGGACGTGCCGCTGCCCGAGCCGGCCACCGTCCCCGAGCCGACGCTGGCCACCGGCGCCGCCCCCGTGGCGACGCCGCTGCTGCTGGCCCGTCCGGCCGGTGTGGTCGAGGACCTCGGCTCGGGCCGTCGCCTGCTCGCGCTGCTGGTGCTCGCCGGCGGCAGCGCCGCCGTGGGCTACGCGGCCGGCCAGCAGCGGCCTGGCCCGCGCCTGATCGGCGGCCGCTCGCGCTCGGTCGTGCCGACGGCGCTGCCGGCGCTCGCCGGCCCCGCGCCGGCCGAGGACCGACCGCGCGGGATCGGGCGGTTCGCCAAGAGCCGTGACGCGGCGCCCCGGCGGCTGCGTTGAGCCTGGACGTCTCGCAGGACCTCGACGCCGAGCAGGAGCTGCCGGTCGACGGCCGGACCGCGCGCGGCCAGCGCACCCGCAGCAGCGTCGTCGACGCCCTGCTCGCGCTGCAGGAGGAGGGCGACCTGTCCCCCACCGCGCAACAGGTGGCCGCGCGCGCGGGGGTCGCCCTGCGCACCGTCTTCGGCCACTTCTCCGACATGGAGACGCTCTGGGCCGAGGCCGGCCAGCGCGAGCTGGCCAAGCTGGGGAACCTGGCCGACGTCATCGACCCGGACCTGTCCCTCGCGGAGCGCATCGAGCGCTTCAGCGTCTCGCGCGGCCGGGTGCTCGAGGCCCTCATGCCGGTCATGCGCGCCGCCCGGCTGCGTGAGCCCAGCTCGCCGCAGCTGATGCGGAACCGGGAGCTCTACAACCGGGTCGGCGACGACGAGGTGCTGCGGGTCTTCGCGCGTGAGCTCGACCCCCTCGACGAGGACGGCCGCGCACGCACGCTCGACGCGCTCTACCTGTGCAGTGCCGCTGCCGCCTGGGAGGCGCTGCGCCATGATCGGGCCCTGTCGCCCGAGCAGGCGGTCGTGGTGGTGCGACGATCCGTCGCCGCCGTCCTGTCCGGCTGACCGCACCACCTACTGGAGGAACTCCTGTGACCTCGCTGCTCGCTGCCTCGACGCTGCCCCGCCGCGCCGAACAGGCCCTGGAACGCCTCGGCGACCACCGCAGCCTGTTCTTCGAGGGGACCTGGCAGACCAGCGGCGAGCTCGCGGCCCGCGCCCGTCGCGCGGCCGCCGGCTTCACGGCCCTGGGCGTGCGGCCGGGCGACCGGGTCGTGCTGTGCATGGCCAACTGCCCCGAGGTCGGGATCGCCTACGCCGCCCTGTGGCGCGCGGGCGCCGTCGCCACGCCGGTCCTGTTCCTGCTCACCGAGGACGAGCTGCGACACGTGCTCCAGGACTCCGGGGCGGTCGCGATCGTCACGACCCCGGAGTTCCTGCCGAAGATCCTGAACGTCGCGGACGGCCTGCCGGTGGTCGTCGTCGGTGGTGAGGGGGGCACGTCCACCTTCGCCGAGCTGGAGGCCGGTGACGAGCTGGCGCTGGTCGACCGCACGCCCGAGGACCTCGCCGCGCTGCTCTACACCGGCGGCACGACCGGCCGGAGCAAGGGCGTCGCGCTGACCCACGCCGGGCTGGACGCCGCGGGCGCGGCCGGCTACGCCGCGGCCTACCGCCCCGGCTTCCGGGTGGGCCTGCTCCCGCTCCCGCTCGCGCACGTCTACGGGCTCATGGTCAGCGTGACCGGGCTGCACGCCCGCGAGCCGGGGGAGTCGGTGCTCATGCGCTGGTTCGACCCGGCCAGCTTCGTCGCCCTGACCGCGGAGCACCGCGTCAACCAGGCGGCGCTCGTGCCGTCGATGATCCAGATGCTGCTCACCCAGCCGCTCGAGGAGCACGACCTGTCCTGCCTCGAGCGCATCGGCAGCGGCGGCGCACCGCTCGCCGTCGAGGTCGCGCACGAGCTCGAGCGGCGCATCCCGGGCTGCGAGGTGCGCGAGGGCTACGGGTGCACCGAGACCACCGCGCTGATCGCCGCGCAGCCGATCGACGAGCGCCGGCTCGGTTCGGTCGGCAAGGCCGTCGGCGGCATCGAGATCCGCATCACCGACCCTGACGGCGCGACCCTGCCGGCGGGGCAGGACGGCGAGATCTGCGTGCGCGGACCGCTGGTCATGAGCGGCTACTGGCAGGCGCCGGAGGCCACCGAGCAGGCGATCCGCGACGGCTGGTTCCACACCGGCGACGTCGGCCACCTGGACGACGAGGACTTCCTCTACGTCGTCGACCGCATCAAGGACCTCATCATCCGCAACGGCTTCAACGTCTACCCGCGCGACGTCGAGGACGTCCTGCTCGCGCACCCCGACGTCACCGCTGCCGCGGTCGTCGGCCGGCCCGACCCGAAGGTGGGCGAGGAGGTCGTGGCGTTCGTGTCGCTGAGCCCTGGCAGCACCCTCACGCCCGACGCGCTGATCGACTTCACCAAGGAGCACATCAGCGGCGCGAAGTACCCGCGCGAGGTGCGCATCGTCGACGCGATCCCGCTGACCAGCGTGCTCAAGACCGACCGCAAGGCGCTGCGCGCCCAGGTCCGGGGCGCCTGATGGCCGACAGCATGCGCGCCGCCCGCTTCGACGCGGCGACCCGGCGCCTCGAGCTGCAGGACGTCCCGATCCCGGTGCCCCGCCCGCACGAGGTCCTGATCCGCGTCGAGGCGTGCGGCATCTGCCTGTCCGACGTGCACCTGCTCGACGGCTCGCTGCCGACCAACCTGCCCGTCGTCACGCCCGGGCACGAGGTGGCCGGAACCGTCGAGCAGGCCGGCGATCTCGTCTCCGGCTGGGCCCCCGGCGACCGGGTGGTCGTGGCGGCCGGTCGCAACTGCGGCACCTGCGTCCCGTGCACGCGCGGCGTGCCGCAGGACTGCGAGGCCTTCGAGATCATGGGCTTCGGCTACGACGGCGGGTGGGCGCAGTACCTCGTGGCCCCCGCGGCCGCCCTGGCACTCGTGCCGCGTGGCGTCCCGATCGAGCAGGCGGCGATCCTGGCCGACGCTGTCTCGACGCCGTACGCCGCCCTCACCGACCGCGCGGGCGTCCGCCCCGGCGAGGCCGTCGGGCTGTGGGGCATCGGCGGGCTGGGCGTGCACGCGGTGCAGGTCGCCCGGCTGCTCGGGGCCGCGCCGATCATCGCCGTCGACCCGCTCGCCTCGGCCCGTGAGCGCGCACTGCGCCTGGGCGCCGACGTCGCCCTCGACCCGACGAGCGACGACGTGGTGGCCGAGATCGGGCGTCTGACCGGCGGCCGGATGCTCGACGTGGCCGTCGATCTCGTCGGTGCCAACGTCGTCCTGCGGCAGGCCGTCGAGAGCCTCGGCCGGCGCGGCCGGGCCGTCATGGTCGGCCTGTCGATGGACCCGATCGAGATGGGGCCGGGCGTCATCCTCGGCGTCATGTCGCAGTCGCTGCTCGGGCACCTCGGCTACGAGAAGCGGCACCTCGACGAGCTCGTGCGCCTGGTCGAGCTCGGCCGGCTCGACGTCAGCGGGTCGGTCAGCGACCTGCTGCCTCTCGAGGACGTCCAGCAGGGGGTGGACCGGCTGACCAGCAAGCAGGGCGACCCGATCCGCCTGGTCGTCCAGCCCTGGGTCTAGCCGACCTCGGTCCGCAGGCCGTACCGCTTGTCCTGGTACATCGAGGTGTCCGCGGCCGCCAGCAGGGCCGGGCCGTCGGCGCCCTCCTCGAGCGACCAGGCCCGGCCGATGCTGGCTGACACCATCACCGTCTCGCCGCTCGAGAGCGCGACCGGCTCGGCGCACGCGCGCCGGATGGCGGCGGCCAACCTCGACACGCCGACGTGGGTCACGTCCTCCTCGCAGAGCACGACGAACTCGTCGCCGCCGTAGCGGGCCACGGTGTCGGACGCGCGCGCGCAGGCTCTCAGCCGCGGGCCCATCGCCCGCAGGACCTCGTCGCCTGCCGCGTGCCCCCAGGCGTCGTTGACCGCCTTGAAGCGGTCGAGGTCGATGAGCAGCACGGCGATCTCGCCGCCGGTCCGGCGGATGCGTCGCAGACCGTGCTCCAGGCGATCGTCGAACAGGGGTCGGGTCGGCAGCCCCGTGAGCGGGTCGTGCAGCGCCTGCACGACGGCCCGCCGCTCGCGGTCGTCCCGCTCGAGGGCACCGGCGAGCACGTTGGCGACGCCCTGCAGGAGCTGCACGTCGACCGGGCTGAACGGCCGCTCCTTGGTGCTGTGCGCCTCCAGCACGCCGATCGGTCCGTGCACCCCGTCGAGCAGGACCGCGACGCCGGCGACGAGACCGCGCTCGACCTGCTCGGGCGTGCGGGCGAACCGCTCGTCCGACGCGAGGCGCTCGGCGATGACCGGATGGCGCTGACGCAGCGCGTGCTCGGCCTGCGAGCCGGTGGGCCAGGGGTGTCCGGCCGGCAGCGCGTCCGCGCCGACCTGCAGCCGGACGCGCAGCCGCTCGTCCGACTCCGACAGGAGCAGCGTGACGCAGGGCGTGCCGAGCAGGGCGGCCGTGCGCTGGAGCCCCTCGTGCAGCACCTGCTCCACGTCCTCGCACTGCAGTGCCTTCTGACCCAGCTCGGCGACCACGCTCTGCGCGCGCAGGGCGTGCACCAGGCTGAGCTCCGCGCGGGCCCGGTCCTCCACGTCGCGCGTCACGTAGAGCAGCCCGCGCACGTCGGGGTCGGCGAGCAGGTTCACGCCGTGCGTCTCGACGTGCCGCCAGCTGCCCTCGCCCTGCCGCACGCGCATGACCGTGACCGTCGTCCGATCGGGCGCACCGAGCAGCCAGTTGCGCCGGTCCAGGCACATCGCCTGGTCGTCCGGGTGCACCCAGGTCAGCGACGCCTTGCCGGGAGCGTCCTCGGGCCGGTGTCCCAGCACCTCGGTCGGCGCGTCGTTCACGTAGCGCACGACGCCCGCAGCGTCGACGACGGTGATGATGTCGCGGACGTGGCGCACGATGCTCTCGCACAGTGCACGGCGCTCCTCGGCCTGCAACCCCCTCGCCTCCTCACGGCAACCCGAGGGATCCTGCCCGAAGATCCGCCGTCACGCACCGCTACGTTCGGGTGATGTTCCTGACCCCCGAGGCCGCGCCGGACGACGTCCTCGCGCTGGCGCAGCGCCGCGCCCAGGCCCGCGCGGACAAGGACTTCACCGAGAGCGACCGGCTGCGCGACGAGATCGCCTCCGCCGGGTGGGTCGTGCGCGACGGAGCAGACGGCTTCGCGCTGTCGCCGCGCCCCCCGTACGACGTCCTGGCCTCGGTGGACGCACTGCCCGACCGCAGCGCGGAGCCCGACACCCACCGCTGCACGGTCGCCCTGCTCGTCGAGGGCTGGCCGGACGACGTGCGCACCTGCGTCGAGGCGCTCCTGGAGCACGCCCCGGACGACGTGCGGATCGTGCTGCTGGAGAACGGCACGACCGACGCGGGTGCGGTCGTGCACGAGCTGGCCGGCGAGCGCGTCACCGAGCTGCACGTCGAGCGGGCGGCCGGCTGGGCCCAGGCTCGGCAGGCGCTGGTGCGCTGGGACACCGCGACCGTCCACGTGCAGATGGACCTGTCCACCGTGCTGGAGGGGGACGGCCTGTCGCCCCTGCTCGACGCGCTGCAGGACGACGGCGTCGCCGCCGCCGGCTGGAAGGGCGTCCGCGTCGTCGACGGCTGGCGGGAGTTCGAGGACGCG
>JBKJQQ010000188.1:0-17710 GCA_046593875.1 Mycobacteriales bacterium | reverse complement strand
ACCGCTTCGTGCCGAAAGGCTGCGCCGCCGCAGGGGTTGTGGAGGCCCGCGCGCAGGAGCACCGTGGGACGGCGCCGTCGACGGCGACGGCCTCGGGGGAGGAAGTCATGCACATCAGGATGACCACGGTCGAAGGACAGGCAGCGCGGCTCGACGACGTGCTGGCCCTGGCGCAGGACGAGGTAGGGCCGATCGTCGACGGGCTGCCCGGCAGCTGCGGGTTCTCGGCCTTCGTGTCGCGCAGCAGCGGGCGGGTCGTCGTCGTGACCGCCTGGACGACGGAGCAGGCGTGCGCGGCCAGCGACAGCGCCCTGGCCCCGGTGCGGGAGAAGGCCGCGGCGATGGTCGGCGGGGCCGTGCGCGCGCAGGAGCTGGAGGTTGCGCTGCTCGAACGGACGATCCCTGCCTCGCCCGGCTGCTGGACGCGGATGACACGGACGACAGGTGACCCGCAGCGGCTGGAGGAGGGCATCGTCGCCTTCGCCACGCAGGCCGTGCCCGTCCTGCGGACGCTGCCGGGATTCTGCGGTGTCGTGCTCCTGGTGGACCGCGCGTCGGGAGAGGCGATCAGCTCCACGACGTTCGCCACGCGGGACGCGCTGGACGCCTCCGCGCAACGGGTGCAGCTGCTGCGCGCAGCAGTCGCCACAGGCGCAGGTCGCGAGGTCGTCGACGTCACGGAGTACGAGATCGCCATGGCCGGGATCCGTCCGCCTCAGCAGCACGAGCACCTCTTCCGCAGCGCCTACGCCGCCATGAGCGCCGGCGGCGACCTCGACGCCCTGGACGCCCTGATCGCCGAGGACGTGGTGGAGCACGCGCCGGTCCCGCCGGGATTCCCGAGCGGCCGCGCCGGCGTGAAGGCGCTCATGGGCGCCTACCGCGAGGGCCTGCCGGACCTGCAGTGCACGATGACGCGCTACCTCGAGCAGGGCGACGTCGGCTGTGCAGTCCTGAAGATCTCCGGCACGCACACCGGCACGCTGCTGGGCGTACCCCCCTCGGGCCGACGCGTCGAGATCGACGCCATCGACGTGGTCCGCATCGCCGACGGCGTGGCGGTCGAGCACTGGGGCGCCGGGGACGACCTCGGCATGCTCACCCAGATCGGCGCGCTCCCGGCCACGGTCGACATCCCCTCGCAGACCGTCATCTCCCTGCCGGCCTACACCGACGCGTAGGCGCGCCCGCGCCGGCCACCTACGGTGGCGGCGTGGAGTACGCCCTCAGCACCGCGCCTCAACACGTTGCGTGGTCGGAGCTGCTGGAGGTCTGGCAGGCCGCGGACGCGGCGCCGGCGATCCACTCGGCGTGGCTCTTCGACCACTTCTACCCGATCTTCAGCGACCCGACGGGGCCGTGCCTGGAGGCCTGGACGACGCTGGCGGCCCTGGCTGCCGCGACGACGCGCCTGCGGCTCGGCGTGCTCGTCACGGCCAACGCGCACCGGCACCCCGCGGTGCTCGCCAACATGGCCGCGACCGTCGACGTCGTGAGCGCCGGTCGGCTCGAGATCGGCTTGGGCGCAGGCTGGAACGCGCAGGAGTGCGACGCCTACGGCCTGCCGTTGCACTCCGTCCCGGAGCGGCTGGAGCGCCTCGACGAGGCGGCGCAGGTGCTGCGGCTGCTGCTGACGCAGGAGACGTCGACCTTCGACGGGCAGCACTACCGGCTGGTCGACGCGCGCTGCGAGCCCAAGCCGGTGCAGCAGCCGATGCCCCCGTTGGGCATCGGCGGCAGCGGTGAGCAGCGGACGCTGCGCACGGTCGCCCGCTGGGCCGACCACTGGAACTACAGCGGCGGCGACGTGCAGGAGCTGCCGCACAAGCTGGACGTGCTGCGGCGGCACTGCGACGAGGTCGGCCGGGACGTCGAGGAGATCGTCGTGTCGGCCTCGGTGAGCCTGTGGGAGGGCGTGCCGACCGCGCTGCGCACGTGCGCGCAGATGGAGGCGGCCGGGGCACACCGCGCGATCCTCGGACTGCCGCTGCCCGACCGCACCGGCGTGCTCACCGAACTGGTCGGGAGCCTCACGTAGGACCCCTCACGCGCCGATGCTCCTGACAGGGCGACGGAGGAGTGGGCTGTGCGGTCAGCGCGAGTGCTCGTAGCGGTGGCGTTGCTGGCCGGGCTGGTGCCCGTCCTCGCGTCCGCGCCGGCTCAGGCGGCGTGCGCCACCAACAGCGGCAGGAGCATCAGCGGGACCGTCTTCGGCCAGGACGGCCGCGACGTGAACGTCTCGATCGGCTTCGACGTCGTCGACCGCAACGGGCGGGCCCTCAACACGGACCCGCGGAGCGCGAGCTACGGCTGCGCCAAGACCGGTGGCTACTCGGTCCCGCAGAGCTACCTCAACCACTTCGTCGGCCCCGAGGGCGCACCGCAGGCCAGCCTCATGCAGGACGGCAACCGGACGTCGCGGGCCTGGCGCGTCGGCAGCCTGCCGAGCAACGCGGTCGGGACCTTCATCGAGGTGTACCACCGCGGCTACACCGGGAGCCCGTGCCGGGACGCGAACGGCAACTACTGCTTCAACAAGCAGACCCTGACCAAGTACGGCAACAGCAACAAGCACACGGTCCCGGTCGGGACGGCGAACCTGCCGATCCGACTCCCGATGACCTGCCCGCACGGCGGCAGCGCCGGCAGCATCCAGGGCAAGGTCGTCAACGCCGCCGGTCAGCCGGTGCGCGTGAAGAACCTGTTCGCCTGGACCGAGACGAAGTGGAACGCCTTCCCCTACTACCAGGGCTGGGGCATCGCGCAGTTCCCGCGTGACGGCCACTTCACGGTGCCGTCGCTGGCCAGCAAGCAGAAGTACGTCGTGTGGGTGACGACCCTGGACGGCCGCACCGTGAAGCGGTTCGGGGTCGCGGTGACGGACTGCCGCGCGACGCCGCTGACCATCACGGTCTAGCTCACGCCAGGTCGATCTCGGCCCAGACGACCTTGCCCTCCTCGGTGGAGCGGAAGCCCCACCGGTCGGCCAGCTCGGCCACCAGGTGCAGGCCGCGGCCGCCCTCGTCCTCGTCGCCCGCGCGCCGCCGGCGGGGCATGTGGTGGCCGGAGTCGACGGACTCGACGACCAGCCGGTCGCGGGTCAGCCGCAGCCGCAGCTCGACCCGGCCGCGGCCGTGGACCAGCGCGTTCGTGGCCAGCTCCGAGGCGACGACCGTGGCGGTGTCGACGACCTCGTCGAGCAGCATCCACGAGCGCATCGCCGATCGTGCCTGGCTGCGCACGTCGACCAGCAGCGCGCGCTCACGGGGGACGTCGACCCGGACGGTGCGCGACCGGGCGTCCACGTCTGCCGGCACCCGGATGAGCAGCAGCGCGACGTCGTCGTCGCCCTCCTCCTCGGACAGCTGGGACATGACCTCGTCGGCCAGTGCCTCGAGACCGGTCGGGCCGGAGGCGACGACGTCGCAGAGCGCGGCGATGCCCTGGTCGAGGTCGCTGCCGCGGAACTCCACCAGGCCGTCGGTGTAGAGGGCCAGCGTCGAGCCCGGCAGCAGCTGGACCGTCGTCTCGCGGGCGGGGTCGGAGAGGCCGAGAGGGGCGCTGACGTCGATGAGGAGAGCGGAGGTGCGGCCGTCGGCGGTGCGCACCAGCGGCGGCGGGTGCCCGGCGCTGGCCAGCCGCAGGTCGCGGGTGTGCGGGTCGAACACTGCGTAGACGCACGTGGCGATCGCGTCCTCGTCCAGCTCGCGCAGGACGCCGTCGAGGACCTCCAGCACCTCGCCCGGCCGGACGTCCAGCCGCGCGCACGTGCGCGCAGCCGTACGCAGCTGCCCCATCACCGCGGCGGCCGGCACGCCGCGCCCCATCACGTCGCCGATCACCAGCGCGAGACGTCCTGCCCCCAAGGCGATCACGTCGTACCAGTCGCCGCCCACGTCGGTCTCGGCCGCGCCTGCGGCGTAGCGGGCCGCCACCTCCAGCTCCTCGGTCGACGGCAGCTCGGCCGGCAGCAGCGAGCGCTGCAGCGTCATGGCCGTGCGACGCAGGGAGGCGCCGGCGTCGACGACCGGGGTGATGTCGGTGGCGACGACCGCGACGCCGACGCACTCGCCCGTCAGCGGGTCCGGGACCGGGTACCAGCCCGTCGTCCAGTGCGTCGGCGTGCCGCGGTCGTCGACGCTGCTGATCGCCACGGCCAGCACGGGTTCGGCCGTCCGCAGCACCTGGGCGAGGAGCGGCTCGACGACGTCGGCGACGGCCGGCGCCATGTCGCGGATCGTCCGGCCGAGGTGGTCGGCCGCGGGGGCGCCGTTCGCGGCGGCGAGGGCGGCGTTGATGTGCACGAAGCGGCCCTCGCGGTCGTAGTGTGCGAAGCCGACCGGCGCAGCCTCGAGCAGGACGGCCAGCACGAACGCGTCGTGCCCGACCGCGGACAGCACCCCTCCGGTCACGGGTCGAGCGTCCAACGTCGCGCTGCACCTGGCAAGCCGCCGGACCTGCGCAGCGCGCGGCGTGGCAACCTCGACGGGTCCACGCCACACGGAGGTCAGCATGCTCGACGTCGCCGCAGCACGGGTCCTGGCCCGCGCCGGACTGCTCACGCCGACCCGCCCCGACCGGCTGATCGGCATGGGGCTGGCCGTCCTGCGCTGGGGCATCACGCCGGCGACCGGATACGCCGCCGGCGCGGCCCGGCACCCGCACCGGCTGGCCCTCGTCGACGACGACGGTCCCCTCACCTGGCGCGAGGTCGACACCCGCACCGACCGGATGGCCAGCGAGCTGCGGGCGCGCGGCCTGCGCGAGGGCGACGCCGCCGGACTGGTCGCCCGCAACGGCCGTGGGCTGGTCGAGGGCGCCGTCGCGCTGGCCAAGTGCGGCGCCGACGTGCTCTACCTCAACACCGGGAGCGCGGCCGGCCCGCTCGCGCAGGTCCTCGAGCGCGAGAAGGCGCGTCTGGTCGTCCACGACGAGGAGCTCCGCGACCTCGTGCCGGCGCACCTGATCGGCGTGACCACCGAGCAGCTCGCCGACCTCGCGCTGAGCTCGCCGCTCGGACCGCCGCCGAAGCCGAGCCACACCAGCCGGCAGGTGATCCTCACCAGCGGCACCACCGGCGCCCCGCGCGGCGCCGCCCGCAGCGGGGCCACGATCGGCGACGGCATCGCTGCCCTGTCCGCGATCCCGCTGCGCGGACGCGAGACGACGGTGCTGGCCGCCCCGGCCTTCCACGCCTGGGGTCTCGGGCACATGTCGCTGGCCATGCTGCTCGGCTCCACCGTCGTGATGCAGCGCACGTTCGACCCGCACCGCGTGCTCGCGGCGGTGGAGGAGCACCGAGCCACCGCGCTGGTCGTCGTACCGGTCATGCTCGAGAAGCTGCTCGGGGCGATCGCCGAGAAGGCCTACGACACCTCGTCCCTGCGCGTCATCGCCTCCAGCGGCAGCGCCTTGCCCGGCGACCTCGTCGAGCGGGTGCAGGCGCACTTCGGCCCGGTCCTCTACAACCTCTACGGCTCGACCGAGGTGGCCTACGCGGCGGTCGCCAGCCCGGCCGACCTCGCCGCGGACCCGCGCACGGCCGGCCGGCCGCCGCACGGCGTGACCCTGCGGGTGGTCGACGAGCAGGGTCAGGACGTGCCGGTCGGCACTCCCGGCCGGATCTTCGTCGGCAGCGGCCTGACCTTCGCCGGCTACACCGACGGCTCGGACAAGGACCGGCTCGACGGCCTGGTCTCCACCGGCGACCTCGGCGTGCTGCACGAGAGCGGTCGGCTGACGGTGCTCGGCCGTGACGACGACATGGTCGTGATCGGCGGCGAGAACGTCTACCCCGGCCAGGTCGAGGACGTGCTCGCTGAGGACCCGTCGGTGGCCGAGGTCGCGGTCGTCGAGCAGGAGGACCCGTCGTACGGCGTCCGCCTGGTCGCCCACGTCGTCGCCGCCCCCGGGCAGTCGGTCGACGAGGAGCACCTCAAGGAGCTGGTGCGCAACAAGCTCGCCCGCTTCGCGGTGCCGCGCGAGTTCAGGGTGCTCGACGAGCTGCCGCGCAACTCGACCGGCAAGGTGCTGAAGAAGGAGCTGCGGAAGCAGTGACGGCCCCCGCCGAGCTCGACCTCCCCGACCTGGACGACGCCACCGACGAGGACCGCCCGTGGGTGGCCCTGGTCTGGAACGACCCCGTCAACCTGATGACCTACGTGACGCACGTGCTCATGGAGCTGTTCGGCCACCCGCGCGAGGTCGCCGAGAAGATGATGATGGACGTGCACACCAAGGGGCGTGCCGTCGTCAGCAGCGGCACCCGCGAGCAGATGGAGCACGACGTGTCCCGCCTGCACGCCAAGGGCCTGTGGGCCACCCTGCAGCAGGACTGATGAGGTTCAAGCGACGGATCGGCCAGATCCGCGCCGACGTCGAGGCCGTCGAGGCCGACGTGCTGCTCGCCGTCGCGGGCGACCTGCTCGCGCTGCTCGGCGAGCAGGACGAGGCCTCCGAGGACCCGCTGGCCGCGATGGTCGGGCTGTCCAGCGGGCCGGGGGAGCGGCCGGAGGACCCCGCGCTGGCCCGTCTGCTGCCGGACGCGTACGGCGACGACGACGCGGCCGCCACGGAGTTCCGCCGCTACACCGAGGCCGACCTGCGGGCCGGCAAGCGGGCGCACGCGACGGTGGTCCTGGCCGGACTGGCACCGCTGGCCGGCAGCGGCGGGCGCCTCGTGCTGGACCGCGACGAGGCCGACGCCTGGCTCGGTTGCCTCAACGACCTGCGCCTGGTGCTCGGCACCCGCCTGGAGATCACCGAGGAGACCGAGCTCGACCTGTCCGACGACGACCCGCGTGCGCAGGCGCTGCAGGTGTACGGCTGGCTGGGGTGGCTGCAGGAGTCGCTGCTGTCCTGCCTGAGCCCTCGGTAGCCTGGACCCCGTGCTCCAGCTCCCGCAGGCGATGGTCGACGTCGTCGTCGCCCATGCGCGGCGCGACCACCCGGACGAGTGCTGCGGCGTGATCGCCGGCCGCGACGGGACGCCGACCCGGGTCTTCGAGATGGAGAACGCCGAGCGCTCGCCGACCGGCTTCGTGTTCGACAGCACCGAGTGGCTGCGCGTCTACCGCGACATCGACGACGCCGACGAGGAGCCGCTGGTCGTCTACCACTCGCACACGGCGACCGAGGCCTACCCCTCTCGTACCGACGTCCGGTGGTCGGCGACGGCCGGCTTCGCGCACTGGCTGCTCGTCTCGACCCGGTCCGAGGAGCTCGAGCTGCGCTCATACACGATCCTGGACGGGGTGGTGACCGAGGAGGAGGTCCTGGTCACCTGAGGAACAACCCGCGCTTCCATCCCCGTTGACAGCCCTGACACCCGCGATGAAGGAGACCACCCACATGACCGTCGAGGTCCGCATCCCGACCATCCTGCGCACCTACACCGGGGGCGAGAAGGTCGTCTCGGGCTCGGGCGGCACGCTCACCGCGCTGCTCGACGACCTGGACAGCCGGCACTCCGGTCTGCGCGGGCGCCTGGTGACCGAGGAGGGCAACCTGCACCGCTTCGTCAACGTCTACGTCAACGACGAGGACGTGCGCTTCCTCGGCGGCCTCGAGACGGCGCTCTCCGACGGCGACAACGTGACGGTGCTGCCCGCAGTCGCCGGCGGCTGACATGCGGTTCGACAGCCTGATGGAGTCCGTCGGGCGCACGCCGCTCGTCGGTCTGCCTCGGCTGTCGCCCTCGCCCGACGTCCGGCTCTGGGCCAAGCTCGAGTCGAACAACCCCACCGGGTCGGTCAAGGACCGCGCGGCGCTCTACATGATCGCGCAGGCCGAGAAGGAGGGGCTGCTCCGCCCGGGCGTCACCGTCCTGGAGCCGACCTCCGGCAACACCGGCATCTCGCTGGCCATGGTCTGCCGCCAGCGCGGCTACCGGCTGGTCTGCGTCATGCCGGAGAACACCTCGATCGAGCGGCGTCAGCTGCTCACGATGTACGGCGCCGAGATCGTGGCCTCACCGGCCGCCGGCGGCTCGAACCAGGCGGTCGCCCTGGCCAAGGAGCTCGCGGCCGAGAACCCGGACTGGGTGATGCTCTACCAGTACGGCAACCCTGCGAACGCGCTCGCGCACTACGAGACGACCGGGCCGGAGCTGCTCGAGGACCTGCCCTCCCTGACCCACTTCGTCGCCGGGCTCGGCACGACCGGGACGCTGATGGGGACCGGGCGCTACCTGCGCGAGCGGCTGCCGGACGTGCGCGTGATCGCCGCGGAACCGCGCTACGGCGAGCTCGTGTACGGGCTGCGCAACATCGACGAGGGCTTCGTCCCGGAGCTCTACGACGGCTCGGTCCTGACGTCCCGCTTCTCGGTCGGGCCGCGCGAGGCGCTGCGACGCACCCGCCAGCTGGTCGAGGAGGAGGGCATCTTCGCGGGCATCTCGACCGGCGCGATCCTGCACGCCGCGCTCGGCGAGGCGATGAAGGTCGTGCAGGCCGGCGGTTCCGCCGACATCGCCTTCGTGGTGTGCGACGGCGGCTGGAAGTACCTGTCGACCGGCGCCTACGCCGGCACCCTCGAGGAGGCCGAGGCGGCCCTCGAGGGGCAGCTCTGGGCCTAGACCTCTGACCGCGGGCGGGGGAGTCCCGCGCGGAACGGGTCGGGGACGGGGGCGTCGAGCAGGTTCGCCCGCGGGCAGCTGGCGAGCGTGAGGCCGGCGACCCGAAGCACCTCGTCGCACAGCCTGTCGACGGTGAGACCCCTCGCCGCGCCGGCGTCGGTGATGCTGACCCGGTAGATCGTCGCCTCGTAGGTGTCCCAGGTGATGTGCAGCGAGCCGAGCAGGACCGCGCTGCCGCGCATCCCGGACAGCCCGTCGAACGGGCCGCTGAAGCGCTGGATCGTCCCGACGCCGGAGGACCAGCAGCCGCCCTGGCTGACGTCGTGCACCTGCAGCCAGCCCAGGATCTCGCGGGCGGCCCGTTCGGGCAGCACCGCGGCCGGCCGGATGACGCGCTCGAGGTCGGTCTGCAG
This sequence comes from Mycobacteriales bacterium, assembly GCA_046593875.1. Taxonomy (GTDB): domain Bacteria; phylum Actinomycetota; class Actinomycetes; order Mycobacteriales; family SCTD01; genus SCTD01. The sequence goes on along the minus strand of JBKJQQ010000188.1, from coordinate 8,722 downwards.
GGCCATGCCGTAGTCCTCGGCCACCCGGCGGGGCGTTCTGCAGCCCGAGCCCCCGGTCCCTTGTGACCATCTCCGTTGGGCCGTCCGGCCCAGCGCCTCGCCGGCCCCCTGGAGCCCCGCCCCTGTGCTGACAGGGAGGGCTGTGCTCCACCCCTCCACAGCTGATCAGGTGTGCAGGAGGCCGACGCTCAGCAAGGGCAGCCGCCCGCCCGAAGGGCTCGTCGGACCTGGTCCAGGACGAGCTCCTCCTGCTCGAGCAGCAGGAAGCCCGCGATGCGGAGCCTGCGACGCGCCTCGACGATCTCGAGCTCGTTTGAACGGGACAGGTCCGCCACCCACTCGGCAACGCCCCGATGCGCGAGCCCGTCGATCTCGACGTGCACCTCGTACTCGTCCCACTCGCAGTCGAGGTAGCGCTTTCCGCCGGGCCGTTGCTTCCACACCTGGCGGTCCGGCTGCGGCAGCCCCGACCGCCGCAGCGCGCGGGTGAAGCGCAGCTCGTGCGTGCTCTGAGCGCCGAGCTCGAGGTCCGCGAGCGTGCGCAGCATCAGGCCGCGGCCTGAGACCGGTCCGAGCCGAAGGACCGTCTCCTCGAGCTGTTGGACCCGGAGCCTGCGCTGCTGGACAGGAGCGCAGAGCAGTGCGCGTACGTCGTCCGGGCGGCGGCTGAGGCTGGCCGCGTCGATCGTCGCTCGCGCCAGGCGGAACTGCGGTGGTTGACGTGCTGGATGGACGTCGAGCGCCGTCATCAGGCGACTCCGGCGGACATCGGCCAACGTCGTCACGACGCCAGTGCGCCACCAGGGCAGGACGATCTGCGGGCGCGGCGGCTCGGAGACGTCCACACCGGCCGCACGCATCGCCGTCGCTGCGGCGAGCACCGCCCCCTCGCCGGCGCGGAACAGGCCGACCCACGTCGACTGCGCCGCCGTCAGCGGCCCGTTGTGCATCACGACCACGCCCTCGTACAGGCTCCACCGCCCCGAGCGCAGCCGGGAGCGCGTCTCAGGAGGACGCTCACACCAGGGAGCGAGGACGTCCAGGGCCAGGGCCAGGTCCGCGTCCGGGCGCGGGGTCCACGCGAGCGGCCGACGTGGGGGTTCCTCAGCAGCGGTAGCGGTCATGCCGCGAACGTCCTGCCGGCGCAGGGTCCGTGGGGGCGGACCCGTCGTACCTGTGGACGACGCAAAGTCGGCTGTGGAGCATTCGAGCCGCATCAGCGGCGTCCGACCTCCACAGCCGATCACTGACCGGTCCGGCCTTGATCGGCTGTGGATGAGGGGCAACGGCGGACGCGGCTCCCCACCGACACAGCTGATCAGTCAGGCGACCCGATGATCGGCTGTGGAAGGGAAGGGCGGGCCGAGTGCGCGACATCGCCGCATCCGGAGGCCGGTTCCGCGCGTGTTGCGTAAGGTCGCCCGCGTGAGCGACGCGCCGATCGGGGTCTTCGACTCCGGCGTCGGCGGCCTCACGGTGGCTCGGGCGCTGCTCGACCAGCTGCCCGGTGAGCCGCTGCTCTACGTCGGCGACACCGCGAACGGTCCGTACGGCCCGCTGGCCCTCGCCGACGTCCGCCGGCACGCGCTCGCGGCCATGGACGGCCTGGTGGAGCAGGGCGTCAAGATGCTCGTCATCGCCTGCAACAGCGCCTCCAGCGCCTGCCTTCGCGACGCCCGTGAGCGCTACGACATCCCCGTCGTCGAGGTCATCCAGCCGGCCGTCCGCCGGGCCGTGGCCGCGAGCCGTACCGGGCGCGTCGGGCTGCTGGCGACCGCGGTCACCGTGCAGAGCCGGGCGTACGACGACGCCTTCGCAGCCGCCCCGCACGTCACGCTGACCAGCGCGGCGTGCCCCCGCTTCGTCGACTTCGTCGAGCGGGGCGTGACGACCGGTCGGCAGCTGCTGCAGCTGGCGACCCACTACCTCGACCCGGTGCTGCGGGCGGACGTCGACACCCTGGTGCTCGGCTGCACGCACTACCCGCTGCTCACCGGCATGATCAGCCTGGTGGTCGGCGACGGCGTGACCCTGGTGAGCAGCGCCGAGGAGACCGCCAAGGACGTCTACCGGGTGCTGGTGCAGGAGGACCTCGGCCGCGACCCGGAGGCCCCGCCGCCGGCGCACCGCTTCCTGGCCACGGGCGACCCGGAGCCGTTCGCCCGGCTGGGCCGGCGCTTCCTCGGGCCGGAGATCGGGCAGGTCGCCGGGATGCAGGTGCCCGCGTGAGGCTGACCGTCCTGGGCTGCGCCGGCACCTTCCCGGGCCCCGCGTCGCCCTGCTCGGGCTATCTGGTCGAGCACGAGGGCTTCCGGCTGCTGGTCGACCTGGGCAGCGGTGCGCTCGGCGAGCTGCAGCGGCACGTCGGCCTGCTGGACGTGGATGCCGTCTACGTCAGCCACCTGCACGCCGACCACTGCATCGACCTGGTCGCCTACTCCTACGCGCGCCGCTACCACCCGGAGGGCATGGCGCCGGTGCTGCCGGTCTACGGCCCGGCCGGGACCGCTCAGCGGATCCTCGACAGCTACGAGGCGCCCCCCTCGCACGGCCTGGAGGACGTCTACGACTTCCGCGAGGTGGCACCGGGCACCCGCGCCATCGGGCCGTTCACCGTGACGTCCGCGCGGGTCAACCACCCTGTCGAGTGCCACGGTCTGCGGATCGAAGCGGGCGGTCGGGCCCTGGTCTACTCCGGCGACACCGGCGAGTCCGACGCGCTGGTGGCGCTCGCGCGAAACAGCGACCTGTTCCTGTGCGAGGCCAGCTGGGCGGACGCGCCGGACAACCCGCCGGACATCCACCTGACGGGCCGCCAGGCGGGCGAGCACGCCGCCCGGGCCGGCGCCCGTCGGCTCCTGCTCACGCACGTGGTCCCCTGGACGGACCCTTCCATGGTGCTGGCGGAGGCGGTGCAGAGGTCGGGCTGCCCGACGGAGCTGGCCTCCTGCGGCACGACGTACGACGTCTGAAGCACCTGCGCACCTGCCCAACCCCTCGGCGGCGACGTCTGACAGGCTCACGCATATGACTCGCCACGACGGCCGCGCGCCCGACCAGCTCCGCTCGATCACGCTCACGCGGGGCTGGCTCGACCACGCCGAGGGCTCCTGCCTGGTGGAGTTCGGGCGCACCCGCGTGCTGGTGGCGGCCAGCGCCGAGCAGGGCGTGCCGCGCTGGCGCAAGGGGTCGGGGCTGGGTTGGGTGACGGCCGAGTACGCGATGCTGCCGCGCGCGACGCACACCCGCAGCGGCCGGGAGTCGGTCAAGGGCAAGGTCGGGGGTCGGACCCACGAGATCAGCCGGCTCGTCGGCCGCTCGCTGCGCGCGGCGATCGACCTGTCCAAGCTCGGCGAGAACACGATCGCGATCGACTGCGACGTCCTCCAGGCAGACGGAGGAACCCGGACGGCCGCCATCACCGGGGCCTACCTGGCGCTGGCCGACGCGTGCGCCCACCTCGGCAAGCCCGAGGCGATGGTGCGCAGCGTCGCGGCCATCAGCGTCGGGATCGTCGACGGTGCGCCGGTGCTCGACCTCGACTACCCGGAAGACGTCTCCGCCGGCACGGACATGAACGTCGTCGCCACCGGCGACGGCGACCTCATCGAGGTGCAGGGCACCGCCGAGGGCGCGCCGTTCCGTCGCGACGAGCTCGACGCGCTGCTCGACCTCGCGCTCGGCGGCATCCGCGATCTCACCGCGCTGCAGTCCGGTGCGCTGGCGCAGTCCCTGAACCGCCACACCGGCGACCCGCTCAAGCTGTGAAGGTCGTGCTGGCCACGCGCAACCTCGGCAAGGTCGAGGAGTTGCGCCGCATCCTCGACGGCGCGGGCTGGGGGACTGTGGAGCTGCTCAGCCTGGACGACGTCGAGCCGTACGACCCGGGCCCCGAGACCGGCGCGACCTTCGCCGACAACGCACTGCTCAAGGCGCGCGAGGCGGTGGCGCACACCGGCTTGCCGGCCATCGCGGACGACAGCGGGCTCACCGTCGACGTCATGAACGGCATGCCCGGTGTGCTGTCCGCACGGTGGGCGGGCCAGCACGGTCAGGACCGCGCCAACCTGGAGCTGCTCCTGCAGCAGCTCGTCGACGTGCCCGACGAGCGGCTCGCGGCCGGCTTCGTCTGCGCGGCGGCCTACGTTCTGCCGGACGGACGCGGCAAGGTCGTCCTCGGCGAGATGCGTGGGCGTCTGGTGCGAGAGTGCCGTGGCAGCAACGGCTTCGGCTACGACCCGGTCTTCGTGCCCGACGGGCTCGACGTGACGAGCGCCGAGTTGTCCAGCGACGAGAAGGACGCGATCAGCCACCGGGGCAAGGCCTTCCGCCTGCTGGCCCCCGACCTCCTGGAGGTGCTGGGTGGCTGAGGTCGAGGGCGACACAGGTCTGCAGTCCGAGATCCTCGAGGACCTCGTCGAGGCCGCGAACTACCGCCGCTGGCTGGTCGGCCTGGCCCTGCCGCACCTCGGGGACGACCCGCTCGAGGTCGGCAGCGGGCTGGGCCACTACGCGGCGGACTGGGCGGCCGCGGGGGTCCCTCGGTGGACGGCGAGCGAGGCGGATCCGGCACGGCTGCAAGGACTTCGGGAGCGGTTCGCCGGCGATCCGGTCGTGCGGGTGCGCGAGCTCGCGGTGCCGATCGAGGAGACCGCCGAGCACTCGGCCGTCGTCGCCTACAACGTCCTGGAGCACATCCCGGACGACGTCGGCGCGTTGCGCGCCTTCGCTGGGCTGCTCCGGTCGGGGGGTGCGGTCGTCCTGGTCGTGCCGGCCTACCCGAGCGCGATGAGCGACTTCGACCGGGCGATCGGGCACCAGCGGCGCTACCGACGGCGGTCGCTGCGGGCCGCCGCCGAGACCGCGGGACTGCGCGTCGAGGTGCTGCACCACGTCAACTGGATCGGCCTGCTGGCCTGGTACCTCACGGTGAAGCTGCTCAAGGGGCGACCGAAGGCAGGACTGCTGCTCACCGTCTACCACCGCGGGATCGTGCCGTGGCTGCGACGGCTCGAAGCCCGCGTCACGCCGCCCTTCGGGCAGTCGCTGTTCCTCGTCGCCCGCAAGGTCTAAGGGGCGGTCGGCGGCAGCGTCCGGATCACGGCCAGGCACCGGTCGGGGTTGCGCGGCTCGTCCGACGGGGGGCGCAGCCGGGCCTGCGGGTCGAACAGCACCGCCTTGGCGCCGAACCGCTCGATCGTCCGGGAGCGGTTCGTGACGTCCTCGATGCGGGCGATCATGTCGTCACGCGTGCCCAGCCGTCGGGTGTCCTGCAGCTGGTGGGCGAACACCACCCAGATGCGCTGCCGCGCGAAGCGTCCTGTCAGCAGGGCGGCCGGGTCGTTGCAGAGACCACCGACCTCGTCGGTCGTGGCGAACAGGATGACGCCGTCGCGGCCCAGCCCGGTGAGCTCGGTGTAGAAGTCGAACGGCGCCTTGGCGGGGATGTCGACGAGGACCAGGTCGCCCGGCTCCTTCTCCTGCAGGAGCTGCTCCATGACCGGCCGCAGCTCGTTGCGCTGGAAGACGCTGGTCGTCTGCGGAAGCGTCTGCGCGGCCATCGGGGCGGCGACCAGCGTGAGCGCGGCGAGCGAGAGCAGCAGGGGTCGGCCGCGGTCGACGCGCGGCGGCACCGCGGCGGCCAGCGTGATGAAGGCCAGCGGCACGAGCCACAGGGCCAGGCGGCTCGCGAAGGGGTAGGCGCTGATGGCCGCGGCGACCACCGCGACCGGCACCCCGGACAGGCTGAGCAGGGTGCTGCTCGGGCGACGGCGCGCGAGGCGGTAGCCGCCGACGCTGAGCAGGGCGAGGGCGATCGGCCAGAAGGTCAGCTCGAGCGGGTCGCGGGTCAGGTCGATCGACCGGCGCAGCAGCCACGTCGGCAGGTCTGCGGTCCCGTCCGGGAACGTGTAGTCCCAGAAGGTGGAGAGGATCTCGCTGTCGGCGAGCCGGTGCAGGATCAGGACGTAGGAGATGCCGAGCGAGACGACCCAGGCTGACAGCCAGGCCGCTGTCCGGGCGGCGGCGGGCAGGCCGTCCCGGACGAGGGCCTGCAGCACGAGCACCAGGCTGAGCCCGGCCAGGACGAAGACGGAGGCGAAGGACGCCCAGACCGCCACCGCGCCGGCAAGGGCCAGCCACCGCACGTCGCCGCGCAGCCGCAGCGCCAGCAGCACGAGCGCGAGGACGACCGCGACGTCCAGTGCGTACGGCTTGACCTCGTTGGAGAAGTAGACGAGCGACGGGGACAGCGCGACCAGGCCGACCGCCAGCGGAACCAGCGGCGACGGCAGCAGGCGTCGCGCGAGCCGCCAGGTGAGCAGCAGGGTCGCCAGCCCGGCGAGCAGCGACACCAGCCGCAGCGGACGCTCGCCGTCGCCGAACAGGTCGAGCGACAGGCGGGTCGACCACAGCCAGAGCACGGGTCCGGCCTGCTCGCCCTGCAGCGGTTCGGCGACCAGCCCCACGTAGTCGCGGCTGACCAGGCTGCGGGCGATGAGTGCCTCGTCGAGCCACAGCGAACGGCTGCCGAAGAACTGCCGCAGCCGGATCTCGGCGCCCAGCGCGAGCAGCAGCAGCGGCGCCCAGCGCACCCAGGCCGCGCGGAGTGCGCCCGGGACGCGACGCGGGGGAGGGGCGTGCCGGCCGGGCGTCGCGCGGGGCGTCGTCCGAGGCGGACGGGTCGGCGCGGTCGGGGTGCTCAGGCCGTCCCCTACGCGGAGAGGCGGTGCTGGCGTCCGCGCACCCGCTCGCGGCTCAGGATCCACAGCGCCTCGACGCCGTCCTTCCAGGTGAGCTTCTTGCCCTCCTCGCGGCTGCGCGCCTTGTAGGAGATCGGCACCTCGTAGGGCCGGAAGCCGCGGTTCAGGAGCTTGCCGGTGACCTCGGCCTCCATGCCGAAACCAGCGCTGAGCACGTCCATCTCGCGGTAGAGCTCGAGGGGGAGGAGCTTGAAGCAGGTCTCGAGATCGCTGATCCAGCAGTCGTAGACGACGTTGGCGAACATCGTCACGGCCTTGTTGCCGAGGACGTACCAGAAGCTGTAGGCGGTGTGGCTGCCGAAGGTCCGCGTGCCGTAGACGACGGTGGCCTCGCCCGAGAGGACCGGAGCGAGGAGCAGCGGGATCTCCTCGGGGGCGTACTCGAGGTCGGCGTCGCAGATGATCATGTAGTCGCCCGTGGCGCTCTGCGAGGCGGTGCGGATCGCGGCGCCCTTGCCCTTGTTGACCGGGTGGTGCACGACCTTGGCACGCGGGTCGTCGAGCGCGTCGAGGATCGCCGCGGTGCCGTCCTGACTGCCGTCATTGACGATGACGACCTCGACCTCGCACGGGTAGTCGACGTCGAGCACGCGCTTGAGCGCAGCGGAGAGGGTGGCGGCCTCGTTGTAGACCGGGACGAGGACGGACAGCTTCACGGGTAGAACGCTAGCGGACGAGCTCCGGATGCTCACGGAAGTACGCAAGGGTCCGCTCGAGCCCCTCCTCGTAGCCGATCTTGGGCTCCCAGTCGAGCTGGGTGCGCGCCAGCGTGATGTCGGGCTGGCGGACCGTCGGGTCGTCGGTGGGCCGGTCGATGAAGACGATCTCGCTGTCGCTGTCGGTCAGCCGCTTGATCGTCTCGGCCAGGTGGAGCACGGAGGTCTCGTGCGGGTTGCCGATGTTGACCGGGCCGGCCAGGTCGCTGCGCAGGAGCTTGAGGATGCCGGCGATGAGGTCGTCGACGTAGATGATGCTGCGGGTCTGGCTCCCGTCGCCGGCCACGGTGATCGGCTGACCGGTGAGCGCCTGGCTCGCGAACGCCGGGATGGCCCGCCCGTCCTTGGGCCGCATCCGGGGGCCGTGGGTGTTGAAGATGCGGACGATCGCGGTGTCGACGTCGTGGGTGCGCCGGTAGGCCATCGTCAGCGCCTCCGCGAAGCGCTTGGCCTCGTCGTAGACACCGCGCGGGCCGACCGGGTTGACGTGACCCCAGTAGGTCTCGGGCTGGGGGTGGACCTGCGGGTCGCCGTAGGTCTCGCTGGTGCTGGCGAGCAGGAAGCGCGCGCCCTTCTCCTTGGCCAGGCCGAGGGCGTGCAGCGTGCCGAGGGAGCCGACCTTCATCGTCTCGATGGGCAGCAGCAGGTAGTCGATGGGGGAGGCCGGGCTGGCGAAGTGCAGGACCTGGTCCACCGGTCCAGGGATGTGGACGTACTCGGTGACGTCGGTCTTCACCAGCCGGAAGCCGTCGTGCTCCATCAGGTGCTCGACGTTGCGCGGCGTGCCCGTGAGGAAGTTGTCGAGCGCGACCACCTCGTGTCCGTCGGCGAGCAGCTGCTCGCACAGGTGCGACCCCAGGAACCCGGCGCCACCGGTCACGACCGTCCTCGTCATGCCCGGACCCTACCGAGAAGGTGCGACCGTCCTCGTCGCCACGAGGCAGGCGCGGAGGGCGGCAGGAGCACCCGGTGGCGGGCGCCATCTCGTGCGGGTGGGGGGAGTCGAACCCCCACGCCTTTCGGCACTGCGGCCTAAGCGCAGCGCGTCTGCCATTCCGCCACACCCGCGTCGCGACATCCTAGGAGCGTGATCAGTCCAGGCGCAGGTCGCGGCGGAGCTTGGCGACGTGGCCCTTGGCCTTCACGGCGTAGGACGCGGTCTGGACGACGCCCTCCTCGTCCAGCACGAACGTCGAGCGGATGACGCCGACGACGGTCTTGCCGTAGAGGCTCTTCTCGCCGTAG
>JBKJQQ010000173.1:0-8812 GCA_046593875.1 Mycobacteriales bacterium | reverse complement strand
CGCAGGGCGTCACCGGGCTGTGGAGCTACCACCCGGAGTACGACCTGGCATCAATCGGCATCGGGGCGGCTCTGCCGACGCTGCGAGCAGCCACAGCCAACGCTCCGGTTGGCGCGTTCGCTATGGCCGTCGGTAGTCCGTTGCGTCCGATCCTCGAAGGCACGACGTCCTTCGGCTCTGTGTCGTTCCTGGCCGCGTCGGCTTCCTTGTTGCTCAACACGGCTGACATCAGTCCTGGCAGCTCAGGCGGCGCCTTGGTCAACCGGACGGGGGAGATCATCGGCGTGACTAGCGGTGCTCTTGACCCCGTTGAATCCAACGGGCTTTACACGGCTGTCCCAGTGAGCGACTTCTGCAGGAGCCTTTTGAGTTGCTCGTCATTCAGCACCTCGGGTGCAGCTCGCGGTTCCGACCGCGCGGGCATCCGGCAGGGCAGCATCAAGGTTCAGGCGGGACAAACCCTCTACTAGACCGACCGGCACGCAACCGACAGCGGTTCTCCCCCTACCGACGCAGCGACTTACTTCGAGAGGCGTCTGGGACAACAGCCTGATGAAGCGACACAGATCTGGCCACCCACAAGCAGGGTGGCCAGATCTGTGTCTTAGCCCGGCACGCCTGCCCCGCCGCGCACTACCGCAACTCCTCCAGCGACCGCCTGCGCTGCCGCTGCTCCTCCGCTGCCCGCCGTAGCCACTCCCCGGCCTCGCGCCACCGCTCTGCGCGACCGTCCTCGCCGATCATCTGCGCGTACTCGGTCCGCTCCCACCGCTCGATGCCGACGATGAGGTCGGCCCGCCGCTTCGCCCGCGCCTCCTGCCAGGCCCGCTCCTCACGTACCTGCCGACGACGAGCGACCCGCTCCGCGAACGCAGACTCCTCCGCCCGAGGTCGGCCTCAGGCCGGACGGGAAGCGGGACCAGCGAAGCAAGGCTGGGTTCGGCACGAAGCGTGAGGCGCAGGAGGCGCTGTCCGAGGCGCTGTCCGAGGCGCTCGAACAGGCCCGGCGCGGTGTCGTCGCCGACGTGCGGGGACTGACCGTGGGTGCGTACCTCACCTCATGGCTGGACGGGAAGCGCAAGCTCCGACCCTCCACCCGCCGCTCCTACGAGAGCCACATCCGGGTCTACCTCGTGCCGACCATCGGGCACCTGCGGCTGTCGAACCTGCGCGCCGACCACCTGGACGCGATGTACGAGACGATCCGCAGCGGCAGCATCCGCAAGCCGCCGAGCCCCGCGACGCTGCGCCGGCTGCACGCAACGCTGCACAGCGCGCTGGCCACCGCGTATAAGCGTCGCCTCATCAGCCACAACCCCGCCGGGCAGGTGGAGCTGGAGACCGCGCCCCGCAACGTTCGCGGCGTGTGGACGCCCACGGAGCTGGCTGCGTTCCTGCAGACGGCGAGCGGGGACCGGCTCGGAGCGGCTTACCACCTCGTCGCATCCACCGGCCTACGCCGCGGGGAACTGTGCGGGCTCCGCTGGTTCGACGTAGACCTCGACGGCGGCACGTTGACCATCAGCCAGCAGCATGTCGAGGTCGGGCGGGACATCGTCGTCGGCGCGCCGAAGACCCGAGCGGGCGCGCGGGGGGTGGCACTAGGCCGCGGCACCATCGCTGTCCTGAAGGCGCACAAGGCGGCGCAGGCCGCCGAGAGGCTCGCCTGGGGCGCTGGCTACACCGACGGCGCGCTCGTGTTCGCGCGGGAGGACGGGACGCCGTTGCGCCCCGAGTACGTGACTCGGCACTTCCTCACCCTGTCAGCGGAGGCGGGGCTCCCGAGGATCGTGCTTCACGGACTGCGTCACACCTGGGCGACGCACGCGCTCGCGGCTGGCGTCGACATGTTGGTGGTGTCCCGGCACCTCGGGCACTCCTCGCTCGCGCTCACGGCCGACACCTACACGCGGGTCCTCCCCGAGGTGTCGAGGCAGGCCGCGGAGCTGGTCGCGGCGATGGTGAGGCAGGCGCCCGTGCAGCCGGCGTCCGCGCGTCCTAGCGGACCTCCGTAAAGGTTCCGTGAAGTTGGATCATCAGAGACGACGCTGGCCCCCCGCTCAGCAGAGCGAAAGGCCAGGTCACACGGGGTGCGCCGCCAGGGACTTGAACCCCGAACCCGCGGATTAAGAGTCCGCTGCTCTGCCAATTGAGCTAGCGGCGCTGGTCGTTCAGGCGATGACGATAGCAGTCCGCTCAGGCGTCCTCGCCGCTCGGCGAAGGGCTGCCCGCGCTCAGCGGACGCAGTCCCTCTGCCGCCCGGGCGTCGCGCAGCAGCAGCGCGAACTCCTCCGGGTGGAGCTCGGCAAGAGCGTCGGAGGCCGACCGTCGGGCGCGCCGTTCGCGCACCTCGAGATCGCCTGAGCCGACGGATCCGAGGCGTGGACCGCGCTCAGCCGGGGCGGCGCCGGCCGCCGGCCGCGGGGCGGCCTTGCGGGTCGTGACGGGAGCCCGCTTGCGGGGCTCGGCCGGGGCGGGCGCGGTGAGGCACGGCCGGCACGTCGTGGCGTCGCCGTCGAAGTCGTCGCCCGGCCTCACCTTGCGGCATGTGTCGCACCGTCGCCACCCGCTCACGGGACCACCGTACGGGGCGGCTCAGTCCGCATCGGCGGCGACCTCGACCACGACCAGCAGCGCGCCCGCGTCGACCTGCTGGCCGGGCTCCACGTCGACCTGCGCGACCGTCCCGGCGGCCGGCGAGCGGACCGCGTGCTCCATCTTCATGGCCTCGAGCACCACCAGCACCTGGCCGGCCTCGACGCTCGCTCCGGTCTCGACGTCGACGCGCACGACGGTCCCCGGCATCGGTGCGGTGAGCGTTCCGGCGGCGAGGCCGGACCCGGGCTCCGGGTAGCGCTCGACCTCGGTGAACGCGGTGCTCCCGAGCGACGAGTCCACCCAGCACTGCAGCCCGACGGTGCTGACGGCGTAGGCGCGGCGCACCCCGTCGACCTCCAGGTCGACGCCCTCCGCCGTCGCCGACCAGACCCGTACGGCGGCCAGTGGCTGGCCCTCCACGGCGACCTCCGTGCCGCTGCGACGCAGGGCGTACGAGACGTCCAGCTCGCGGTCGCCCAGCACGAAGGTCACCCGCTGCGGGGCGCTGGGCAGGTTCCGCCAGCCGGACGGCAGGCCGGCCAGGACCGGGGCGGACTCCCGGCGGCCCGCCGCGCCCGCCAGCGCCGCGGCGGCGGCGTGCAGGACGACGGCCTGCTCCTCGGCCAGCGGCGCAGCCAGGGCGGCCAGGTCGTGCCGCTCCAGGAAGGAGGTGTCGACGTCCCCGGTCAGCCAGGCCTCCGACCGCAGCACCCGCACGAGCAGGTCGCGGTTGGTGCGGACGCCGTGCAGGCGCGCGCCGGCGAGGGCCGCCGCCAGGCGGGACGACGCCTCCTCGCGGGTCGCGCCGTGGGCCAGGACCTTCGCCAGCATCGCGTCGTAGTACGGGCTGACGACGGAGCCGGACTCCACGCCGCTGTCGACGCGAACGCCCTCACCGCAGGGGATCTCGACCCGGTGCAGCGTGCCGGTCGCGGGCAGGAAGCCGCGGGCGGGGTCCTCGGCGTAGAGCCGCGCCTCGATGGCGTGACCCGTGATGCGCGCCGCCGCGACGGAGTCCGGCAGGGGTAGGCCCCGGGCGACGAGCAGCTGCAGGCGCACCAGGTCCAGGCCGGTGATCAGCTCGGTGACCGGGTGCTCGACCTGCAGGCGGGTGTTCATCTCGAGGAAGGCGGGAGTCCCGTCCTGCCCGACCACGAACTCCACCGTGCCGGCGCCGGTGTAGCCGACCGCCTTCGCCGCGGCCACGGCGGCTTCGCAGAGCCGGGTGCGCAGTGCCTCGTCGACGGCGGGGGAGGGCGCCTCCTCCAGGACCTTCTGGTGCCGGCGCTGCACCGAGCAGTCGCGCTCGAACAGCGCCACGCAGGTGCCGTGCTCGTCGGCCATGACCTGGACCTCGACGTGCCGCGGGCGCTCGACGTACTTCTCCAGGAAGACCGTGCCATCGCCGAACGCGGAGGCGGCCTCGCGCTGCGCGCTGACGACCGCGTCCGCGAGACCCGCTGCTGCGTCGACGATCCGCATGCCGCGGCCACCGCCGCCCGCGCTCGCCTTGACGAGCACCGGGTAGCCGATCTCGTCCGCAGCAGCGAGCAGGTCCGCCGAGGAGAGCCCGGTCGCGTCGACGCCGGGCAGGCAGGGCACCCCCGCGTCCGCCATGAGCGCCTTGGCCGCGAGCTTGCTGCCCATCGCGTCGATGGCCGACGGCGGCGGGCCGATCCAGACGAGCCCGGCGTCCAGGACCGCCTGCGCGAAACCGGCGTCCTCGCTCAGGAAGCCGTAGCCCGGGTGCACCGCGTCGGCCCCCGCACGCAGCGCGGCGGCCACCACCAGGTCGCCGCGCAGGTAGGTGTCGCGAGGTGCGTTGCCCGGCAGGCGTACGGCGGCGTCGGCCTCCCCGACGAAGGGCGCGTTCGCGTCAGCGTCGGAGAACACGGCGACCGTCGACAGGCCCATCTCCCGGCAGGTGCGGAAGACGCGCCGGGCGATCTCGCCGCGGTTGGCGACCAGGACGCGGGTGATCGGCATCAGTGCCTCCACACGCCGTAGCCGCGAGAGCCCTGGACGGGGGCGTTGTGCGCGACCGACAGGCACAGACCGAGCACGTCGCGGGTGTCGCGCGGGTCCAGGATCCCGTCGTCGTAGACGCGTCCGCTGTTGGCCAGCGCGAGCGACTCGCTCTCGATCTGCGCCTCGACCAGCTCGCGCATCGCCTTGTCGGCGTCCTCGTCGTAGGGCAGGCCCTTGGACTCGGCGGACTGCCGCGAGACGATGGACAGCACACCGGCCAGCTGCGCCGGGCCCATGACCGCGGACTTCGCGCCGGGCCAGGAGAACAGGAAGCGCGGGTTGTAGGCGCGGCCGCACATGCCGTAGTGACCGGCGCCGTACGACGCTCCGAGCACGACGGTGAGGTGCGGGACGGTGCTGTTGCTGACGGCGTTGATCATCTTCGCGCCGTCCTTGATGATGCCGTTCTGCTCGTACTGCTTGCCGACCATGTAGCCCGTCGTGTTCTGCAGGAAGAGCAGCGGGGTGTCCGCGGAGTTGGCCAGCTGGATGAACTGCGCGGCCTTCTCGGACTCCTCGCTGAACAGCACGCCCCGGGCGTTGGCCAGCACCCCGATCGGGTAGCCGTGGATGGAGGCCCAGCCCGTGACCAGCGACGTTCCGTACAGCGGCTTGAACTCGTCGAAGCGCGAGCCGTCGACGACGCGGGCGAGCACGTCGCGCGGGTCGAACGGGACGCGGAGGTCGGCAGATGCGATGGCCAGCAGGTCCTCGGCGTCGTGCAGCGGCGGGTCGGCCGGTCGCGACGGCCCGGGCCCGGCCTTGCGCCAGCTCAGCCCGCGCACGACCTGGCGCCCGAGGCGGAGCGCGTCCAGCTCGTCGACCGCGAGGTAGTCGGCAAGTCCGGAGGTGCGCGCGTGCATCTCGGCGCCGCCGAGCGACTCGTCGTCGCTGTCCTCACCGGTCGCCATCTTGACCAGTGGCGGTCCGCCGAGGAAGACCTTCGCCCGCTCCTTCACCATCACGACGTGGTCGCACATGCCGGGGACGTACGCGCCGCCGGCCGTGCTGTTGCCGAAGACGAGGGCGATCGTCGGGATCCCCGCAGCGCTGAACTGCGTGAGGTTGCGGAACATCGCCCCACCGGGGATGAAGATCTCGGCCTGCGTCGGCAGGTCGGCGCCACCGGACTCGACCAGGTTGATGACCGGGAGCCGGTTCTCGCGGGCGATCTCCATGGCCCGCCCGACCTTCTTGGACGTCACCGGGTTGGTCGCGCCGCCGCGGACCGTGGGGTCGTTCGCGACGAGCAGGCACTCCACGCCCTCGACGACGCCGATGCCCGTGACGACACTGGCGCCGAGCGGGAAGCTCGAGCCGTAGGCCGCCAGCGGCGACAGCTCGAGGAACGGCGCGTCCCGGTCGACCAGCAGCTCGATTCGCTCGCGCGGCAGGAGCTTGCCACGGGAGTGGTGCCGGGCGACCGACCTCTCCGACCCCGCGAGTACCAGCGCGTGCTGCTCGTCGAGGGTGGCCAGGTGCGCCAGCATGGCCTCGCGGTTGACGTCGTGCTCGGGTCGGCGACGGTCGACGGCGTCGGCCAGGACAGGCATGGGCCGGAGCCTAGACCGACCTTGTGAACGACGGCTAACGTGGCCGTCATGCAGTCGACCCTCTACGAGCCCGAGCACGACGCCTTCCGCGACGCGGTGCGGTCCTTCATGGACAAGCACGTGGCGCCCTTCCACAAGCAGTGGGAGGAGGCCGGCATCGTCGACCGCTCGGTGTGGGTCGAGGCCGGCAAGCAGGGGCTGCTCGGGACCGACGTCCCGGAGCAGTACGGCGGCGGCGGCATCAAGGACTTCCGCTACAACTGCGTCGTCTCCGAGGAGACGACGCGGGTCGGCGGCAGCGGCGTCGGCTTCACGCTCCACAACGACGTCATGGCCCCGTACCTGCTCGACCTCACGACCGACGAGCAGAAGGAGCGCTGGCTCCCGCCCTTCACCAGCGGTGAGATGATCACGGCCATCGCCATGAGCGAGCCGGGTGCGGGCTCGGACCTGCAGGGCCTGAAGACCACCGCGCGCCGCGACGGCACCGACTGGATCCTCAACGGCTCCAAGACGTTCATCACCAACGGCATCAACTCCGACCTCGTGCTGGTCGTCGCGCGCACCGACGCGGACAAGGGCGCGCACGGGTTCTCCCTGCTCGCTGTCGAGCGCGGCATGAAGGGCTTCGAGCGCGGCCGCAACCTCGACAAGGTCGGCATGAAGGCGCAGGACACCGCCGAGCTGTTCTTCGACGAGGTGCGCCTGCCGGCGGAGAACCTCGTCGGTCGCGAGGGTGGCGGCTTCATCCACCTGATGGAGAAGCTCCCGCAGGAGCGGCTGTCGATCGCGGTCGTCGCCGTCGCTGCCGCCGAGAAGGTCTTCGCCCTGACGCTG
Source organism: Mycobacteriales bacterium (assembly GCA_046593875.1). GTDB lineage: Bacteria > Actinomycetota > Actinomycetes > Mycobacteriales > SCTD01 > SCTD01. Next base: position 1,796 of record JBKJQQ010000173.1, on the reverse strand, counting down.
GACTACTGCAAGGGGCGGACGGCGTTCGGCAAGCCGATCGGCGCCTTCCAGCACAACCGCTTCGTCCTGGCCGAGATGGCGACCGAGATCGAGATCGCCCGGCACTACGTCGACAAGGCGGTGCTCGCCCACAACGCCGGCGAGTTCGACGTGAAGGACGCCGCCATGGCCAAGTGGTGGACGACTGAGATGCAGAAGAAGGTCGTCGACCAGTGCGTGCAGCTGCACGGCGGCTACGGCTACATGCTCGAGTACCCGGTCGCCAAGGCGTTCATCGACTCGCGCGTGCAGACCATCTACGGCGGTACGACCGAGGTCATGAAGGAGATCATCGGTCGCTCGCTCGGTGTCTGAGGCCGACCGCCGGATGGGTGGCGTCGAGGACTACGTCGAGCGGTTGAAGGCGGGACAGGTCGACCGCAAGCCGGGCGTGCTGCCGCCGCACTACCCGACCTGCTTCGGCTGCGGGCCAGAGGCCGAGGCTGGTCTCCACCTCGAGGTGCGCCTGGTCGGCGACGAGGTGGTGGCCGACTACGCGTTCACCACGGCGCACAGCGGAGCGCCCGGGATCGCGCACGGCGGCACCGTCGCGGCGCTCGTGGACGACCTGCTCGGCTACGCGCTCTACCTCGTGCGCGAGCCCGGGGTGACCCGGCGGCTCGAGGTGGACTACCTGCTGCCGGTCCTGATCGGCACGAGCTACACCGTGCGCGGCCGGGTCGACCGGCGCGACGGTCGCAAGATCTTCTGCTCGTGCGTCGCGACGGCCCCGGACGGCACGCCGGTGTTCCGGGCCAAGGGGCTGTTCATCGTGGTGCCGCTGTCGCACTTCGCCCAGGGGCTGGAGAGCGGCGAGGGCCAGGGCCCGGTCGCGCTGTAGCTAGGAGACCTGCCCCAGCAGCGTGACCCAGCCGCCCGGCGGAACCTCGGCCACGAGACGGAACTCCCCCTCGCCCTCGGGTGCGAAGACGGCTGATCCGCCTTCGTCGGGGGCGGCCTCCGTGGCCGGCTCGATCACAGAGCTGTGCGAGACCAGGACGGTGTTCTCGCCATCGCTCGTCCGCTGACTGATCAGCTGCTTGACCGCGGCGACCGCCTCGTCGTTGCCCGCCTCGCCGGGGCCGGGCGGCGGGAGCAGCGCCTCGTCGGTCGTCGTCACGTCCGCGCCGAACGCCAGCTCGGCGGTGTCCTTCGTCCGGCAGTACGGGCTGGCGATGGCGCGTCCGATCGGCACGTCGAGGTCGGCGATGGCCCTGCCCAGGTCACGCGCCTGCTGGCGCCCCTCGTCGGAGAGCTCGCGCTGCGGTGCGCAGTCCGCGGGCTCGGTGGGGTCGTCGACGCCGCCCTCCTCGGTGGCGGTGTGCCGCAGGACGATCACGTAGCCCCCGTCGCGCAGCTCCTCCACCAGCCGTGCGCCGGACAGCGGGCCCTGCGGCTCCGGCTCGTCGACGGCGGAGCAGGCAGTGAGCAGGAGCAGACACAGCAGCAGGCGGGCAGTCATGCGCGCATCGTGCCGGATCAGCTGCGGCGAGCCGGGACCCGACGACTCAGCAGCGCGGCGAGCGCCATCCGCCGCAGCAGGACCTCGAGCCGCTCGGCCTCGACAGCGGGGGAGGTGAAGGCGGTCCCGTTGAGCATCGCCAGCGTCGAACCGGTCACGACCGCGACCTCCGCGGCGTCCAGGTCGTCGCGAAGCTGCGAGAGCACCTGGTGCCACGGCTGCTCGTACGCCCGCATGCGCCGGCGCATGCGGGCGTACGAGCAGCCGTGGCACCAGGTGCTCTCGCAGCTTCGCG
>JBKJQQ010000116.1:0-12569 GCA_046593875.1 Mycobacteriales bacterium | reverse complement strand
CTCGCGGAGGTCGCTGATCTGCGGCTTCTTGTCGGTGCGCTGCTCGGCGCCGCGGTTGAGCTGGCTCATCGCGATCACCGGGATCTCGAGCTCCTTGGCCAGCAGCTTCAGCGAGCGGGACAGCTCGGAGACCTCCTGCTGGCGGCTCTCGGCCTTCTTGTTGCCGCTCATCAGCTGCAGGTAGTCGATGACCACGAGCTGCAGGTTGTTGCGCTGCCGCAGCCGACGGGCCTTGGCGCGGATCTCCATCATCGTGAGGTTCGGGGAGTCGTCGATGTAGAGCGGCGCCTCGGCGACCTCTCCCATCCGACGGGCCAGGCGCGACCAGTCGTCGTCGGTCATCGTCCCGGACCGCATGTGGTGCAGCGGCACCCGCGCCTCGGCCGACAGCAGGCGCATGGTGATCTCGGTCTTGCTCATCTCGAGCGAGAAGATGGCGCTCGGTAGCCCGTGCTTGACGCTGCACGACCGCGCGATGTCCAAGCCCATCGTTGACTTGCCGAGCCCGGGACGGCCGGCGATCACGATGAACTGGCCGGGGTGCAGGCCGTTGGTGAGCCCGTCGAGATCCGCGAACCCGGTGGGCACGCCGGACATCGAGCCGCCGCGCGAGCCGATCGCCTCCAGCTCGTCCATCGTCGGCTGCATGAGCTCCTCGAGCAGCGTGTAGTCCTCGCTGCTGCGCCGCTCGGTGACGTCGTAGATGGACTGCTGCGCGCGGTCGACGACGTCGTCGACGCCGCCGGCTCCCGCGGCGCCGTAGCCGAGCTGCACGATGCGCGTGCCCGCCTCGACCAGGCGGCGCAGGACGGCTTGCTCGGCCACGATCCGCGCGTAGAAGCCGGCGTTGGCCGCGGTCGGGACGCTGGTCAGCAGCGTGTGGAGGTACGGCGCGCCGCCGACGCGTCCGATCTCGCCGAGCCGGGTCAGCTCGGCGGACACCGTGATCGGGTCGGCCGGCTCGCCCTTGCCGTAGAGGTCGACGACGACGTCGAAGATGGTCTGGTGGGCCGGCCGGTAGAAGTCGGTGGCCCGCACGACTTCGACGACGTCGGCGATCGCGTCCTTGCTGAGCAGCATGCCGCCCAGGACCGACTGCTCGGCGGCGATGTCCTGCGGCGGGGTGCGCTCGAACTCGGGGGCAGCGCGGCCCTGTGACGGCAGCTCGACGACGCGCTCCGACACCGGACCTCCGCCTGCTCGTGCGACGGCGCACCTCGCCGTCGCAGGCAGTTGTACCGGCGACCTCCGACCAGATCGGGGCCGTACGGCGTGTTGCCCCCGACCGCCTGTGGACGCCGCTGGGGACCGGGTGTGGGCGGGGCGGCCTGTCGCTGTGGAGGGCTGGGGACGGAGCTGTGGACAACCTCGGCCGAGGCACCCTCGGCAGGCGTGCGACCTGCCCACACCTGTGTGCACGGCCTGTGGACGGAGAAAGTCCGGACCGGGCGGGGCCGGCGCGGCGGGCTCAGCCGCGCAGCGGCGCCGCGGCGCGTCGGCGCGAGCGCAGGACCGCCACCCCGTACGCACCTGCCGACGCCAGGAACAGCACTGCCGTGATCGCCACCCAGCGACCGAGGAACGGGTCCTGCGACAGCCCGGCCTTGGCGCGGAAGACGCCCTCGGAGCGCTGCAGGATCACCGGCAGCCAGACCACGAGCAGCAGCAGCGAGACCAGCCCGGGGATGCGGACGTAGTTCAGCGCCGGCACGCGCAGGCCTTGCAGGGGGCGCAGCAGCCGGTCGGCGCCCGCGAGCGCCGGACCCAGCACGAGGTCCCACAGGAGTGCCGACCCGACGAACCAGATCCCGATCCGCACGATGACCGGCAGGTCGTCGAGCAGCCGGCTGACGGCGTAGGCGCTGAGGGCGAAGCACGCGAGCAGCGCGACCAGGTGCCAGGGGGACGCGCCGTACAGCTTGCGGAAGCTCATGCCTCGCTCCGGAAGGTGAGGGTCTTGACCCACTTGGTGTTGCGGACGCCCGGCGCCGCGGGGATGATCATCCGGGCGGGGAAGCCGTGGTCGAGCGACAGGTCGACGCCGTTCACCTTCAGCGCGAGCAGCGTCTTGCCGGCCCGGATCTGCTTCCCGGTCAGCGACATCGTCGAGAACGCCCCGCCGCGCTGCAGCGACTCGACGAACACGGACTCGGCGTCCTGTCCGCCGACCATCGCGGCCAGGTCGCGCAGCCGCACCCCGGTCCAGGACCGCGAGGTCGACCACCCCTCGACGCACGCGATCGGCAGCTCCTCGGTGCGCATCGGCATCGTCAGCAGGTCCTCGCGCCGCAGCACGACCTCCTGCCCCGTCGGGCCCATCAGCCGCAGCCGCCAGGACGCCCCGGTCTCGGTCGGGTCGACGCCGATCTCACCGAAGGTCGTGTTGATCTGGAAGTCGTTCGGCCCGTCGCCGAGGTCCTGGCCGCGCGGGGAGAGCAGCGCCGTCGGACGGAGCGGGTCGATGGACTGGCCGATCGACAGACCGAGCAGCGCCAGCGACGAGCCGCCGACGACGCCGAGCGCGCCGCGACGGGAGATGCTGGCGGGCAGGGGATCTGACGACACGAGGTGGTCGGGGTCGTGCGGCTCCGGGACCGTCGAGGCCGTGTCGACCGACCAGTACGACGTCCCGCGCAGGGAGCGGATCATCGTCGGCAGCTTGAGCGCCACGTGGGCGCCGAACCCGGCGATGAAGACCCACGAGGCGTAGAAGTGCCCGGTGTAGAAGGAGAACTTCCAGGCGTAGTCGTACTGGATGTTCATGACGCCGGTGACGATCAGGAACAGGATCCCGCCGACGATCAGCAGCAGCGACAGCCGCTCCAGCGCCTTCGCGGGCGAGGACACCGGCGGCCACTCGAACAGCTTCGGCGCGACCGACCACAGCTTGCCGAGCACGACCGGGATCAGCGCCAGCCCGAGCAGCACGTGGGTGCCCTGGTTGACGCGGTAGAGCCAGCTGGGCGAGGTGAACCAGTCGAACCAGATGTAGTCGGCGAGCAGCCCTGCCTGCGGGGTCTGGTCGTTGCTGCCGCCCAGACGCGGGTCGTAGGCGGCGTAGGACAGCAGTCCCGTGACGATCAGGACCATCAGCCCGACGAGCAGCACGAGCGCCAGCACCGAGGTCAGCCAGGGGCCGCGGATCGGGCTGCGCCAGGCGCGCTCCTCGAAGGGACCGCCCGGGCCGCGCTCAAGCAGGCCCTTGACCCCGCTCGCACGGGGGGCGTCCTCAGTGGTGGTCATGGGTGCAGTGTCCGTCCTGGCAGCGGGTCGTCCAGGGAGGTTCGTCGCGCGTGGCGCAGAGGTTCGTCCGGCGGGTCCTGTGGCGGGCGTCACGGCGATCGTGTCGAACCGATGACGGCCCGGACGCGAAAGCCTGGCAGAGACACCCCGACGTGCGGTCCCGCCGCACCACTGAAGGAGCTACCGAAGCATGCTGAGCCTCAAGAAGAAGACCGCTGTCCTCGCCCTCTCCGCCGGCCTGACCCTGGGCCTCGCGGCCTGCGGCAGCGACGCCGACACGAGCACCGACACGGCCGCCAGCGAGCCGACCCCGGCCGCCCAGATCGACACCCTCTCCGGCAAGCAGACCGCCGTCACCCTCGACGAGGGCTTCCTCGCCGGCCTGACCGCGCTGAAGCTCACCCCGGCCACCCTGGGTGGCGCCAAGCTCGAGGGCGCCAAGATCTCCTTCCCGATCACCGGCGGCAACGTCACGTACTTCGACCCGGCCTCCGGCGTCAACCCCTACGTCCAGGGCCTGATCAACCACGACGGCTCCGGCCTGCAGCTCACCGGCTCCAACGGCAAGGTCGTCAAGCTCGAGAACTTCGTCGTCGACCCGGCCAAGAGCGTCCTCAACGGCAAGGTCACCGTCGACGGTGCCGTCTTCGCCGAGAGCGCCGACCTGTTCTTCCTCGACGGCTCCACCCTGAACCCGCTGGCCGTCAACGAGGCCGACGGCACCGCCGTGCTCGAGGGCACCACGGTGAGCCTGACCAAGACCGCTGCCGACGCGCTGAACATGGTCTTCGAGACCGACGCGCTGGCCGAGTTCTTCAAGGTCGGCGTCGCCGAGATCACCGTCGCGCTGCCGAAGGCCTAGTCCTTCCCCGTACGACGATCGAAGGGTCGGCAGCTGGTGCTGCCGGCCCTTCGGCCTGTCCGGACCCGGACAGACCGGGATGAACCGCGAACGGGGATCTCCCGAACGCCGTCGACGACCCACCCCGATCCTCAGGAGACCCCCATGCTCAGCCTCAAGAAGAAGTCCGCCGTCCTGGCTCTGGCCGCCGGCCTCACCCTCGGCCTCGCCGCGTGCGGCAGCGACGAGGGCAGCGACGACAGCGCCAGCACCGAGGAGGTCAGCAAGGACCCGGTGGCCAAGATCGACGAGCTGACCGGCAAGCAGACCGCCGTCACGCTGGACGCCGACTTCGTCAAGGGCATCACGGGCCTGGGCCTGGTGCCGGGCGTGCTCGGCGGCGCGACCTTCGACGGTGCGGCCGGCAAGGTCGCCTTCCCGATCACCGGCGGCAACGTCACGTACTTCGACCCGAAGTCCGGCGTGAACCCCTACGTGCAGGGGCGCATCGAGCACTTCCAGAGCGGTCTCACCCTGACCAAGGGCGACACGTCGGTGGCCCTGCGCGACTTCGTCGTCGACCCGGGCATGAGCATGCTCATGGGCAAGGTGCTGGTGAACGGCAAGCCGTTCCCGGACGCCAACACCGAGGTCCCGCTGTTCTTCCTCGACGGCAGCACGCTGAACCCGCTCGAGGTGAGCGGCTCGACCGGCATCCTCGAGGGCACCACGGTCAGCCTCACCAAGACCGCGGCGGACGCGCTCAACATGGTCTTCAAGACCGATGCGCTCGCGGAGTTCTTCAAGGTCGGCATCGCCGAGATCACGGTGGACGTCCCGAAGAGCTAGTCCCCGACGTACTGCGGAGGCCGGGCGGCGGGACCGCCCGGCCTTCGCGCTGTCCGGTGCCGGTGCGCGACGACGATCGCCAGCAGGGCCAGTCCGAAGGCGACGCTGCCCGCGCGGGCGGCGCCGCCGGACGGCCCGCCCGGGATGACGGCGAAGAAGGCGACGTACGCCGCCGCGGGCACCGCGAGCCAGATCGGGCGGGCCGCCAGCACGGCGAGCGCCGCCAGCGGCAGGCCGTACCAGGGCTGGACCGGTGTCGCGAGCAGCAGCGCGGCGCCGAGCAGGAGCAGCGCCGCCGGGGCGACGTCCGTCGGTTCCCGCCGCACCCGGCGCAGCACGACGGCGAGCACCGTCAGCCCGAGCAGCCCGGCGACGACGGTCGCCGGCAGCCCGGTCAGCCCGAGCGGGCGCAGCAGCAGGTACCGGTCACCCGACCCGTAGTCCTCCTCCTGCAGGTAGCCCGGCAGGTAGCCGGCCACGTCCCAGCCGACCGCCAGCAGGTGCGGGACGTACGACACGACGCAGACGGCGGCGAAGGCGCTCACGACGCGGACCGGCCGCCGGCCGAGCAGCACCGGCAGCAGCAGCGCCGGGTAGAGCTTGACCATCGTGGCCGCCCCCAGCGCCACGCCGGACCAGATCGGCCGCCGCCCGGCGAGCCCGACCGCAGCGACGACGAACAGGGTGGCGAGCCCGTCGACGTGGCCGTTCTGCACCGCCTCCAGCACCGCGACCGGGCTCCAGGCGTAGACGGCGACCCAGCGCGGGTCGCGGCCGCCCCGTACCAGCAGCCGCCACAGCAGCACCATCGTCGCGACGTCCGCGACCAGCGCGAACAGCTGCCAGCCCAGGTCCTCCAGCTGGGAGGCGCCCAGGGAGTGGCCCGCCACGAACCAGACCTGCGCGACCGGCGGGTAGATCGTGCGGACCGACGGCCGGTTGAGGATCGTGCAGCCCGGGTCCTTGTCGCGGCGCTCGCACTCCTGGTCGTCCGGGAAGAGCCAGTCGTCCCGCAGCTCGGCGAGCTCCGGAGCGGTCGGCGGGTAGCGGTAGGGGTCGATCCCGGCGGCCTGCACCTTGCCGTCCCAGGCGTAGCGGTAGAGGTCGTCGGACAGCGGCACCACGGCCGTGATCGCCGCCAGGCGCAGCGCCACGGCCCCGAGGACGACCACCAGCAGCACCTGCCTGGGGGAGCTGCGGCGCAGGCAGGCGATCGAGACCGCCCAGGCCACCCACCACAGCAGGATCTCGACCAGCAGCCGGTCGTGGTTGCCCAGGATGCTGTTCTCCTGGGTGGTGCGCCAGGCCAGGAACGTCCCGACGGCTGTGGCGCCGACCGCACCGCGCAGCCACCGGTCCGCCATCACCGCACGAGCCTGCCCCATCGAGGGTGGCTTCGCGATCACACGGCAGGATGTGGAGTGACGCACGCCTCGTGAACCGTGGCCGCGCGCGACGCGAACCACTGTCCGACCCGCCCCTGCCCCTGGAGGACGACCCCTTGCTGCCGTCCGTCCGCCCGGCTCCCGAGCAGCAGGTCGCCCTCCACCCCGCGCAGGTGCTGTCCCACTGGCTGTCCACCGCCACCGAGGACGACCTCCAGCCCCGCCTGCTCCGGCTGTCCGACGGCCGGCTCGTCCCCCTGCCGGTCGCGCGCTGGTCCGGCCCGATCAGCCCGTGCGACGAGTCCATGCTCGTGCGCGCGGTCGGCCCGGTCCTCGACGTCGGCTGCGGCCCGGGTCGGCTGACCGCCGCCCTGCACCAGCGCGGGGTCGAGGTCCTCGGCCTCGAGCTGGTCCCCGAGCTGCCCGTGCTGGCCCGGCTGGCCGGCGCCCCCGTCCTGCTCGGCGACGTCTTCGCGCCGGTCCCGCGCTCCGGCTGCTGGCGCACGGTGCTGCTGGCCGACGGCAACGTCGGCATCGGTGGGGACGCCGTGCGCATGCTGCGCCGGGTGCGCACGCTGCTGTCCACCGACGGCCAGGTGCTGTGCGAGCTGCACCCGGAGGCCGACGGCGCCGCCTCCGGCCCGGTGCGGTTGGAGGGCCTGGGCATCACCAGCGCCTGGTTCCCGTGGGCGCTGCTCGGCGCGGACGCGCTGGCCGAGACCGCGGCAGCGGCCGGGCTGACCGTCGAGGACACGTGGGAGACTGGCGATCGGACGTTCGCGACCCTGAGCCCGGTGTGACGCACGTCGCCCCCGTGGCCACAGGTTCGACGGACGGGCAGCGGGAAGTCGTCGGGCCACGGGTGCGCGACGGCCGCAGTCCTGCACGAGGAGACGACAGGAGCACCACAGCGTGACGATCAGCCCTGCCCGCACCGGGACCGAGCCGGTCGTCGTCATCGGCGCCGGCCCCGCCGGTCTCACCGCCGCCCTGCGGCTGCGCCAGGCGGAGGTCCCGACCACCGTCCTGGAGGCCAGCGACACCGTCGGCGGCATCAGCCGGACCGTCGAGCGCGACGGCTGGCGCTTCGACCTCGGCGGCCACCGCTTCTTCACCAAGGTGCCCGAGGTCGAGGCGTTCTGGCACGAGGTGCTGCCGGACGAGGACTTCCTCATGCGCCCGCGCATGTCCCGGATCCTCTACCGCGGCAAGCTCTTCGACTACCCGCTCAAGCCCTTCAACGCGCTGTTCGGGCTCGGCGTGCTCGAAGCGATCCGCTGCGTGCTGTCGTACGCGCTCGTCCGGATCCGCCCGCCGAAGGACCAGAGCAACTTCGAGGGGTGGGTGGCTGCCCGCTTCGGCTGGCGGCTGTACCGGATCTTCTTCAAGACCTACACCGAGAAGGTGTGGGGCGTTCCCGCGACCGACATCCAGGCCGACTGGGCGGCGCAGCGCATCAAGAACCTCTCGCTGCTCAACGCCGTGACCAGCGCCTTCGGGATCGGGCGCGACAAGGGCCAGATCACCACGCTGATCGAGGAGTTCCAGTACCCCCGCCTGGGTCCCGGGATGATGTGGGAGCGGTGCCGCGACCTGGTCGTCGGGCGCGGTGGCCAGGTCCAGATGCAGTCGCCCGTCACCCGCGTCGAGCACGCCGACGGACGCGCGCACACCGTGGTGCTCGCCGACGGCTCCGCGCTGCCGGCCTCAGCCGTCGTCTCGACCATGCCGATCCCCGAGCTCGTCCGGGCGATGGACCCGCCCGCACCTGCCTCCGTGCTCGCGGCAGCCGACGGGCTGTCCTTCCGCGACTTCCTCACCGTCGCGCTGGTCGTCCCGGTCAGCGCCGGCTTCCCCGACAACTGGATCTACATCCACGAGCCCGGCGTCCGCGTCGGCCGCGTGCAGAACTACGGCTCCTGGTCGCCGCAGCTGGTCAAGGACGGCTTCACCTGCCTGGGCCTGGAGTACTTCGTGTCCGAGGGCGACGACCTCTGGGAGTCGACCGACGCCGACCTCATCGAGCTGGCCAAGACCGAGATCGCTCGGCTGGGGCTCGCCCAGACCGCGCAGGTCGAGGCCGGCTACGTCGTGCGCGTCCCGAAGGCCTACCCGGTCTACGACGAGGGCTACGCGGAGCGCGTCGACGTCCTGCGCGGCTGGCTGTCGGCGACCGTGCCGAACGTGCACCCCGTCGGGCGCAACGGCATGCACCGCTACAACAACCAGGACCACTCGATGCTCACCGCGATGCTCGCGGTGGACAACATCGTCACCGGCGCGCAGCACGACGTCTGGACGGTGAACGTCGAGGAGGACTACCACGAGACGGTGCAGGCCCCCGCCGAGGCCGCCGTCTACCCGACCAGCACCGCCTCGTCGCGCACCGGTCGCGACGCCCCGATCCTGCCGCGCCGCGAGCGCGTCCGGGAGCGGGAGGAGAGCGCGGCCTGACCGCCGTGGTCACCCGTTCCTGGCCTGGCGACCTGCTCGCGGGGCCGCTGGGGGCGGGGCTCGTCATGGCCGCTGTCGCCGGCTGCGCCGCGGGGGTCGTCGCGGGGCTGACCGGCGGACCGCTCTGGCTCGACGAGACGATCAGCGTCGAGATCGCCCGCCTGCCGCTGCCCGACCTCTACGCCGCGCTGCGCCAGGACGGCGCGCCGCCGCTCTACTCCCTGCTCCTCAAGGGCTGGATCGCGCTGTTCGGCACCGGGACGACGGCCGTGCGCCTGCTGACGGTCTTCCTGCTGCCGGTGGCGCTGCTGCTCGCGCACCGGCTCGGCGCGCGGCTGGCCGGGATCGCGGGCGGCCGGGCTTGCGTCATCGTGCTGGCGGCGCTGCCCTGGACCATGCGGTACGCCTCCGAGACGCGGATGTACCTGCTCGTCGTCGTCGAGGTCCTGGTAGGAGCCCTGCTGCTGGAACGCGTCCGGCGGTCGCCGGCGCGCGGCGCGGTCATCGGGCTCGGCGTCGTGGCCGGGCTGCTGCTGCTCACCCACTACTGGGCGCTGTTCCTGCTCGCCGCGGTGGGGCTCGTGCACCTGCCCGGTCTGCTGCGCCGGTCGGCGCCGCACGTGCGCGTGGTCGTCGCGCTGGTGCTCGGCGGCGTGCTGTTCCTGCCGTGGGTGCCGACGCTGCTGTTCCAGGCAGCGCACACGGGGGCGCCGTGGGCCGACCCGACCGAGGTCGCGGAGCTGTTCCGGACGCCGCGGTACTGGGGTGGGGGGTCTGACGCCGCCCGGACGGTGCTGGCCGTGCTGCTCGTCCCGCTAGCCGTCTGGGCTGCCCTTCGCCGGCCGGTCGTGCGACTGGCCGCCGGGATCGCCGGGCTCACGCTGCTGCTGGCCTGGGTCAGCGTCTTCCTCGGCGGCGGCGCCTACACCGGTCGCTACACCGCGGTCGTGGTGCCGCTGGTCTGCCTGTGCGTCGGGCTCGGCGCGCTGGCGCTGCCCGGTCGCTGGACCCCGACCGCCGCACTGGCTCTGGTCGTCGTGATCGGCGTCGCGACCGGGGTGCCCGCCGCCGCGAAGCCGCGCTCGTCGGCGGCGTCCGTGGTGCAGGCCTTCCGCGCCGCCGGTGGATCGCCCGGGGACCTGTTGGCGTACTGCCCCGACCAGCTCGGGCCGCCGGTGTGGCGGCTGGCCGACCGCGGCGTGGAGCAGGTCGTCTACCCGACCTTCGGTGACCCGCGGCGGATCGACTGGGTCGACTACGCCGAGCGCCAGGCAGCGGCCGATCCGGAGCAGTTCGCGGTGACGTTGGCCTCGCGTGCGGGCGACGCACCGGTCTACGTGCTGGCTGCCACGGAGTACCGCACCTTCACCGACCAGTGCCAGCGGCTGCTGTCCGGGCTGCGCGCCGAGCGAGGCATCCCCCGGGTGCTGTTCGGCAACGTCGGGACGACCGGGCAGATCCTCTACCGCTTCGGCTAGCCCTCCTCGGGCCCGCCCGCCCTGAACGGCGAGTTGCCGCCACGACACGCGGCGCGCCGCGGCGGTGGAACGCCGTGGATCAACTCCTCGCCCCCCGCCCCTTGCCCGCAATTGCCCACACCACTACCTTGCGGCGCATGGAACCCGGTGGTGCACGGCCGCTGGCCCAGCTCCGTCGTGGCGTCCTGGAGTACTGCGTGCTGTCGCTGCTCGGCCGGGAGGAGCTCTACGGCTTCGACCTGGTCCGCCGGATCTCGGAGGTCGACGGCATGGTCATCAGCGAGGGGACGATCTACCCGTTGCTGAGCCGGCTGCGGCGGCAGGGCTGGGTCACCACCCGATGGGTGGAGAGCGAAGCCGGCCCCCCGCGCCGCTACTACGGCCTGACGGCGGACGGCCGGCAGGCGCTGGCGGACTTCGCCACCGAGTGGCAGCGCTTCCGCGAGGCCGTCGACCACTTCGTGCAGGGGAGCAGCACATGAACCACCCGCTGATCGTCGACTACCTCGCGCGGCTGGACAGGGCTGCCGCCGCACTGCCGCCCGACCGCCGGGGCGAGCTGCTGGAGGGGATCACCGAGCACATCAGCTCGGCCGGCGCTGCCGACGAGGCCGAGGTGCGCACGCTGCTGGACCGCCTCGGCGAGCCCGCGGAGATCGTCGCCGCGGCCCGGGAGGACCTGCCCGGCGCGACCTGGGGACCACCGGCTCTGATCCCGGTCCCGCGCGGCACCGGGCACGAGCTGGCCGCCGTCCTGATGCTCACGGTGGGATCCCTCCTGCCGGTCGTCGGCTGGCTGGTCGGCGTCGTCCTGCTGTGGACGTCGTCCCTGTGGCGGACCCGCGAGAAGGTCTTCGGCACGCTGGTCGTCCCGCTCGGCCCCGGCGGCTTCCTGTTCGCCGCGGCCTTCCTGCCTGGTGCGGGTGGGGTGCAGTACTGCGAGTCGAGCACGGGTGCCTCGGCGATCGTCGGGGAGCCGGGGGCGCCACCGGTCCCGGACTCCTTCCTCGAGGACGAGACCGTGTCGTGCAGCATGAGCGGCACGTCGCTCAGCGGTGGGACCACGCTCGCGCTCGGAGTCGTGCTCGTCGTCCTGCCCGTCCTCATGGCCGTCGTGCTCCTGCGCCTCGCCCGCCGCCGCGCGGCCGAGCACCCGGTGCTGGTGCCGCAGTACGGCCCGCCGCCGGCCTCGCCCTGGGGCGGGCTCGAGGTGACCGGCCTGCTCCTGCTGGGTCTCGGGGGCCTGGTGATCCCGCTGGTGCCCGCGCTGGTGGGTCTGGTGCTGGTGCTGATCTCCTCCGCCTGGACCGGCCGCGAGAAGCTGGTCGGCGCCCTGCTGGCGGGACTGCCCGTGCTGGTCGCCGGCGGCAGCCTGGCCGCCTCCTCCCTGAGCGACGGGGCCCTGGCCCTGGGGCCGGGCGAGATGGGGCTGCTCGGCGGCTACCTGGGGCTGCTGGTCGGCCCGATCGTGGCTGCCGGCTGGTTCTTCGTCCGGCTGCAGCGCTGCCGCTGACCTTCCTTCCTCCGCACACGCCGCTGGGGCGGGAGCCAGGACGCGGGGGTCCGGCCGGGGAACGCGTCCGGCCCGGCCTCCACAGGGGAGACCGGGCCGGACGGGACGTGCGGGGGACTACTTGGCGGCGACGACCTCGAGGGTCAGCACGGCCTCGACCTCGGGGTGCACCTTCACCTTGACGGTGTGGTTGCCGAGCGCCTTGATCGGGGCGGCGAGCGTGATGAGGCGGCGGTCCAGCTTCGGGCCGCCGGCCTTGTTCACGGCCTCGACGACGTCGGTCGAGGTGACCGAGCCGAACAGCCGGCCACCGTCGCCGGAGCGCGCGGGCAGGCGGACCTTCAGCCCGGACAGCTGGGCCTTGATCTCATTGGCCTGGCCCAGGTCGCGGACCTCGCGGACCTCACGGGCCCGCCGGATCGTGGCGATCTGCTTCTCGGCGCCGCGGGTGGCCTTGATGGCCATACCCTGCGGGACGAGGTAGTTCCGGCCGTAGCCGGGCGCCACCTCGACGACGTCGCCGGGCGCACCGAGCCCCGAGACGTCCTGGGTGAGGATGAGCTTCATCATCGTGGCCATGTCAGCGCGCCAGCGAGGTGTAGGGCAGCAGGGCCATCTCGCGGCTGTTCTTCACAGCCATCGCGACGTCACGCTGGTGCTGACGGCAGTTGCCGCTGACGCGGGACGCACGGATCTTCCCGCGGTCCGAGATGTACTTGCGCAGCGTGCCGGTGTCCTTGTAGTCGACGTAGGTCACCTTGTCCTTGCAGAACTGGCAGACCTTCTTCTTGAGCTTGCGGGGCGGT
>JBKJQQ010000011.1:0-4586 GCA_046593875.1 Mycobacteriales bacterium | reverse complement strand
CACCGACCCGGACGCCAGGACGCTCACGTCGGACGGTCGGATGGGACCGACAGTTTTGGCGGTCAGGTCCCCGTCTCGACGGGGAGGCCGGCCGCAGCCCACTCGGGAAAGCCGTCGACCAGACGCAGGGCGGTGCGGCCCATCGTCGACAGCGTGCGTACAGCGTCGTCGGCGTACACGCAGTAGGGACCTCGGCAGTAGGCGACGACAGCGGCGGCCGTCGGCAGGGTGCGCAGCCGCTGCCCGAGTTCAGCCGGCGGGACGTTGACGGCACCGGGGATGCGGCCGGCGTCGTACTCGGCCCGTGGCCTGACGTCGAGCACGAGGACATCGCCGTCGCGTTGCCTGGCCACCAGCTCGTCCCGCCCGATGATCGTGAGCCGGGTTCGATCGCCGAGGTAGGCATCGGTGAGCTCGTCGAGCTGCGTCACGTGCTCTGCCGCGACGTCCCGCATGGATCGCCAGAGCGCAGCGACCTGCTCGCTGCTCAGTGAGTAGAAGATCCGCGTGCCCTCGCGGCGGGGGCGTACCAGTCCTACGTGCAACAGCCGCTGCAGGTGGTGAGAGGTGTTGGCGACGCTCTCGCCGATCTGGCCAGCAAGATCCTCGACCCGGCGTTCGCCCTGCGCGAGCACGTCGACGATCTCGGCCCGCCGTCCGTTCCCGAGCGCCTTCGCCACGGAGGCGAGGCCGTCGTAGAGCGCCTGCTTGGCAACGCGATCTCCCATGAGCAGTCTCCTCAAGGACTCCTTTGACAACGTAGTCGACGTCCCGCATGGTGTAGTCAAGCGAACGCTTGAAAAGGGGGGCTCGTGATGGCTGCTCCTGTGGGGTCGGGTTCTGCTGCCCCGTTGCGGCTCGGACTGCGTCCCAACGCGGCGCAGTTCACGCTGCTGGTCGCCGTCAACGCCCTGGTCGGCGGGATGCTCGGTCAGGAGCGCACTGTCCTGCCGCTGCTGGCCGAGCAGGAGTTCGGCCTCACCGGCTTCACCGTCGTCAGCACCTTCATCGTCGCCTTCGGCCTCACGAAGGCGATGACGAACTTCGTGGCCGGCGCCCTGTCGGATCGCTACGGCCGCAGGCCCGTCCTGATCGTGGGCTGGCTGGTCGGCCTGCCTGTCCCGCTGCTGCTCATGCTCGGCCCGTCCTGGGGCTGGGTGGTGTTCGCCAACGTCCTGCTCGGTGTCAACCAGGGGTTGACCTGGTCGACCACGGTCATCATGAAGATCGATCTGGTGGGGCCGTCGCGTCGCGGACTCGCGATGGGGCTCAACGAAGCGGCCGGCTACCTCGCTGTCGGCGCGACCGCCCTGGCCACCGGCTACCTCGCGGCGAGGTACGGGCTGCGTCCGGCGCCCTTCTTCCTGGGTCTAGCCGTCGTCGCCCTCGGTCTGGGCTTGTCCGCAGCGTTCGTCCAAGAGACACGTGAGTACGCCCGGCTGGAGGCCGCGACGCACGCCCCGGTGGCACGTGCGGACGGGCGTCCCCAGCAGCCCGGGCACCTGAGCACGCGGCAGGTCTTCCGGCGCACGTCGTTCGACGAGCCGGCGATGTCCTCGGTCAGCCAGGCCGGCCTGGTGAACAACCTGAACGACGGCCTTGCCTGGGGGCTGTTTCCCCTCCTGTTCGCTTCCGCTGGGCTGTCGATCTTCCAGATCGGCGTG
Source organism: Mycobacteriales bacterium (assembly GCA_046593875.1). Lineage (GTDB taxonomy): Bacteria > Actinomycetota > Actinomycetes > Mycobacteriales > SCTD01 > SCTD01. The sequence goes on along the minus strand of JBKJQQ010000011.1, from coordinate 2,922 downwards.
CTGGCCGCCCTCTATCCCGCGGTGTGGGGTCTCGGTCAGCTCGCCACCGGTGCGGCGTCTGACCGGCTCGGCCGCAAGTGGCTCATCGTCGCGGGCATGTGGATGCAGGCGGCTGCCCTGGTCCTGGTCGCGGTCGGCGACAGCTTCGCCGTGTGGGCCGTGGCTGCCGTCGGCCTCGGCGCGGGTACGGCGCTGGTCTACCCCACCCTGCTGGCGGCGATAGGCGACGTCGCCCACCCGGCCTGGCGGGCTCGGTCCATCGGTGTCTACCGGTTGTGGCGGGACGGCGGCTTCGCGGTCGGCGCACTGCTCGGTGGCGTCGTGGCCGACCTCTACGGCCTGCGTGCGGCGGTCGCCGTCGTCGCCGTCATCACGGCGGCCTCCGGCGTGCTCGTCGCCGGCCGGATGTACGAGACACACCTGCCGAGTGCGCGCTCAACGCCGATCGGCGGGACCACGAGCCCACATCCCTGACCGCCGAGGCCAGATCGGCGGACGACTGCCGGCAGCAGGGCGGTCGGTCAGAAGCCGCGCCGCGCCGCCGCTCGGACGCCAGGACGCCCCAGCAGGCTGCAGACCAGCGCGACGGCCAGGCCCGTGGCCACCCCGAGCAGCGCTGTGGCCAGCAGGGTCACGAGCACGACCGCGGCCTCCCACGGGCGGTCGCGCAGCAGACGGGTCCCGGGCAGGTCCACCAGGGACGCGGCCGCCAGCAGCACGACCGCCGCCAGCGTCACCCGCGGCAGGGGGGAGAACAGCGGTGTCAGGAACATGACGACGACGAGGAGCACCAGCGCCGCGACGATGCCCGACAGCTGCGTACGGGCGCCGGCGCGGTGGTTCACCGCGGTGCGGGCCAGCCCGCTGGCCCCAGGGAAGCCGCGCACGAGGCCGGCCGCGGCGTTGGCTGCACCGAGCGCCCAGAGCTCACGCTGCGGGTCCAGCCGGTCCCCGTCCCCGGCGTACGTCCGAGCCACCGCCGCGCTCTCCAGCCAGGACACCAGGGCGATGAGCAGCGCGCCCGGTGCCAGTTCGCGCACGAGAGAGGCGTCCCACCGTGGCAGCACGGGGACGGGCGGCCCGGCCGGTACCTCGCCGACGACCCGGACGCCCTGCTGCTCGAGAGCCAGCAGCACCACGAGCCCGGTGGTCAGCAGCATGACGATCAGCGGCGCCGGCACAGCCGGCAACGCGCGCGGCAGCAGGACCAGGAGCAGCAGAGCGCCGACCCCCAGCAAGGCGGTCTGCAGGTGCAGTCCGCCCAGGGACCGGACGATCTCGTCTACCGCCGGCAGGAGCAACGACCCGGTCGACACGCCGTCCAGTCCGAGCAGCTCGGGTACCTGGGTCGCGCAGATCAGCAGCGCCGCCCCAGCGGTGAAGCCGCGGACGGCCGGCGCGGTCAGCACGGTGCTGAGTCCGCTGAGCCGGAGCAGCGCGAAGGAGAGCTGCACCAGGCCGACGAGCACAGCGAGCAGGCTCGCGGCAGCGACGTAGCCCTCGGCGTCGCCGCCGGCCACCGGGGTCACGACGGCGGCGACGAGCAGCGCGTCCAGGGCCGCCGGCCCCATCAGCAGGAGGCGACTGGTGCCCAGGGCGGCGTAGACGATCAGCGACACGATGGCCGCGTGCAGCCCGGCCTGCGGCGGCATGCCGGCCAGAGCGGCGTACGCCATGGCTTGCGGCACCAGCAGGACCGCCACGGTCAGACCGGCGGTCAGGTCCGCGCGGAGGTGCTCTCGGGGGTGCCGCATCGGGGAGCCAGGCTACGGGCGTCGTGCAGCCAGGTGCTCAGATCCGGCCCTTGAGCATGAGGTTCCAGTACAGCGCGGGCAGGCCGTACTTCTTGAGCAGCCACATGTCCCGGCGCTCTTTCGTGGTGTCGATGATCGGGAACGAGGGCTTGGGCTGCATCGTGTAGTCGAACTCGGCCAAGAGCATCTTGTTGCGCGCCGTGGTGATCGGGCACGAGGAGTACCCGTCGTAGGAAGCGTTCAGCGGCTTGCCCGCCATGTGCGCGCGCAGGTTCTTCACGACGACCGGCGCCTGCTTGCGGATCGCAGCCCCGGTCTTGCTGTTCGGCGTGCTTCCGGCGTCCCCCAAAGCGAACACGTCCGGGTAGCGGGTGTGCTGCATGGTGTGCTTGTCGACCTGGACGTAGCCGGCCGGCAGGTCGGGGTCGGCGAGGGCGGTCTGCTTGAGCCAGTCCGGCGCGCTCTGCGGCGGCACCAGGTGCATGACGTCGTACCCGATCCGCTGCTGGCTGCCGGCCGTGAGGTCCTTCACGACGGCTTCACGGCGGCCCGGGTCGACCTCCACGACCTCAGAACTCAGGTGGACCTCGATGCCGTAGCCCTTGGCGACGCGGTCGAGCTCGCGGGCGAAGACGGGCACACCGAACATGCCCGGGGTCGGCAGCACCAGGACGACCCGGATGTCCTCGAGCACGCCCTGCTGGCGCCAGTAGTCGGCTGCCAGGTAGGCGATCTTCTGCGGCGCTCCGCCGCACTTGATCGGCCCGCTCGGCATCCCGAAGACGGCCGTCCCGCGCTTCAGCCCGCGGATGAACTCCCACGTCTTCGGCGCGAGTTCCGGGAGGTAGTTGCTGGAGACGCCCTGCACGCCCAGGGTCTCCGACAGGCCTGGGATCTTGAACCAGTCCAACTGGATTCCAGGGCACACGACCAGGAAGTCGTAGCCCAGCGTGCCCCCGTCGGCCAGCGACACCGTCCTGGCGTCCGGATCGATCGACGCCGCAGCCTGCTTGAGCCACTGCACACCCTGAGGCATGACGTCGACCTCCTTGCGAGCGCTCTTCTCCACCGTGGAGCATCCGCCGCCCACCAGGGTCCACAACGGCTGGTAGTAGTGCGTCTCCGCCGGCTCGAGCAAGGCGACGTCGGTCTCCCCAGCCCGCCTCAG
>JBKJQQ010000036.1:0-3533 GCA_046593875.1 Mycobacteriales bacterium | reverse complement strand
TCCAGGCCCCCCAGGAGTGCCCGACGACGACCACCCGGGACAGTCCCACGGCGTCCAGCGCCGTCAGGGCGTCGCCGACCACCGTCTCGCCGTCGTACGGCCCGGCCGGCCGGTCGCTGTCGCCATGGCCGCGCTGGTCCAGGGCGAGGACGGGGAGCCCGGCCAGACCGGGGACGACGAGGTCCCAGATGTGCCGGGTCGAGGCCAGGCCGTGCAGGAGCAGCACGGGGACGGCACCCGACCCCGGCCACCGGGTGGCCCGCAGGCGCACGTCGCGACCGGGGAGGTCGACGTCCAGCCCGCCCGCGACCGGCGGCTCGGTGACCACCGGCCGTGGCTCGGTCACTTCTTCGCGCCGCGCCCGGTGGTGTGGACGATGAGGACGTCGCAGTGCGCGCGGTGGCTGATGTTGGCCGGGACCGAGCCGAGCAGGCGGCCGGCGAGGCTGTTCAGCCCGCGGTTGCCGACCACGACCAGGTCGACGTCGCGCTCCTTGGCCACGCGCGCGAGCTCGTCCACCGGGTCGCCCTCGACGGCGATCGTCTCGGTCTTGTCGACGCCGGCGGCCCGGGCCCGGTCGCTGGCGCTGCGCAGGACGTCCTCGGCGGGGGCGGAGCCGGCGACCTTGTACGCCTCGCCGCCGAGCGCGTTGGCCGCGTCCTGGGCCTCGCGCTGCGACATCGGGTGGTAGGCCGTGACCAGGAGCAGGGTGGCGCCCGAGCCCCGGGCGACCTCGGCAGCCCGGTCGACGGCGCGGAACGAGGACTCCGACCCGTCGGTGCCGACCAGCACGGTCGTGTAGCCGGTGCTGCTGTTGCTCATCCGTGCCTCCAGGAGTCGTCTGCTCGGAAACTACCCCGCTGGTAGCGTCGTCCGAGGTCGAGAGGCGCTGCGACGGGCTCGTGCCCGCCACGCTCGATCAGCAGAACGGACAAGGGCGCCTCCCCACGAGGAGGCAGTGCGTGACCAGTGGCCCACCAAGAGCCCAGCCGCAGGTCCGTCCCGACGCCACGCAGGAGCTCACGGCGCTGATGACGCAGCGCGTCCTGGTCCTGGACGGGGCGATGGGGACGATGATCCAGCGGCACGTGCTCAGCGAGGCGGAGTACCGCGGCGAGCGCTTCGCCGACAACGAGAACGACCTCCAGGGCAACAACGACCTGCTGTCCCTGACGCAGCCCGCGATCATCACGGCGATCCACCGCGAGTACCTCGAGGCCGGTGCCGACCTGGTCGAGACCAACACCTTCAACGCCAACGCGATCTCGCTCGCGGACTACGACCTGGTGGACCTCGCCTACGAGCTCAACTACGAGAGCGCCCGCCTGGCCCGCGCCGCGTGCGACGCCCTGGCGACCACGGGCAAGCCGCGCTTCGTGGCCGGGGCCATGGGCCCGACCACGCGGACCGCGTCGATCTCCCCGGACGTCAACGACCCGGCCGCGCGCAACGTGACCTACACCGAGCTCGTCGACGCGTACCTGGTCCAGGCGGGGGCGCTCGTCGACGGTGGCGCGGACCTGCTGCTGATCGAGACGGTCTTCGACACCCTCAACGCCAAGGCGGCGATCTTCGCCGTCGAGACCCTGTTCGAGGAGCGCGGCCGGCGGTGGCCGGTGATGATCTCCGGGACGATCACGGACGCGTCCGGCCGCACCCTCTCGGGCCAGGTCACCGAGGCGTTCTGGAACTCCGTCCGGCACGCGCGGCCGCTGCTGGTCGGCCTCAACTGCGCCCTCGGCGCCGACGAGATGCGCGCCTACCTGGCCGAGCTCGCGCGGATCGCGGACACGTTCGTCTCCGCGTACCCGAACGCCGGCCTCCCCAACGCCTTCGGCGAGTACGACGAGGCGCCGGAGTACACCGCGGCGGCCGTCCACGAGTTCGCCCAGAGCGGGCTGATCAACCTGCTCGGCGGCTGCTGCGGCACGACCCCCGAGCACATCGCCCGGATGTCGGCGGCCGTGGCCGGCGACCCTCCGCGGAAGGTCCCCACCCTCGAGCCCGCCTGCCGGCTGTCGGGGCTGGAGCCGCAGACCATCACCGCGAGCTCGCTCTTCGTCAACGTGGGCGAGCGCACCAACATCACGGGGTCCGCGCGCTTCCGCAAGCTCATCCGGGACGGCGACTACCCGACGGCCCTGTCGGTCGCGCGCCAGCAGGTCGAGAGCGGCGCGCAGGTCATCGACGTGAACATGGACGAGGGCATGATCGACGGCGTCGAGGCGATGGACCGCTTCACGCGGCTGCTCGCCTCCGAGCCCGACATCAGCCGCGTTCCGCTGATGGTCGACTCGAGCAAGTTCGAGGTGATCGAAGCGGGCCTGCGCAACGTGCAGGGCAAGCCGATCGTCAACTCGATCTCCATGAAGGAGGGCGAGGAGAAGTTCCGCCGGGAGGCGACGCTCTGCCGGAAGTACGGCGCGGCGGTCGTGGTGATGGCCTTCGACGAGGACGGGCAGGCCGACGACCTGGAGCGACGCAAGCAGATCTGCGAGCGCGCCTACCGGATCCTCGTCGACGAGGTCGGCTTCCCCGCCGAGGACATCGTCTTCGACCCCAACGTGTTCGCCGTCGCCACCGGCATCGAGGAGCACGCGAACTACGGCGTGGACTTCATCGAGGCCACCCGCTGGATCAAGCAGAACCTGCCCGGCGCCATGGTGTCGGGTGGCGTCTCCAACGTGTCGTTCTCCTTCCGCGGCAACAACCCGGTCCGCGAGGCGATCCACGCGGTGTTCCTGTTCCACGCGATCGCGGCGGGCATGGACATGGGCATCGTCAACGCGGGCGCCCTTGTCGTCTACGACGAGATCGACCCGGGCCTGCGTGAGCGCATCGAGGACGTCGTCCTCAACCGCCGGCCCGATGCGACCGAGCGGCTGCTGGAGATCGCTGCGGACTTCGCCGGTGACGGGACGGTGGCCGAGACGGCCACCGAGGAGTGGCGCAGCCTCCCGGTCGGGGAGCGCATCACGCACGCCCTGGTGAAGGGCATCGACGAGCACGCCGAGGCCGACACAGAGGAGCTCCGCGCCCTGATCGAGGCCCGCGGCGGCCGCCCCATCGAGGTCATCGAAGGTCCGCTCATGGACGGCATGAACGTCGTCGGCGACCTGTTCGGAGCCGGCAAGATGTTCCTGCCGCAGGTCGTGAAGTCGGCGCGCGTCATGAAGAAGGCCGTGGCCCACCTCATCCCGTTCATCGAGGCGGAGAAGCACCCCGACGACGTCGGCCGCAGCAACGGCACCGTCGTGATGGCCACCGTCAAGGGCGACGTCCACGACATCGGCAAGAACATCGTCGGCGTCGTCCTGCGCTGCAACGGCTGGGACGTGGTCGACCTCGGCGTCATGGTGGCGGCGCAGGACATCCTCGACGCCGCGGTGCGCGAGCAGGCTGACATCGTCGGGCTGTCCGGACTGATCACGCCGTCGCTCGACCAGATGATCCACGTGGCCAAGGAGATGAAGCGGCAGGGCTTCACGGTCCCGCTCCTGATCGGTGGTGCCACCACCTCGAGCAAGCACACC
>JBKJQQ010000239.1:0-18343 GCA_046593875.1 Mycobacteriales bacterium | reverse complement strand
CACCGCAGCGTGTGTCACCCCGGCGGCCCCGGAGACGGAGGAAGGCGCGTCATGAGGTCGTGGCTGGCAGTGCTGGTCGCGCTCGTCGTGTCGGGGCTCGGCGTCAGCGCGGCCGTGGCTCGTGGGTTTCTGCTGGCTGCTGCGCCCCCGCCGACGAGGACACCCCCTGGGTAGGTCCTGCGGTCAGGCCGGGGGAGACCCGGGCTGCAGCTGAGCGGCCCCTCGCAGCTCCGCCCACACCGCGTCGGCCCACTGCCGGTGGCCCCGGTCGTTGGGGTGGAACCAGTCAGCGGCGAAGTCGGTCAGCATGCTCCGGGGACCGCGCTCGGCCATGGCCGCGTGCAGCGGTACGACACGCAGACCGTGGGCGCGGGCACTCGTCGCGACCGCGGCGGCAGCGGCGGACGAGCGCTGCGCCCACCGGCCGTGCATGAACCACGGCACGTCCGCGATGAAGGTGCCGGCCGGCAGGGCCGCCATGAGCTCCTCGACGTCGGCGGCGAACCGGTCGGCCCGGTAGGACCGGACGTCGTTGCCACCGACGGCGACGGTGACGACGTCCGGCTGCAGCGCGCGCAGTCGGGGGAGCTGCTCCTCGACCAGGTCGCGGACCGTGGCGCCGGACCTGCTGAGGTTGACGACCTGCACCGGGGCGCCGGTCTGCGCCCGCATCCGCTCGGCGAGCAGGCCCACGTAGCCGCGCTCCGGCCGACTGGCGCCGATGCCCTGGGCGGCGCTGTCCCCGAGGGCCACGTAGAGCAGGCCGCCCGCCTCACCGCGCGGCTGCTGCCAGTAGTCGCGGTAGTCGCCGATGCTGCCGGCGACCTGCGCCAGCCGGACCGCCCAGAGACCCGCGACGAGGGCGATCACGACGACCACGGACGTCAGCACGGGGTGCCGCCGAGGCAACGCCGCGGTGGCCCGGCCCTTCGGGTGCGCACCGCCCCGGTCCAGGTCCTGCTGCCGTCCGCGCACCTGCTCACCATGGCCGTCGCGGGCCTCGTGCGGGAGTGCCGAAGGTCCCGGACCTGGCTGCCGTACGACCTCGGCCCCGCATCGTGGCCGGGCAGCACGCCGTCAGCAGCAGCCCGGGTCGAGCACCCGGCACAGGGCGCTGAGCGCGTCGGCCTTGGACCGGTAGAAGACGTTGGTGCCCTTGCGGGTGCCCTCCACGAGGCCCGCGTCGCGCAGCTGCTTGAGGTGGTGGCTCACCGTCGCCTCGGACAGCCCGACGGCGGGGGCGAGGTCGCAGGTGCAGGCGCCGGCGTCGGCGCTGGCCAGCACCAGCGACATCAGCCGGACGCGCGCCGGGTCGGCCAGGGCCTTGAGCCGCAGCGCGACGGCGAGCGCGTCGTCGTCGCCGAGGGGACCGGACGCCAGCGGTGCGCAGCAGACGGGCGCGGTCGTGTCGAGCGAGGGCAGGGCTCTGGGCACGGGTTGATCCTCGCATGGTGTTCGACGAACGTCGAGGAATGCCTTGACGTACGTCGAACCTTCCGGCAGCATCCGAACCCTTCGACAAACGTCGAAGAATGGACCTTCGGAGGACGTCATGACCACCACCGCGCTCGACCCGTCGCCGGCACCGACCCCCCTCTGCGGACGGGTCCAGCTCGCCCTCAACGTGGACGACCTCGAGGCGGCCATCACCTTCTACAGCGCGCTGCTGGGCACGCCGCCCGCGAAGGTCCGCCCCGGCTACGCCAACTTCGCCGTCGCCAGCCCGCCGCTCAAGCTGGTCCTGCTCGAGAACCCCGGGCACGGAGGCACTCTCAACCACCTCGGCATCGAGGTCCCCGACAGCGGCACGGTCCACAGCGAGATCGCGCGCCTGACCGGCAGGGGCCTGTTCACCGACGAGGAGCTCGGCGCCACCTGCTGCTTCGCCACCCAGGACAAGGTGTGGGTGACCGGACCGGGCGGCGAGCGCTGGGAGGTCTACACGGTGCTGGCCGACAGCGCGACCTTCGGGGCCACCGACCAGCCGCCGAGCGACGGCGCCTGCTGCGCCGGCTGACCCGTTCCGGGTCCCCGCCCCCGTCGAAGCCGCCGTCGAAGGCCGGTTCCCGCAGCGCTGCTCGCGCACGCACCTTCAGCGGCGTCCGGCGCAGCTGCTCCAGTGCCACCCGAGGTGCGTCGTCCACGCCGCGACGCTCGCACCCCCAAGGGGTGGACGGCGGGCCGTCCGGCAGGGAAGAGTGGGTCCATGGCCCTTCCGGAGATCCGTACCAACGCCCAGCGCCTCGACGACGCCGTCGAGCTCCAGCACCTGCAGATGCAGCGCGCCGCCTCCACCGTCCGCCAGCGCGTGACCGACCCGCAGGCCTGCGACGAGCTGCTGGAGTGCCTGGGCCTGCAGGAGGTCTAAGCCGCCCCCGCTCGGCCCCTGAGTAGGGTGGAGGCGTTCCGCAGCTCCACGTACAGCACCAACCGAATGCGCTCCCGCGGGGGAAGCCGGTCGAATTCCGGCGCTGTCCCGCAGCCGTAGGCAGCTGCTCACGCAGCTGCGAGCCGGAATGCCCGCCGGGAGCGAGCGGCTCCATCGCATCCGTCGAGGTCAACGGGGCGGAGCCCGGACACCTGCTCGCTCCCTCCCACGGGCTCTCCGTGGTGGCCGCGATCGGCGCCCTGGGTCCCCGCCGTGGACCCGCTCCGAGAGGGCACCACTTGTCCATCACCGCCCCGCTGCGCCGTATGTTCCTGCCGGCGCTCGCACTGTCCCTGACGGCCGGCCTCACGGCCGCCGTCCTCGCCCCCGCCCCGGCACTGGCCGCAGAGCCCGCCGCCGCGCAGAAGGCCGCCACCTGGCTGGCCGGCGAGCTCACCGACGCCGGCACCGTCGTCAGCAACTTCCCTGGTGACGACGGCGCGGACTCGGTCTTCACCGACTACGGCCGCTCCATCGACTCAGGCCTGGCGCTGCTCGTGGCCGGCGGTCACGACGACGTCCTCGGCCGCACGCTCACCAGCGCCTCGAGCACCGCGACCGTCAAGGCCTACACCCAGGGCGTCCCCTTCGACGCCGCGAACGCCGCCTACGCCGGTGCCACCGCCAAGCTCGCCTTCTTCGTCGAGGCGACCGGCGGCGACGCCCGGCGGGTCGGCGGCGTCGACCTGCTCGCCCAGCTCGAGTCGCTCGTCGGGACGGACGGTCGGCTGAAGGACCGCAGCGACTTCGGCAGCTTCGCCAACCTGTTCGGCCACGCCTTCGCGCTGCTGGCGCTCGACACCGCCGGTCGCGCGCCGAGCGCGTCCTTCGTCCAGGGCCTGACGTCAGCGCAGTGCGCTGACGGCTCCTTCCCGCAGGACTACGTCCCGAAGACCGGGAGCACCTGCACCGGCTCGGTGGACGCGACCGGTCTGGTGCTGCAGGCGCTGGCCGCGATCGACCTCGGCGCGGCCGAGGACGCGCAGCAGGCCAAGACCTGGCTGCAGGGCCAGCAGCGCAGCGACGGCAGCTTCCCCGGGGAGGCGCCGGTCAACTCGACGGGCTACGCCGCGATGGGCCTGGCCGCGGTCGGGGTGGACGTGGCGCGTGCCTCGACCTACCTGGCGAGCCAGCAGAACAGCGACGGCGGTCTGCGTCGTGGTGCCGGCACCGTGACGACCAGCGACAGCTTCGCGACCGCGCAGGCGCTGCCCGCGCTGCTCGGCCGGACCTTCGTCTCCGGGATCCGCACGGTGACCCCGACCGCGATCCCGTGCAAGACAGCGGCGACCACGCTCGCGCAGAGCACCATCACCGCGACCGGCACCGGGCTCGTCACGGTCGCGGCCGCGTCCGGCACGACGGTCGAGCTGTTCGGCTACAGCCGTCCGGCGACGACCTTCGCGGTCGTGCGATCGGTGACCGTCGACAAGGACGGCAGCACGAGCATCGCGCTCAAGCCGCCGACCAACACGCGCCTGTACGCCCAGCAGGTCGGCTGCACCGCCGGCCCGCAGGTCGTGCTCAACGTCCGCACGCTGCTCACGCTGGCGGCCAAGCGCAACGCGGTCCGCGACTACACGTTCAGCGGGCGGGCCCTGCCGGCTCGTGCGGGTGGCCTGGTCGTGAGCCTCTACCGGGTCACGCCCGCGGGCGCGCAGGTGCTCACCGCGCAGACCCGCGCGGACGCCACCACCGGCGCGTACTCGATCCGTCGCGTCTTCACCGGCAGCGGTCGCTTCGGCTTCGTCGTGCGCACCGGCCAGGACCTGCAGAACGCTCCGGGCGCCTCGAACGTCCGCTCGACGCTGGTCTTCTGATCCGGACGACCCTGCTGACGGTCGCCGTCGGGCTGGCTCTTGCCGGCCCGGCGGCGCCGTCGCAGGCTGCTCCCACGCAGGCCCCCGCCTGCGAGGGAGTCACCATGGTCGTGGAGTTCAACCGCCTCGGCGGTGGCGACCAGATCCGCTGCGCGCCAGGGGATCCCGATTCCGGCGTGGCTGCGTTGAAGGCGGCGGGCTACACGCCGACCCGGGCCGCGCAGGAGGCCGGCTACTTCCTCTGCCGCATCGACGGCAAGCCCGCCGACGACCCGTGCCAGCGCGCGTCGCCCGAGGACGCCTACTGGTCCTACTGGCACGCCCAGCCGGGCGGCACCTGGGAGTTCAGCAACCTCGGAGCGGGGTCCTACGACCCGGAGCCGGGGTCGGTCGAGGGGTGGTCCTTCGGTGGCGGAGAGCCCCCGTCGACCGAGCCCCCCGCGCGTCGGGAGGCGCCCGCATCGCCGCGGCCGGTGGCGACCACGGCCGCGCCCGCAGCAAGGGCTCCGGCCGCACCGACAGCGGAGCGGACGCCCGCCCCCGCGGCGGAGGAGCCGACCAAGGCGAGCGTCACGACCGCGCCTCGGGCGGCTGCGTCCGCGACGCCGGCACCACCCGCGCGCACCGCTGCGCCCTCGATCTCGCTCTCGCCTGCACCTTCCGCGTCGCCCTCGCTTGACGAGCTGCCACTGGCAGTCGACGAGCCGCTGCCGTCGGACGACGACGACGGCAGCCCGCTGGTCGGCGTCCTGCTGGCCGTCGCGGTCGTGGGCGGACTCGGGGCGGCCGCGGCCTTCCAGGCGCAGAAGCGCCGATGAGCCTGCTCGCCGTGCTGCCGCGCGCCCTGCACCCGATGGCCTGGTGGGTGTGGGCGCTCGGCATGGCGACGGCGGTCAGCCGGACCACGAACCCGCTGCTCATCGCCGTGCTCGTCGCGGTGGTCGGCTACGTGGTGGTCGCCCGGCGCGGCGACGCCCCCTGGGCGCGGGCGTTCTCGGCCTACCTCGTGCTCGGCCTGGTGGTCGTGCTCGTGCGCGTCGTCTTCAACGTGGTGCTCGGTGCGGGCATCGACGGGCACGTGCTCTTCACGCTGCCGCAGGTCGGTCTGCCGGCCTGGGCGCAGGGCATCGACCTCGGCGGGCCGGTGCTGGCCGAGGAGGTGCTGGCCGCGGTCTACGACGGCCTGCGCCTGGCCGCGCTGCTCTGCTGCGTCGGCGCCGTCAACGCGCTGGCCAACCCCAAGCGCGCGCTGCGCTCGCTGCCACCCGCCCTCTACGAGATCGGCGTGGCCGTCGTCGTCGCGCTGACGATTGCGCCGCAGCTGGTCGAGAGCGTGCTCCGGGTGCGCCGGGCCCGTCGGCTGCGCGGCGCGTCCGCGCGCGGCCTGCGCGCGGTGCGCTCCATCGCGATCCCGGTGCTCGAGGACGCGCTGTCGCGGTCGCTGATGCTCGCCGCCGCGATGGACTCGCGGGGCTACGGCCGGGCAGGTGAGGTCCCGCGCCGGCTGCGGCGGGCGACGGCCGCGCTCGTGCTCGGCGGACTGCTGGGACTCTGCCTCGGCCTCTACGGACTGCTGGACGCGACGGCCCCTCGCGCCCTCGGCTTCGGCGCGCTCGCGCTCGGGATCGCCCTGTCCGCAGCAGGTCTGGTCCTCGGCGGTCGGCGCATCACTCGGACCACCTACCGGCCGGACCCGTGGCGCGCGCCGGAGTGGATGGTCGCCGGCACCGGTGTCGTGTGCGCGCTGGTGATGGTGCTCGCGAGCTCGTACGACCCGCTGCTGCTGCACCCGTCGCTCTACCCGCTGCGCTGGCCGGACCTGCCGCTGGTGCCGTTCGGTGCGGTGCTGCTCGGCCTGGTGCCGGCCTTCGTCGCGCCGCTGCCCGTACGGGCGCGCGCCAAAACCACCGCGGTCCGCGAGAGGGTGGCGGTGTGATCCGCTTCGAGAGCGTCACGGTGACCTATCCGGACGCGTCCGCGCCCGTGCTGCGCGACGTCGACCTGCACGTGCCCGAGGGTGAGCTGTGCGTCGTGCTGGGCCGTACCGGCGCCGGCAAGTCGACGCTGCTCGGTGCGGTCAACGGGCTCGTCCCGCACTTCACCGGCGGCACCCTCGCCGGCCGCGTCACCGTCGACGGCCGGGACACCCGCACCCACCCGCCGCGCGAGCTGGCCGACGTCGTCGGCGTCGTCGGGCAGGACCCGCTGGCCGGCTTCGTGACCGACACGCTCGAGGAGGAGCTGGCCTACGGCATGGAGCAGCTCGGGCTGCCGCCGGACCTCATGCGCAAGCGGGTCGAGGAGACGCTCGACCTGCTCGGCCTGGCCGACGTGCGCGGGCGTGCGCTGGCCGACCTGTCCGGCGGGCAGCAGCAGCGGGCGGCCATCGGCGCCGTCCTCACCGCCCACCCGCGGGTGCTCGTCCTGGATGAGCCGACCTCGGCGCTGGACCCGACCGCGGCCGAGGAGGTGCTGGCCGCCATCACCCGGCTCGTGCACGACCTCGGCGTGACCGTGCTGGTGGCCGAGCACCGGCTCGAGCGGGTGCTGCAGTACGCCGACCGCGTCGTGCACCTGCCCGGCGACGGCACCGTCGCCAGCGGACCGCCGGCCCGGATGATGGCGCGCGGCGTGCTCGCCCCGCCGGTCGTCCAGCTCGGCCGGCTGGCCGGCTGGGACCCGCTGCCGTTGTCGGTGCGCGACGCCCGGCGGATGGCCGGGCCGTTGCGCGAGCGGCTGACCATGCCGCCGGTGTCGGTCGTCCGACCCGGCACCGAGGCGCTGCGGGCCGAGGGGGTCGTGGTCCGCTACGGCGACGTCGTGGCCGTGCGCGAGGTCGACCTGCAGCTGCGGACCGGCCAGGTGTGCGGGCTCATGGGGCGCAACGGCGCCGGCAAGTCCTCGCTGCTGTGGGCCCTGCAGGGCGCCGGCCGGCGGAGCAGCGGCACGGTCTCCGTGGTCGGCCAGGACCCCGCTGCGCTCGGACCGGCTGCCGCCCGGCGCTTGGTCGGGCTGGTTCCGCAGACCGCCGCCGACCTGCTCTACCTGGAGTCCGTCGCCGCCGAGCTGGCGCAGGCCGACGTCGAGTCCGACCAGCCCGCCGGGACCGGTGACGCGCTGCTCACGCGGCTGCTCCCGGGCGTCGACCGCGCCGCCCACCCGCGCGACCTGTCCGAGGGACAGCGGCTCGCCCTGGTGCTGGCCGTCCAGCTCACGGCGTCCCCGGGCGTGCTGCTGCTCGACGAACCGACCCGCGGGCTGGACTACGCCGCCAAGGCCCGCCTCACGACCGTCCTGCGGGCGCTGGCCGCCGACGGGACGGCCGTGGTCGTGTCGACCCACGACGTGGAGTTCGTCGCGTCCACCTGCGACCGCGTCGTGGTCATGGCCGAGGGCGAGATCGTCGCGGACGGACCCACGGCCGACGTCGTCCTGGCCTCGCCGGTCTTCGCGCCGCAGGTCGCCAAGGTGCTGTCCCCGCGCCCGTGGCTCACCGTGGCGGACGTGGCCGACGCGCTCGACCTGCCGAGGCCCGCATGATGAGCACCCCATGACGACCGCGCTCGCGACAGGTCGGCGTCCCCGGACGCGCGATGCCCGTGTCCTGCGGGTCCGGCCGCGCGCTGCGTTCGCTCTCGTGCTGGCGTCGGTCGGTGGACTGCTCGCCTTCTGCTGGCCGCTGCTCGTCGACCCCGGCGCGGTGCTGGAGAGCACCAGCGCCCCGCTGGTGTTCGCGCTGCTGCTGCCGGTCCTGCTCGGCGTGGTGCTGGCCGAGATGTCCGACGGCGGCCTGGACACCAAGGCGCTGGCGATGCTCGGCGTGCTCAGCGCCCTGGGTGCGGCCCTGCGCCCGCTCGGCGCCGGCACCGCCGGCGTCGAGACCGTCTTCTTCCTGCTCGTGCTGGGCGGCCGGGTGTTCGGACCCGGGTTCGGCTTCGTGCTGGGCGCCACCACGCTGTTCTCCAGCGCGCTGCTGACCGGCGGCGTCGGCCCGTGGCTGCCGTTCCAGATGCTGGGTGCGGCCTGGGTCGGCCTGGGCGCAGGCCTGCTGCCGGCGGTGCGCGGACGCCTCGAGCTGGCGGTGCTGGCGGCCTACGCGGCGTTCTCCTCGCTGCTGTTCGGCGTGCTGCTCAACCTCTCCTTCTGGCCGTTCGCCCTCGGCAGCAGCAACCAGCTGTCCTTCGACGCGGCGCGCAGCACCGCCGAGAACCTGCACGCCTTCTTCCTCTTCACGCTGGCCACCTCGCTCGGCTGGGACCTCGGCCGCGCGATCACGACCGTCGTGCTGGTCCTGCTCGCCGGGCCCGCGGTCCTCGCGGCCCTGCGGCGGGCGTCACGCCGCGCGGCCTTCGAGGCGCCGGTCGCCTTCACCCGCGACGACACCGGATCTGCCACCCAGCGCGTGTGACGCGCCCACCCCTGACGTGAGATCCCCAGCGCTCGGGCGCTGTGGACCTCACTCGAGGGCTACTGGCCGTTGCGGCTGAAGTGCATGTAGTCCTTGCTGCTGCGCCAGTCGCCGCCCCACTCCCAGCCGACCGCCGCGAAGGCCCGCACCACCGGACCGCCGTCCACGTGCATGCCCGGTCGTACGGCGTCGCGGTCGGCGTAGGCGCCGGCCAGCTCCGGCACCACGAGGTCCCGCTTCACCAGCGGGTTGTGGAACGGGTTCAGGTCGACCGCGAGGCCGTACGCGTGCTGGCTCCACCTCGTCTGCCCGCGCGAGGCACGGCAGACGTACGACGCCGTGTTGTTGCCGTCGCCGGTGGGGGCGGCGCGCAGGTCGGCCGTGGTCGGCAGCCGCATCTCCTCGAACGGGAAGCGGTCGGCGAACAACCGGCGGAAGACCGCGACCAGGTCGTCGGCGACCTCGGTGTGGACGACCAGCTCGCCGGTGTGGGCCTTGCCGTCGAAGCCCTGGAAGGACACCGTGACGTAGCGCAGGTCGGCCAGGGCGGCCGGGCAGGCGGGCGACCAGGTCTCGCCCATCCGGGCGCGGATCGCCGGGGTCACGGCCGACACCGTCGCGGCGAAGCGACCGGCCGCGGGGGCGGGGAGCCGGTCCGGCGCGGTCATCCGCCGGTCGCGGAGCAGGGGAGGGGTGGGCAGCACTTCGCCGAAGCCGTCCGCCCGTAGCGGGAGCGGGGAGGCGCCCACGACCCAGACCGGCGCGGCCCTCGGGGAGGGGGCAGCGGGGGGCGACGGCGGCGGCGTGGACCGGACGACGGTGGGGACCGGCTCCGGTGCGGGCGCCGCGGTCGAGGCTGCGCCGCCGCCGCAGGCTGTCAGGAGCGCGGCGGCGACGGCCAGGAGCAGGGGTCGGCGCACCGGTCCAGGGTCGCACCTGCGCGCCCGGTGTGTGCCGGTTCCGACCCGGTGGCTAGCCGGCGTGGGCCATGCCGTCCTTCAGGGCGGCGGCCGCCTCGGTCTTGTCGACCTTGACCAGCGAGGACATCACGACGGCGGCGGCGACCAGGAAGACCGCGGCCACGCCGAAGCCGAGGTTCCACCCGTCGTTGACCGCGCTGAAGACCTGGCCGACCAGGGCCGGGTCCGGAGGACCGGCGGCACCCGGCTGCGGCGCGAGCGCCTCCAGCCCGCCGACGCCGTCGGGCAGCAGGTCCTGGGTGCGCCCGCTGCTGACGGCGGCCAGCACCGCGAGCCCGAGCGCACCGCCGACCTGCTGGCCGGCGTTGAGCAGAGCGGAGGCGATGCCGGCGTCCTCGGGCGGGACGCCCGCCACGGCGGCGCTGGTGAGGGCCACGAAGGTCAGACCCATGCCGAGCGCGACGCTGGCCATGGCCGGCACCAGCACGCCGACGAAGCTGGAGTCCGGCTCCAGCCGCAGCGCCAGCTGGACCAGCCCGGCGGCCGCGATCAGCGGGCCCACGAGCAGCAGCGGCCGCGGCCCGATCCTGCCGAGCAGCTGGGTGGAGATGCCGGCGCCGATGCCGATCACGACGGGCATCAGCAGGAAGGCCACGCCGGCGCGGATCGGGCTGTAGCCGTTGAGGATCTGCATCCACAGCGTCAGGAAGAAGAAGATGGCGAAGATGCCGGCGCCGATGAGCAGGGCGCCGACGTCGGCCCCGAGCAGGCTGCGGTTCTTGAACAGTCGGAACGGCAGAAGCGGGTTCTCCGTACGCCGCTGCACCACGACGAACGCCGTCAGCAGCACGGCGGCGGCGAGGAAGAAGCCGGCCTTCACCCCGCTGCTGTAGCGGTCCTCGTTGACCTCGGCGAAGCCGTAGACCAAGGCCATCAGGCCACCGGTGACCAGGACGGCGCCGGGCACGTCGAAGCCGCGGGCCCGCTCGTCCCGGCTCTCCGGCACCCACTTCAAAGCGCCGAAGACGGCGAAGGCCGCGATCGGCACGTTGACGAAGAAGACCCAGCGCCAGGAGAGGTACTCGGTGAGCAGGCCGCCGAGCACCAGGCCGAGCGCGGCACCGCCGGCGGTGATGCCGGCCCAGATGCCGAGCGCACGATTCCGCTCCTTGCCCTCGGCGAACACGACGGTGAGCAGCGACAGCGCGGCCGGCGACATGAGCGCGCCGCCCAGGCCCTGCAGGGCGCGGGCCGCGATGAGCAGACCCTGGCTGTCGGCGATGCCGCCGAGCAGCGAGGCGATCGCGAACAGGATCGCGCCGCCGATGAAGACCTTGCGGCGCCCCAGCCGGTCGGCGAGCTTGCCGCCCAGCAGCAGGAAGCCGCCGAAGGTGAGGGCGTAGCCGGTCACGATCCACTGCAGGTCGGACTGCGTCTCGAAGGCCAGCGCCACCTGGATGCGCTCCAGCGCGACGTTCACGATGGTCGCGTCCAGCACGACCATGAGCTGGCTGATCGCGAGGACCGCGAGCGCCAGCCGCTTGCGGACGGGCGGTGCGGTGTCCACGACGGGACGGCCGGGTTCGACGAGCGACATGGTGCGGAGCCCCCTCTACGAGTGTTGACTCAACGACGGTAGACCCGCTCCGCGGGCCGGTCAACCGGCGTAGAGTGAACGTATGACGACCGAGTCCGTGCCGCGCGACGAGCGCCGCCGCCGGACCGAGACGGCGATCCTGGACGCCGCCCGCGAGGCCTTCGCCGAGGCGGGCTTCGAGCGGGCCACCATCCGCGCCGTGGCCGCGAAGGCCGGCATCGACCCGGCCCTGGTGATGCAGTACTTCGGCAGCAAGGAGCGGCTGTTCGCCGAGGCCTCCCGCTGGCCGAGCGAGCAGGAGACGGTCCTGGCCGTCGACCGCGCGGACCTCCCGGACGCCGCTCTCGCCGACTTCTTCACCCGCTTCGAGGGGGAGGGCAAGGAGGCCGCGGTCGCCCTCATGCGCAGCTGCCTGACCCATCCGTCGGCGGCCGCGGTCATGCGCGACGAGGTCATGTGCGAGCGGGCGGAGGGGGTCGCGCGGACCCTCGGCGGCGACGACGCCGAGCTGCGGGCCGGCCTGATCGGCGCCTGCATGATGGGTCTGGGGATGGCCCGCTACCTGATCGAGATGCCCGCAGTGGCAGGCGCTTCCCGCGAGGACGTCGAGCGGCTGATGGAGCCGGTGCTGCGCGCGCTGGTGGACCCGCCGAGCGCCTGACTCAGCCGAAGACGACGGTCCGGTTGCCGTAGACCAGGACCTTGGCGGCCAGGTGCAGCCGCACGGCGCGGGCCAGCACCAGCGCCTCCAGGTCGCGGCCGCGGGCGACCAGGTCCTCGACCGAGTCGCGGTGGGTCACCCGGGCGACGTCCTGCGCGATGATCGGCCCCTGGTCCAGCTCCGCAGTCGCGTAGTGCGCCGTCGCGCCGATCACCTTGACGCCCCGCTCGTACGCCTGGTGGTAGGGCTTGGCGCCCACGAACGCCGGCAGCAGCGAGTGGTGGATGTTGATGATCCCGTGCGGGTAGCGCGCAACGAGGTCCTCGGACAGCACCTGCATGTAGCGGGCCAGCACGATCAGCTCGACGCCGGCGTCGTCGACCAGCTGCGCGAGCCGGGCCTCCTGTGCGGGCTTGCCGCCGGGCTCGACCGGCAGGTGGTGGAACGGCACCCCGAAGAACGCGCAGGCCTCGGCGTGGTCGTCGTGGTTGCTGGCCACGAAGGCGAGGTCGGCGTGCAGCTCGCCGGTCCGCCAGCGGGCCAGCAGGTCGAGCAGGCAGTGCGGCTGCTTGCTGGCCAGGACCGCGATGCGGGCGACGTTCTCGGGCAGCCGCAGCTCGCACTCCATCCCGAAGCGGTCGCTCACCTCGCGGAACGCCGCGAGCACCTGGCCCGGCTCCAGGTCGAAGCCGGCCAGCTCGAACTCCACGCGCTGGAAGAACATCCCGTCGTGGTGGTCGGTGTGCTGGTCGACCTCGACGATGTTCGCGCCGTGCCGGGCGAGGAACTCCGCGACCGCCGCGACGATGCCGCGCGTGTCCGGGCAGGTCAGCAGCAGCACGGCCGTCCGGCGACCGGGCGGGACGTGCCGTGGCAGGAACGTCGACGGCAGCGGATCCCCGGAGCTCATGCCCGCGGAGGCTAGTGCGGCGGGGGCAGGCGACGATGTGCGCATGAGCAGCACGCGCGTCGCCCTCGTGGGCGCCGGCCCCGGCGACCCAGGGCTGCTCACCCTGCGCGCCGCCGAGCTGCTGGCGCAGGCGGACGTGGTGCTGGTGGACCGGCTCGTGCACCCCGATGTCCTGGCGCACTGCCGCGACGGCGTCGAGGTGCTCGACGTCGGCAAGGCGAGCTGGACCGGCACGGCGCTGGCCCAGGAGGACATCAACGCGCAGCTCGTCGCCCACGCGCAGGCCGGCCGTCGCGTGGTCCGGCTCAAGGGCGGCGACCCGTTCGTCTTCGGCCGCGGGTGGGAGGAGGCTGCCGCCCTGGTCGAGGAGGGCATCGCGTACGAGGTCGTGCCCGGCATCTCCTCGGCCATCGCCGTGCCGGCCTACGCCGGGATCCCGGTGACGGCGCGGGGTTTCGCACAGGACGTCACCATCGTCACCGGCCACCTGGACCCCGCCGACCCGGCCAGCACGGTGCGCTGGGAGGCCCTCGCGCAGGGCAGCGGGACGGTCGTCGTGCTCATGGGGCTGGACCGGTTGCGCCTGGTCGCTGCCTTCCTGGTGGCGGCAGGTCGGCCCGCGCACACGCCCGCGGCCTGCATCCAGGACGGCACGACCAGCACGCAGCGGGTCGTGGTCAGCACGCTCGCCGAGCTGGCCGACGACGTCGCCGAAGCCGGCCTGCGGTCGCCGGTGACCACGGTCATCGGTGACGTCGTGCACCTGCGCGGGGCGCTGCGCTGGTTCGACGCGTGAGCGGTCCGCCCGCCTGGCTGCGCGGCCGGCTGGACCGCGCGGTGGACGGGCTCGGCGAGCACCCGGACCCGGCGGCGGCGGTGCGCGCGGTGGCCCGCCGGCACGAGCGCGACGAGGCCGACGTCCTGCTGACCGCCGGTGCCTCCGAGGGGCTGCTGCTGCTCGAGCGGGTGCTCCGCCCGGAGCGCGCCGTCGCGGTGGACGCGCACCACGAGCTCTTCCCGCCCGTCGCCGACGTCCCGGACGAGGCCGACCTCGTGCTGGTCGGCTCGCCCGACGCCGCCGGCCGGGTCACCGAGGTCGAGGGGTTGTGCCGGCCGGGTCGGACCGTCGTCGTGGACGAGGCCTACGGCGACGCCGTCCCCGGTTCGCTGGGCGGTCGCACCGACGTGCCCGGGCTGGTGGTCGTGCGCAGCCTGAGCCGGATGTGGGGGCTGGCCGGGCTGCGGGTGGGCTACCTGCTGGCGGTACCTGACCTGGTCCGGGAGCTCCGAGATGAGCAGCAGCCGTGGCCGGTCTCGACGTTGGCACTGACCGCGCTGGAGACCTGCATGGGCCGCGGGCCGGTCCGCGCGGCGGAGAAGGCGACGCAGGAGGGCCGCGAGCGGCTGGCCGCCGCGCTGGGGGGCCTCGGGCTCGAGGTCGTCCCCGGCTCGCAGGCGCCGTACCTGCTGTGCACCGGAGTCCCGGCCGTGCGCGAGGATCTTCCCAACGGGGTCCGGCCGGTGGGGGGCCACTGGCGCGTCGACGTCCCCGATGACCTCGACCGCCTGACGGAGGAGCTGCAGCGCGTGCTCGGAGGGGGGAGCGACCCGTGACCCGGATCGCCATCGTGGGCACCGGTTTCGCCGGCATCGGCGCGGCCGTGCGTCTGCTGCAGGACGGCGAGCGCGACCTGGTGCTCTTCGAGCGCAGCGACGACGTGGGCGGTGTCTGGCGCGACAACACCTACCCGGGGGCGGCCTGCGACGTGGCCAGCCACCTCTACTCCTTCTCGTTCGCCCCGACCGGCCGCTGGTCGCGGCGCTTCGCGGTGCAGAGCGAGATCCACGACTACCTGCGCCGGGTCGCCCGTGACTTCGGCGTGCTCCCGCACGTGCGGTTCCGGACCGAGGTGCTGTCGGCCACCTGGGACGGCAGGCAGTGGCGGCTCGCGCTCTCGGACGGCACCACCCACGAGGCCGACGTCGTCGTCGCGGCCTGCGGTCAGCTCAGCCGCCCCCGGCGCCCGGACCTGCCCGGCCTCGACGACTTCGCCGGCACGACGTTCCACTCCGCGGAGTGGAGCCACGACCACGACCTGCGCGGGCGTCGGGTGGCAGTGCTCGGCACCGGCGCGAGCGCCATCCAGTTCGTCCCCGAGATCGCCCAGCAGGTAGCGCATCTCACCCTGTTCCAGCGCTCCGCGCCGCACGTCATCGCCAAGCCGGACCGGGCGTACGGCCCCGTCACGCAGAAGGCGCTGGAGCGGGCGCCGTGGCTGCTGACGCTCGACCGGCTGCGGACCTTCTGCGTCAACGAGACGCGGAGCCTGGGCTTCAACACCGAGCCGCGGCTGATGGCCACCTACGAGGTCAAGTTCGCCCGGCAGCTGCGCAAGGCGGTGCCCGACCCGGTGCTACGCGCCAGGCTCACGCCGCCCGACCCGATCGGCTGCAAGCGCATCCTGCAGAGCAACGACTGGTACCCCGCGCTGCAGCTGCCGCACGTCGACGTGGTGACCGAGCGCATCGACCGCGTCGTGCCGGAGGGTCTGCTGACCGCGGACGGCGTGCTGCACGAGGTGGACACGCTGATCCTGGGCACCGGCTTCGCGGCCACGGAGCTGCTGGCGCCGATGGAGGTCGTCGGGCGTGAGGGCCGCCGGCTCGCAGACGCCTGGGCGCAGGGTGCGGAGGCCTACCTCGGGACCACGGTCGCCGGCTTCCCGAACCTGTTCCTGCTCTACGGCCCCAACACCAACCTCGGGCACAGCTCGATCGTGCTCATGCTCGAGAGCCAGATCGCCTACCTGCGCGAGGCGGTGCGCCTGGTGCGCGCCGTCGGCACGGTCGAGGTGCGGGCCGAGGCCATGCGGGCGTTCAACGCGCGGCTCCAGACGCGGCTGAAGACGACGGTGTTCGCCGGCGGCTGCACGAGCTGGTACCTCGACGCCAACGGCCGCAACACCCAGAACTGGCCCGGCACCACGATCGAGTTCCGCCTGCGCACCAAGCGGATCCGGCTCGACGACCACCTGGTCACGCCGCGGTGAGGACCGCGCTGCTCCGGGGTGTCATGCGGCTCGTCCGCCCGGTGCTCGGTCCGCAGGTGCCGGTCGCCGTGCAGCGGGCCGTGCTCGAGCTGGCGGCCACCGGCATCCCGCTGCCCGAGGGAGTGACCGTCCTGCGCAGCACGCTCGGCGGCCGCCCGGCCGAGCGCGTGACCCCGGCGGGCAGCGACCCTGAGCGGCGCGTGCTGCTGCTGCACGGCGGCGCCTTCCTTACCGGTTCGCCGCGCACGCACCGCGCCTTCGCGGCGCACCTCGCCGCCGCTGCCGGCTGCCACGTGCACGTCCTGGACTACCGCCGCGCGCCCGAGCACCGCTTCCCGGCCGCGGTCGACGACGCGGTGGCCGCCTTCGACGAGCTCGGCGACGGCACCAGCGTCGTGGGCGACTCCGCCGGCGGGGCGCTCGCGCTGCTGCTCGCCGAGCAGCGGCGTCCGGCTGCGCTGGCGCTGGTCTCGCCGATGGTCGACCTGACGCTGGCGACCAGCGCGGCCTGGACCGGCGACGACCCGCTGATCCGGACGGCCTGGCTCCAGCAGGGCGTCCGCGCCGCCGGCGTCCCGGCGAGGCAGCTGCACGCGCCTGACGGCGTGCCCCTGCTGGTGCACGTCAGCGAGCACGAGCGGCTGCGACCGGAGGGGGAGCGGCTCGGCGGCGAGCAGGTCCTGCTGCCCGGCCTCTGGCACGACGCCCACCTGCAGGCCGCGCTGCTGCCCGAGGCGGCGGAGGCGGTCGCCTCGATGGGCCGCTGGCTCAAGGCGAACGGCTAGACCAGCCGGACCTTCTCGTCGCCGACCGCGACGACGTCGCCCTTCTTGAGCTGCCGCCCGCGACGGGTCTCCAGGCGCCCGCCGACCGTGACGACGCCCTCCTCCAGCAGCGGCCGGACGTCCGAGCCCTGGTCCACCAGACCGGCCAGCTTCAGCAGCTGGCCCAGCCGGATGCCGTCGTCTCGTACCTCCACCTCGCGCATCCGCCCATCCTGCCCCCCCACCCCCGCTTGTCCGCCCGCAGCAACATCAACGAGGCCGGAGGATGTTGCTGCGGGCGGACAAGCGGCAAGGAGGGGGTGCTGCCGTAGTGTCCGAGGCGACCCGCGGGAGCCTCGCGCCGAGGCTGAGAGGGCGGCAGGACCGGCCGTCGACCGTTCGCACCTGACCCGGCTAGCACCGGCGTAGGGAGGAACCCCTCATGACTGCTGTCGACGACGCACCGACCACCCAAGGCACCCCGTTCCCGGGCAGCCGCAAGACCTACCTGCAGGGCAGCCGACCCGACATGCGCATCCCCATGCGCGAGGTCGTCCTGTCGACCGGCGACAGCGTCGTCCTCTACGACACCTCCGGTCCGTACACCGACGAGACGCTGCGCACCGACGTCCGCCTGGGCCTGCCGGCGCTGCGCAAGGACTGGATCGCCGAGCGCGGGGACGTCGAGGCGTACGACGGCCGACCGGTGCAGCCGGTGGACAACGGGCTCAAGTCGCACGACCACCGGGCGGGGGGCGGGAGTGAGCACCGCAACCTCGACAGCGTGTTCGCCAATACGCGGCAGCCCCTGCGGGCGGTCAAGGGCAAGACCGTGACCCAGATGGCCTACGCCCGAGCGGGTGTCATCACGCCGGAGGTCGAGTTCGTCGCCCTGCGCGAGGGTCTGGCGCCGGAGTTCGTGCGGGACGAGATCGCCCGCGGCCGCGCCGTCGTCCCGCTCAACGTGAACCACCCCGAGGTCGAGCCGATGGCGATCGGTCGCGGCTTCCTGGTGAAGATCAACGCCAACATCGGCAACAGCGCGGTCGCCTCCTCCATCGAGGAGGAGGTCGACAAGATGACCTGGGCGACCCGCTGGGGCGCCGACACCGTGATGGACCTGTCGACCGGGCGCAACATCCACACCACCCGTGAGTGGATCATCCGCAACAGCGCCGTCCCGATCGGCACGGTCCCGATCTACCAGGCACTGGAGAAGGTCAACGGCAAGGCCGAGGACCTGACCTGGGAGATCTACCGCGACACTATGGTCGAGCAGTTCGAGCAGGGGGTGGACTACATCACCGTGCACGCCGGGGTGCTGCTGCGCTACGTCCCGCTGGCCGCGACCCGCAAGACCGGCATCGTGTCCCGCGGCGGGTCGATCATGGCCGCCTGGTGCCTGGCGCACCACCAGGAGAACTTCCTGTACACCCACTTTCGCGAGATGTGCGAGCTGATGGCGGCCTACGACGTCACGTTCTCCCTCGGCGACGGGCTGCGTCCGGGGTGCATCGCCGACGCCAACGACGACGCCCAGTTCAGTGAGCTGCGCACCCTGGGCGAGCTGACCAAGGTCGCGTGGGAGTACGACGTGCAGGTCATGGTCGAGGGCCCCGGCCACGTGCCGATGCACAAGATCAAGGAGAACATGGACCTGCAGCTCGAGGTCTGCAAGGAGGCGCCGTTCTACACGCTCGGTCCGTTGACGACCGACATCGCGCCCGGCTACGACCACATCACCAGCGCGATCGGCGCGGCGATGATCGGGTGGTACGGCACGGC
>JBKJQQ010000224.1:0-6916 GCA_046593875.1 Mycobacteriales bacterium | reverse complement strand
GCTGCTGGTCTGCGTCGCCGGCATGTTCGTGCGCGGCTTCAACTTCGGCGTCGAGTTCACCGGCGGCCGGGTCGTGGAGTACTCCACGACGCAGCAGGTCTCCGTCGTCGACGCGCGCCGTGCCGTCGAGGAGGCCGGCTTCCCGACCGCGGTCGTGCAGCAGAGCAACGAGGACAACATCACCGTCCGCACGGCCAAGATCTCCGATGACGAGGTCGAGAAGGTCCGCACCGCGCTGTCCGAGGTGGGCGGCGAGGCGACCATCAGCGCCGACGACCTCATCGGCCCGACGCTCGGGGACGAGCTGCGCACGAAGGCGATCATCGCGCTGGTCATCGCCCTGCTCGCACAGCTGGCCTACCTGGCGATCCGCTTCCGGTGGACCTTCGCGGCCGGCACCGTGCTCGCGATGCTGCACGACGTGCTGATCGTGATCGGCATCTTCGCCTGGCTCGGCAAGCCGATCGACGGCGTGTTCCTGGCCGCGGCACTGACGATCATCGGCGTCTCGGTCAACGACTCCGTCGTCACGATGGACCGCATCCGCGAGACCTGGGCGAACAACCGGACCAAGCCGCTGCGCAGCGTCGTGAACGAGGCGATCATCGCGACCGCCCCGCGCACGATCAACACCGGTCTGGGCGCGTTCTTCATCCTCGGCGCGCTGACGTTCCTGGGTGGCCGGTCGCTGACCGACTTCGCCCTGGCGCTGCTGATCGGTCTGTTCGTCGGGACGTACTCCTCTGCCTTCGTCGCCAGCCCGCTCATGATGGAGCTGGAGAAGAAGAACAGCGCGCCGCCGCCGATGCCCAAGCGCCGGACGAGCAGCGCCTCGCCGCGCACGCGCTCCAAGCCCCGCCCGACGCCCCGCCCCGCCCGGGTGTCGCGAGAGGGTGGCACGGTCTAAGGACGCCGACGACGCGAGGAGGACGAGGTGGAGGACTTCCAGCTCGTCCTCCTCGTGTCGTGCGCAGTGCTGCTGGTGGCCGTCCTCGCGGTGCGGCTGGCCAGCCGGACGGGGCTGCCCGCGCTGCTCATCTACCTGGCCGTCGGGCTGCTGCTCGGCGAGGCCGGGCTGGGCATCCAGTTCTCGGACTACGCGCTCACGGCCGAGCTGGGGCTGGTCGCCCTCGCGCTGATCCTGGCTGAGGGCGGGCTGACCACCCGCTGGAAGACGGTGCGGCCGGTCCTGCCCTTCGCGGCGGTGCTGGCGACCGTGGGCGTGGCGGTGAGCGTGGCCGTGGTGGCCGGGCTGTCGTACCTCGTGCTGGGGGTCGACGCCCGCACCGCGGTCATCCTCGGCAGCGTCGTCGCCTCCACCGACGCGGCCGCGGTGTTCAGCGTGCTCCGGCGGCTCCCGCTCAAGAAGCGGATCAGTGCGACGCTGGAGGCGGAGTCCGGGCTGAACGACGCGCCCGTGGTCGTCCTCGTCGTGCTCGCCTCGTCCGAGGCCTGGGCCACCACCTCGGTGCTCGAGGGCGTGCTGCTGGTCGTCGTGGAGCTGCTCGGCGGGGCCGTGCTCGGCCTGGTGGTGGGGCGGCTCGGGCGCGAGGTGCTGTCGCGGGCCGCGCTGGCCTCCGCCGGCCTCTACCCGCTGGCCACGGTCGCGCTGGCGCTGCTGGCCTTCGCGGCGGGGGAGAACCTGCACGTCAGCGGCTTCCTGGCCGTCTACCTCGCGGCGCTGGTGCTCGGCAACAGCCCTCTGCCGCACCGCCGCGCCGTGCTCGGCTTCGCCTCCTCCACGGCACTGCTCGCCGAGGCCGGGCTGTTCGTGCTGCTGGGGCTGCTGGCCTCGCCCGCCCGCCTGCTGTCCTCGGTGCCGGAGGCGCTCCTGATCGGTGCGGCCGCGACGTTCGTCGCCCGGCCGCTGGCCGTGCTGGTGTCCGCGGCGCCGTTCCGACTGCCCTGGCGAGAGCAGGTGTTCCTGTCCTGGGCCGGACTGCGCGGGGCGGTCCCGATCGTCATCGCCACGATCCCGGTCACCCAGGGGCTGGCCGGCGCGGAGCGGGTCGTCGACGTGGTCTTCGTGCTGGTGATCGTCTACACGCTGGTGCAGGCCCCGACGCTGCCCTGGGTCGGTCGTCGGCTGGGAGTCGTCGACCAGGGGCGTGCGATCGACGTCGAGGTCGAGACCGCACCGCTCGAGCAGATGCGGGCCGACCTGCTGCAGCTCGCGGTGGCGCCCGGGTCACGGCTGCACGGCGTCTACGTCGAGGAGCTGCGCCTGCCGCCGGGCGCGCACGTCACGCTCATCGTCCGGGACGGCCGGTCGCTGGTCCCCGGTCCGTACACGCACTTCGTCACCGGCGACCAGGTGCTCGTGGTGGCCAACAACGACGTGCGGGACGCCGCGGAGGCGCGGCTGCGGGCGGTCGCCCGCGGCGGCAAGTTGGCCCGCTGGAACGGCGAGACGGGTGCGTGAGTTGCACCCTGCAGGACCCCCCTGACCCGTCTGGAGCCCCGGCCGTGTGGAACCCGTTCACGAAGCCCGACCTGCCGACCCGTGATACCGCTCTGCCCGGCCGCGCGAAGCCGCTCGCCGTGCCCGCGACGCACGAGGTGCTCGGCACGCCGATGAGCGGTCCGTGGCCCGAGGGCAGTGAGGTGCTCTACGTCGGCATGGGCTGCTTCTGGGGCGCCGAGCGGATCTTCTGGCAGCTGCCCGGCGTGCACTCGACGGCGGCCGGCTACGCGGGCGGGTTCACCGAGAACCCGACGTACGAGCAGACCTGCACCGGGATGACCGGTCACACCGAGGCCGTGCAGGTCGTCTACGACCCGAGCGTGGTGGACGTCGACGTCCTGCTCAAGGCGTTCTGGGAGAACCACGACCCGACCCAGCGGAACGGCCAGGGCAACGACCACGGCACGCAGTACCGGACGGCGATCTACACGACGAGCGACGCGCAGCTCGCGGCAGCGCAGGCATCGCGCGAGCGCTACCAGGCGGCGCTGACCGCCCGTGGCTACGGCGAGATCACCACCGAGATCCGGCCCTTCGCCGACGCCGGTCCCTGGTACTACGCCGAGGCGTACCACCAGCAGTACCTGAAGAAGAACCCCGGCGGCTACTGCAACCACGGCTTCTGCCAGGTGACCTACGACCGGCAGGGCTCGACGGGCGTCACCGCCTGACCCACACTGCGGTCATGACCAACCCCTACGCCGTGCCGATCGAGGAGCTCGACGCCGTCCACGTGACGGGGGCCGAGCTGGTCGAGGAGCAGCAGGCACCGCTGCGCTGGGCTGCCGGCGGTGCGTGCCTGCTCCCGTTCGGGGACGGCGTGACCGGCGGGGACAGCGACTAGCCCGCGCCGTCCCACTCGAGCAGCAGCAGCGTCGCGTCGTCGCGCAGCCGCCCGCCCTGGAACGCCAGGCAGCCCTGCACCAGCCGGCGCAGCACCTCCGACGGCAGCAGCCCTGAGGCGGACTCCCGGATGAACAGGTCGGCGAGCCGGTCCGCGCCGAACTCCTGGCCCTCGGGGGACCGCGCCTCGACGACGCCGTCGGTGTAGAGCAGCACGCGGTCGCCGGGCTGCAGGGAGAGCTCGTGGGGCATCGCCCGCGCCTCGCGGTCGAGCAGCCCCAGCCCGAGCGGCAGGCTGCCGGGGACGTCCGGGTCGGGCAGCGGGCTCCCGTCGCGCAGGACGAGCGGGGACGGGTGCCCGCCGCTGACCCAGCGCAGGAGGCCGGTGCGGACGTCGAGCTCACCGGCCAGCGTGGTGACGAACGTGTCGCCCATGAGCACTGCGACGGCGCCTTCCATCGTGGACAGCAGCCGCTCCAGCGGGATGCCGGCGCGTCGGGCGTGGCGGTAGGCCCCGACAGCCAGGCCGCTGATGACGCTGGAGGGCAGGCCGTGGCCCATCGCGTCGAAGACGGCGAAGGACAGCGTCGAGCCGTTCAGCGCGTAGTCGAAGCAGTCCCCGCCAACCTCGTACGCCGGCTCCAGCAGACCGGCGACGGTCGTGCCGCCGCAGGCGAAGGTCAACGGCGGCAGCAGCGCCCACTGCATCTCCGCCGCGAGGTCCATGTCCTGCCGCCGGCGCTGGAGGTGGAAGCGGTCGCAGTACGACGACGACGCCAGCACCAGCAGCGCGGCCACCAGGCCGAGCTCCTCGGCGAGCCCGCGGTCCCCGTCGTCCAGACTGTCCACCGTGATCGCCAGCACGCCCAGCCGTTCGGCCCGCTCGCTGACCGGCACCCAGACCTGGACCCCGTCGTCGTGCGGCGCCTCGAGCAGCACCTGGCTGGTGAAGCAGCGGCCGGCCATGGTGCCCATGACCGTGGCGGGCAGCACCTCGCCGCCGTGCTCCAGGTGGTCCGGCGTCGGCTGGAGCACCTGCTGCTCGTAGTCGATCAGGTAGAGCACCAGGTCGCGGCCGCCGAGCAGCCGCGCACCCTCCGCGAGGTTGGCGACGATGTCGTCGGGCGCCGCGTGCTGGGCATCGCGGAGCAGGCGCGCCAACGCGTGCACGGCCGTCAAGCGTCCTCCTGTCCTGGACCTCGATCCTCCCTCCCGCGCGGCCGCAGCGCAGCCGAACCGCGACATCCGCGACGTACGTGGCACCCTCGACGGGTGCCCCTGACCCGGAACACCGCGCTCGCCGGCGGTGTCGCCCTGTGGGTCGTCGTCGTGCTGGGGCTGGACACCGGCGCCTCGCTCACCGAGCAGCGGCTGCTCGGGCTCGGTACCTGGGCCTGCCTGCTGTGGGCGCTGCACGGCGAGGACCGGGCGACCCGTGTGCAGGTCGGCGTCGTGGTCGCCTACGCCACCGTCATCGAGTACGTGTTCGCCGGCTGGCTCGGCGTCTACGTCTACCGGCTGGAGAACGTCCCGGCGTTCGTGCCGCCCGGTCACGGGCTGATCTACCTGGCGGCCTTCGCGATCGGCCGCAGCGCCTGGGCGCATCGGCACTCCCGACCGTTCGTCGGGGTGACGCTGGTGGCGGGTGGCTGCTGGGCGCTGTGGGGGATCACGCTGTCCTCCCGGCCGGACGCGCTGGGCGCCTTCTGGTTCGGCTGCCTCGTGCTGTTCATGTGGAAGGGGAGGAGCCCGCTGCTGTACGCCGGGGCGTTCCTGGTCGTGAGCTACCTGGAGATCATCGGGACGTCGCTGGGCACGTGGGAGTGGCAGCGGTACGACATCACCGGGCTGATCACGATCGGCAACCCGCCGAGCGGGATCGCCGGCGGCTACGCCTTCTTCGACGCGGCGGCGCTGTGGGTGACGCCGCGCCTGCTGCGGTGGTGGGCTGGAACAACAAGAGCAGGCCGTCAGAACCAGTCGGGCGAGGTGTCCAGCGACGTGGTGTCGAGGGTCTCCAGCAGCGCGAACTGAGCCGCCGTCCTCGGCAGCTCCCAGCGGAAGAAGTAGCGGCCGGCCTGGCGCTTCCCGTCGTAGAAGGCGCCCTGCTTGCCGTCCGCGGCCAGCAGCTGCTCCAACCATATCCACGCCAGCACGACGTGCCCGACCGCCTCGAGGTAGAGGCTGGCGTTGGCCAGGCTGACCTCGATGTCGCCGGCGCTCCAGATCGCGGTCGTCGTCTTGGCGATCCGCTCGCTGGACTCCTGCAGCTGGGCGGCGAGCTCGGCCAGCTCGCCGTCCTTCTCGCGGGCCTTGCCGATGGTGCGGTCCATCGTGGTGGCGAGCAGCTGCAGGCCGGCGCCGCCCTGCATGACCATCTTGCGGCCGAGCAGGTCCAGCCCCTGGATGCCGTGCGTGCCCTCGTGGATCGGGTTCAGGCGGTTGTCGCGGTAGAGCTGCTCGACGGGGTACTCACGGGTGTAGCCGTAGCCGCCGAGCACTTGGATCGCCAGGCTGTTGGCCTCCAGGCACCACTGGCTCGGCCAGCTCTTGGCGATGGGCGTCAGGACGTCGAGCAGCAGCAGGGCGTCCGTGCGGTCCTGGTCGGTCTCG
Organism: Mycobacteriales bacterium; assembly: GCA_046593875.1. Classification (GTDB taxonomy): domain Bacteria; phylum Actinomycetota; class Actinomycetes; order Mycobacteriales; family SCTD01; genus SCTD01. The sequence continues at coordinate 996 of JBKJQQ010000224.1, read as the reverse complement.
CCGGTGTGCTCCTCGTCGAGCAGCCGGCCGCAGTAGAAGTTGAGCGCCAATGCACCCTCCACGTAGGCCTTCTGCGCCAGCAGCATCCGCTTCACGTCGGCGTGCTGGATGATCGGCACCTGCGGGCTGGCCGGGTCCTTGGCGCCGACGGGACGTCCCTGCGGGCGGCCCTTCGCGTAGTCCAGCGCGTGCAGGTAGCCGGTGTAGCCGAGCGCGGTGGCGCCGAGACCGACGCCCACGCGGGCCTCGTTCATCATGTGGAACATGTACTTGAGCCCGTGGTGCGGCTCGCCGACCAGGAAGCCGACGGCGCCGGGCTGACCGCCCGGGGTGTGCTTGCCCTCGCCGAAGTTCAGCAGCGTGTTGACGGTGCCGCGGAAGCCCATCTTGTGGTTCAGGCCGGCCAGCACGACGTCGTTGCGCTCGCCCGTCTCCACGACCGTCTTCGGCACGAGCAGCAGCGAGATGCCCTTCACACCAGCCGGTCCGCCCGGGATCTTCGCGAGCACGAGGTGGACGATGTTCTCGGTCAGGTCGTGGTCGCCGGCGCTGATCCACATCTTGTTGCCGAAGACGCGGTAGGTGCCGTCGGCCTGCGGCTCGGCCCGCGTGGTCACGTCGGACAGGCTGCTGCCGGCCTGCGGCTCGGACAGGCACATCGTGCCGAAGTACCGGCCCTCGACCATCGGCCGGACGTAGGTGTCGACCTGCTCCTTCGAGCCGTGGGCGAGCAGCAGGTTGGCGTTGCCGATCGTCAGGAACGGGTAGCTGCTCGTGCCGACGTTGGCCGCCTGGAACCAGGCGAAGACGGCGTTGCCGATGACCGTCGGGAGCTGCAGCCCGCCGAGGTCCTCGTCCAGCGTCCCGCCGAGCAGGCCCGCCTCGGCGAAGACGGCCAGCGCCTTGGCCACCTCCGGGATGAGGGTGACCTTCTCGCCGTCGAAGGTGGGCTCGTGGGCGTCGGCCTTGCGGTTGTGCGGGGCGAAGTGGTCGGTC